>CAMEPD010000021.1 GCA_945931475.1 uncultured Muribaculaceae bacterium | reverse complement strand
GTCTGACGGTCAATCTTCGGTTAGCCCTGCCACGGAACTACGCCGCTGCCCCCATAAAACTATCACCAATCCAACCAAAAAATGTGTTTTATAATTTCGGGTATCAGGATAGGAGGGTGACGCCGATGCCGGGGGCCGAGGGAAGGGTGATGCGGCCGTCGACGATTTTCAGGCCGTCGAAACGGTCGTTGGCGATGAGGAGGTTGCCGTCGAGGTCGGCGTAATCGGCCAACGGGGAGAGCTGGGCGGCAGCCGTGACGGCGCAGGATGTTTCGGTCATGCACCCGAACATTACTTTCATGCCCAAAGCACGCGCCAGGGTTGCCATCTGATAAGCCTCGTGCAGGCCGCCGCACTTCATCAGCTTGATATTGATACCGGAATATACCCCCTTCAACGGGGCGATTTCGCCGAGGCGCTGAAGTACCTCATCGGCAATGATTGGCAGCGGCGAACGCTCGGTAAGCCACGCCGTGTCGTCGAGGCGCGTCTTGTCGAAGGGCTGCTCCACAAAAATGCATCCTTTCTCCTTGAGCCAGTGGCACATATCGAGGGCAGCCTCGCGGTCGTCCCACCCCTGGTTGGCATCAACGCAGATAGGCACGTCGGGGCGGCTTTCGCGGATTATATCCACGAGTTCACGGTCGTTGCCGAGACCCATTTTCACTTTCAGCACGCGGTAGGGCGCGGCTTCGGCAACCTTCTGACGCACCACTTCAGGGGTGTCTATGCCGATGGTGAACGATGTACAGGGCGCTTTAGCCGGATTCAGGCCCCAGATGCGGTGCCACGGCTGCCCCACTATCTTGCCGCAGAGGTCGTGGAGGGCTATGTCGACGGCTGCCTTGGCGGCGCAGTTTTTTGGAGCGACGCCATCCATATAATCATGAATTTCTTCGATACGGAAGGGGTCGTTGAACTGCTCCATGTCGAGTTTACCCAAGAAAGAGCATACCGACTCGACCGATTCGCCGAGGTAGGGGGGCATCGATGCCTCGCCATAACCGGTTATGCCGTCGCACGTCAGCTCCACCTGCACATCGGGCGTGGTGGTGCGCGAGCTTCGGGCGAGGTTGAATGCGTGTTT
This sequence comes from uncultured Muribaculaceae bacterium, assembly GCA_945931475.1. Lineage (GTDB taxonomy): Bacteria > Bacteroidota > Bacteroidia > Bacteroidales > Muribaculaceae > UBA7173. The sequence goes on along the minus strand of CAMEPD010000021.1, from coordinate 32,922 downwards.
CAGCTTCAACTCGTATGGAAAATATTTCATGCCGATAGCCGACCCGGACGTTGCCTTGACGGCTTTAGCGGGAGCGGGTTCAGCGGGTTTGGAGTCGGGGAGGCCGGTGAGCACTCGCGCGGGAGCCTCATAACGGGCCAGCGCTGCCGCGGCTGCCAATGCGGCCGCCTTTGAGAAAAACTGTCTGCGGTTCATACCACAAAGTTACACTTTTTCTGCTTCCTGAGGGTGCTTTTGAAGGAACTTTTTGAATTCGGTGGGTGTAACCTTGATGAATTCCGCCGAATATTTCGCCCAATCCTCGAGCATACGTCCTGCCAACGGCGAGCGTGTGTACTTGTAGTGGGCCGAAACCAGGCGGTGAAGTTCGCGTGAATCATGCTCATTGTCAATGAGCGACAGCTCCACGAGCTCCATGTTGCAGAAATAGTCGAAATCGCCCGTAGGGTTCCATACGTATGCGATACCGCCGCTCATGCCGGCGGCGAAGTTTCGCCCGGTCGGGCCGAGGACCACGCATCGTCCGCCGGTCATGTATTCGCAGCAGTGGTCCCCTACCCCTTCGACCACGGCAGTGGCTCCGGAGTTACGCACGCAGAAACGCTCGCCCACACGGCCCGACACGTAGAGTTCGCCCTCAGTAGCGCCGTAAAGCGCAGTGTTTCCGGCAATTATATTCTCTTCGGGAGGGAATGTCGACCCTTTCGGGGGCACGATGACAATGCGGCCGCCCGACAGCCCCTTGCCAACGTAATCATTGGCGTCTCCCTCGAGGCGGAACGCGATGCCGGGGATGAGGAACGCGCCGAAACTCTGTCCGGCCGAACCCTTGAAGACGCAGCGGATATTTGGGTTGATATCCTTCAGCTCAGGCGCCAAGCGTGTAAGTTCGCCCGAGAGCATGGCGCCGGTGGCGCGGTCAGTGTTCGCAATAGGGAATTCGAGCTCCACGGGCATTCCGGCCTTGATGACCGGCAGCGTGCGCGATATGATTTCGTGGTCGAGCACACGGCTGATGTCGTGCTGCTGTTCGACGACGCAACGTACCGAATTCCCCTCGGCGGCCTCGACGGGGATGTGCAGCAGGTCGGTCAGGTCGAGCCCCGGTGCAAAGCGCGCGGCCAGATCGGTATCGACTTTCAGCAGGTCGGGGCGGCCGATTATCTCGTCGAGCGACCGGTAGCCGAGCGACGCTAAGATTTCGCGCACCTCGCGGGCCAGGAAACGGAAATAATTCACAAGGTATTCCGAGCGACCTCGGAACTTCTTACGCAGCTCAGGATTCTGGGTAGCCACGCCCATGGGGCAGGTGTTGGTGTGGCAAACGCGCTTCAGCACGCAGCCGAGCACCACAAGCACCGATGTGGCGAACCCATACTCCTCGGCGCCGAGCATGGCTGTCACCACAATGTCGCGGGCGGTTTTCAGCTGCCCGTCGGCCTGCAGGCGCACCTGGCGACGGAGATTGTTGATAACGAGCGTCTGTTGGGTCTCGGCCAGACCGATTTCCACCGGAACTCCGGCGTAACTGATTGAGCTGGCAGGTGATGCGCCGGTACCGCCGTCGCCGCCACTGATTACTATGAGGTCGCTCTTGGCCTTGGTGACCCCGGCGGCTATGGTTCCCACGCCGTTCTCGGCAACCAGCTTCACGCTTACCTTGGCGCGCGGATTCACATTTTTCAAATCGAAAATCAGCTGCGCCAGATCTTCAATCGAATAGATATCGTGGTGAGGGGGTGGCGAAATCAGCGAGATGCCGGGAAGCGAATGGCGCGTTTTGGCGATAACCTCATCAACCTTAAAGCCTGGGAGTTGGCCACCCTCGCCGGGCTTGGCACCCTGAGCAACCTTAATCTGAATTTCGTCGGCATTTACGAGGTATTCGGTGTTGACGCCGAAACGTCCTGAGGCTATCTGCTTGATTGCCGACCGGGTCGACGAGCCGTCGGGGAGCGGAGCGAAACGCGCCGGGTCCTCGCCACCTTCGCCGGTATTGCTGCGGCCACCGATGGCGTTCATGGCCAGGGCGATAGTTTCGTGCGCCTCAAGACTGATGGCTCCGAACGACATGGCACCGGCCACGAATCGCTTCATGATGTCGTTCTCAGGCTCGACCTCATCGAGCGGCACCGGTTGCCTGTCGCTGTTAAGCTGCAGGAAATCACGGATAAACACCGGTTCATCCTTGACGTCGGCCGAGCGGCAGAACTCTTTGAAAATCTCATAATCTCCCAGTCGCGTCGACTTCTGGAGCGTGGCGATTACGTGGGGATTCCAGGCATGGCTCTCGCCCCCCTTGCGGAAGACATAATGCCCGATAAACGGCAGTTCGGATTCGGTATCGAAACCTTCGGCGAAGGCTTCGGCGTGGCTTTTGAGGATATTTGCGGCCAACTCCTGAACTCCGATTCCGCCGATGGCCGATGGAGTGTTGCCGAAGTAGCGGCTGCACATTTCGCGGCTCAGGCCAAGCGCCTCAAACAGCTGGGCGCCCTTGTAGGAGGTGAGCGTCGAGATACCCATCTTCGACATGACTTTCAGAAGCCCCTTGTCGACGGCCTGCACGAAGTGGCGCGATGCTGTGTCGAAATCGAGTTGCACCTGATTATTCTTTACCAGGTCGTCGATGAGGCCGAACGCCAGGTAGGGGTTGACGGCCGATGCGCCGTACCCCACGAGGAGAGCGAAATGCATCACCTCGCGAGCCGACGCCGTTTCGACAATCAGCGCCGTCTGCATACGTTTTTTGCGATGAATCAGATGATGGTGAACGGCCGAAGTAGCCAACAGCGCCGGAATCGGAGCATTCTCCGCATCGACCCCTCTATCGCTGAGTATCACGTAATTGCATCCATCATCAACAGCCTGTTCCGCCTCGCGGCAGAGTCGCTCGATGCCGGCGGCGAGGCCGTCGGACCCGTCGGATACCGGGAAGGTCATCCTGAGCTTTCGCGTGTTGAACCCCTTGTAGCGGAGATTGCAGAGCAGGTCAAGCTCACGGTTGGTGATAATCGGGCGGCGCAACAATACCATTTTGCAAAGCTCGGGCGAGAAGTCAAGAAGGCTCAGCCCCACGGCACCGATGTAACTGTCGAGGCTCATCACAAGTTCCTCACGCAGAGGGTCGATGGGCGGGTTTGTCACCTGGGCGAAATGCTGCCTGAAGTAGTCGTAAAGCAGTTCGGGGCGCCGCGAGAAGAGCGCCTGCGGTGTGTCTTTGCCCATGGAGTGAATCGGTTCCTTGGCGTCGACCACCATCGGGCGGATTATGCGGTCGACCTCCTCGGCGTGGTAACCGAAGGTAGCGAGGAGTCGCCGGTAGTCGGCGACGTCATTGCCGACCTTGCGCCCCGAGCGGATATTATCGAGATTTATACGGTTGAGCTGCAGCCAGTCGCGGTAGGGATGCTCCTGGGCCAGGGCCTCCTTGAGTTCGTCGTCGTGGTAGATACGCCCCTCCTTCATGTCGACCATCATCATCTTGCCGGGTCGCAGACGCCCCTTTTCGCGGATTTCGGCCGGTTCGAAGGGGAGCACACCGGTTTCGGAGGCGAGCACTACGGTGTTGTTCTTGGTAATGAGGTACCGGGCGGGGCGCAGACCGTTGCGGTCAAGCATACCCCCGGCGTAACGGCCGTCGCTGAAGAGCAGGGTTGCCGGGCCGTCCCAGGCCTCCATCAGAATCGAGTGATACTCGTAAAAGGCCTTCAGGCGCGACGATATGGGGTTCTTGTCGTTGAATGATTCCGGCACCAGCATCGCCAGGGCGTGCGGCAGGCTCATGCCGGCCATCACAAAGAATTCCAGCACATTATCGAGCGAAGCCGAGTCGCTCATGCCGGGCTGTATGACGGGAGTAACGTCGTGCCCGGCGAAATTGGCCGGCTGCATCAGCCCCTCGCGGGCGGTCATCCACAGACGGTTGCCCTGGATGGTGTTGATTTCGCCGTTATGGCCCAGCATACGGAAGGGTTGTGCCAGCGACCACGTTGGGAATGTGTTGGTGGAGAACCGCGAGTGCACCAGCGCCATGGCCGTGGTGAAGCGCGGGTTCATCAGGTCGGGGAAATAGTAGCGTAGCTGCAGACTCGACAGCATACCCTTATATACAATCACGCGAGACGACAGCGACACCACATAAAATTCCTCGCGGCTGCGGATAGTCGACGCCGCAATTTTCTTCTCAACAATTTTTCTGAGCAGGTACAGGCGTATCTCCACCGGGTCGTCAGACTCCTCGTCGGAAACGAAAATCTGCACGATACGTGGTTCGGCCTCGCGAGCAACCTGTCCGAGTCCCTCATTGTTGGTGGGGACATCGCGCACGGCCATCAGTTTCATACCCAGAGCGATAGCCTCGCGCTCGATAAGATCGAGCATCAGCTGCCCGGCATCGGGGTCGTGCGGCAGAAACACCAGTCCGGTGCCGTAGCGCCCCTTCTCGGGAACCGGAATACCCTGAAGCAGAATGAATTCGTGGGGAATCTGCACCATTATGCCGGCACCGTCGCCGGTTTTCGGGTCGGCTCCCTCGGCTCCGCGATGCACCATGTGTTCGAGCACCTGGAGGCCCTGTTCCACAAGGCGGTGGCTCTTGATTCCCTTTACGTTGACAAGCAGCCCTACGCCGCACGCATCTTTCTCGTTTTCAGGGCGGTAAAGGCCCCGTGATTTCATTCTGTCACTAAGCATATCCGGTGATAATGAGTGTATGTTATCAATTGGTTGGAAGTCGCCGGGTCAGTTCTCCTCAATGCCGCGGAACCACTCGGCAACCGAGGGATAGGCATCCTTCGGTTCGGGGGCTTCATACTCTTCGTTATGTTGCGAGGCGTCGAGGCCCATCTTTTCGTTCTCCTTCGAGACACGCATCGGTATAATCTTGTTGGTCAGCCAGTAAAGGGCATAACTCATGGCGAATGTATAGATGAATACGCCGGCCATTACCAACACGTGATTCAGAAAGAACTGCCAGCGCGACGGCATCTCAGGGTCACCGGCGGCAAAGAAATCGTAAGCAAAGATGCCGGTGAGAAGTGTGCCGATGATACCGCCCAGACCATGGGTGGGGAACACGTCGAGCGCGTCGTCAAGGCGTCGGCTATAGCTTTTCCAACTTACTGCGCTGTGGCAGCATACGGTTATGAAGAAGGCGATAAAGAGGCTCTGCCCCACGGTGACCCAACCGGCGCAGGGTGTTATGGCCACAAGTCCGACCACGGCACCGACCGCGGCTCCCATTGCCGAGGGTTTGCGTCCGCAGACTGCGTCGAGGGCCACCCATGCCACCATGGCCGTGGCGGCCGCCGTGTTGGTGTTCAGGAACGCCGATATGGCGATGCCGTCGGCTGCCAGCGACGAACCGCCGTTGAAACCGAACCAGCCAAGCCACAACAGCGCCGCACCAAGCAGCACGAAGGGCACATTCGCCGGTTTATTATCCTTCGTAACACGTTTGCCCAGGAACAGCGCACCGGCCAGGGCCGCTATACCCGAGGCAGCGTGTACCACTATACCGCCGGCATAATCATGAACGTGCAGCATACCGAAAAGTCCGTCGGGATGCCATGTACAGTGAGCCAACGGGCAGTAAACCAGCACCGTCCAGAGCATCATAAAGAGCAGATAGCCCGTGAAGTGCACCCTCTCGGCGAAAGCTCCCGTGATGAGCGACGGGGTGATAATGGCGAACTTCATCTGGAAGAGAGCGAACAGCGCAAGGGGGATGGTAGTGGTAACCAGTCCGATTTGCGTGGTATCACTGCCGGGAGAAACCACATTGCCGACACCGCAACCCTTCATCAGAAAAAAATCAAGAGGGTTGCCGATGACATGGCCGATATCGTTACCGAAAGCGAGGCCAAAGCCGAAGACAACCCAGATTACACTTACAAAACCCATCACGATAAAACTCTGCAACATGGTGGAGATCACATTTTTACGATGGACCATACCGCCGTAGAAGAACGATAGGCCCGGCGTCATCATCAGCACGAAAATCGTTGCAGTAATCATCCATGCGACGTTGGCCCAAAGGTGGTCGTTAGTCATATCGAACGTTCGCATATCGAGGGTTGAAAACAGACCCGCCGCACATATAGCGAGTAAACCTAAAAGAACGGTGAGCCAACCCCAGTTCACCTTTTTACTCTTAATTGTCATAAGATATAAACCTTGGAAAATGAAATAAACCTATGAAAACTCATATCCACTAAAAACGCGACAAATTTAGACAAAACACTCCATTCCACCAAACAAAATAGCATATTTCTTTAATGGAGTGTAGATTTTTAGCAGTTTGCAAAAGCAACCTCATATCCCCAAAAGACCTTAAAGACCTTAAAGACTTTAATGACTTTAAAGACCCTAAAGACCCTAAAGACCCTAAAGACCCTATAGTTTTTAAAGGCGTCGCCCCCTTTCACGCAAAAAGCAGCCTCTGGGGCTGCTTTTTCAGCGGAAAGAGAGGGATTCGAACCCCCGGAGGTGTGACCCTCGTCGGTTTTCAAGACCGATGCAATCGACCACTCTGCCATCTTTCCGAATGCATCCGGGCATTTCTCCTCCCAAATGCGGTGCAAAATTACTATCAAAAATTGAATTATGCAAATATTTGTAATGATTTTTCCGTATTATAATTTTTTTCGTACTTTTGTAGTTTAAGATTAAAGCGTTATTTTAGAATGGGATTCAAAGATTATATTGACCGGATTCCCCCGGTTACCAAAAACCTCCTGATAATCAACATTATCGTGTGGATTGCCATGGCTCTTCTGCCGGCAGCCGCTCGCTTTATCGAGCGTTGGTGCGCCCTTTACTACTTCACATCGGACCAGTTCGTGCCCTCGCAGCTGTTCACATATATGTTCGTCCACGCCAATTTCACCCACCTTTTCTTCAATATGTGGGCGCTGTTCATGTTCGGCGTGACAATGGAACGTGTGCTCGGCCCCACGAAATTTCTGTTCTACTATATGTCGTGCGGTATCGGCGCGGCGTTGATTCAGGAGGGGGTTTTCGCCCTGATGATCAACCACTACGCCGGCCTTTTCGAGAACGGTTCGGCGCTCTGCGAACTTCTACGCCACAGCCGGGTGACCAACTTCGAGGTAAGCCGGTTGGGCATCAGCGCCATAGAACCGGCTGTCCAGAGCATTTTCGCTCTCTACCACACTCCGACGGTCGGCGCATCCGGCGCCATATTCGGCATCCTGTTAGCATACGGATTCATGTTCCCGAACCTCCGCATCTACATGATTATTCCCCCTATGCCTATCAAGGCCCGCACCTTTGTAATAATATACGCAGCCATCGAGCTGGGTCTGGCCATCTATCCCAATCAGGCCGATACGGTGGCTCACTTCGCGCATCTCGGCGGAATGGTGGCCGGATTGCTCATCCTACTCTTCTGGAAGAAGAAGGGGATAATCGGCGGTCCATACTATTAATACTCTCTTACGATGGATACCAAGCGTCTGATATTGCTCAATTTGGCTGTCTACGCGGCACTTAAGCTCGCGTGGATGCTGTTGCCCGAGGTCCCGGCGGACTTCGAGGCCATCCTTGCCTGGATTGCACTGCCGTCGGACGCCGTGACACTCCTGACGCGCCCCTGGACTATACTGACCTATTCAGTGGTACAGGTCGACTTCCTGCACCTGCTGGTCAATATGCTGTGGCTATGGTGGTTCGGAGCCATATTGGGAAATATGCGCGGAGGCCGCGCCGTAGGGATTACCTACCTTATCGGCGCTTTAGCCGGGGGTGCCGTTTATGCAATCGAGGGATTTTTCATGGCGGGGAACGGCGGGGAGCTCACCGGCGCATCGGCCGCCACAGCCGCCATTGTCACCGCAGTAACCCTGAATCAGCCACGCTACCCGGTACACCTGTTTCTGGTCGGGCGTGTGCCGCTGTGGCTCATAGCGCCGGTTGCCCTTCTGAGCTTCTTCACCGGTGATGCCTCTACAATCGCAGTCCACTTCGCCGGTATCGCTGTCGGGGTAGCCGTATGGTACCGCTGGCGACACCAGTACAAGGCAAAGACCGAGCAAGTCAGGCGCATGATGCAGAATACAGCCCGGCGCAACGCCATTCTGGAGAAAGCACGCACTTCGGGCTTCGCCTCGCTCACCGACGACGAACGTCGCCAACTCTTCGACATGACGCCGCGACACCGCGAAGCCGGGGCTTCGAAGACCTAATCTATATTTCAATAATCCGGTCACTCACAAATGGTTAACTTCAATATGGAAACAATGCGCCGCCTCGGACAAAAGCTTAAGCCTTCGGCTCGGGCGCGCAAAATATGGTGGTGGATTTTCTTCTCGCTGAGTGTGCTCAACGGACTGTGTGCCATCACGGCCGGATACGCCGGTATCGTCAACCCCTATGCCACAGCCGTTCCGGCGATGCTTGCCCTCACCTTCCCATTATGGATTATCACCACTGTGGTTCTGTTTGTGGTTGAGATATGCGTGTCGTGGCGCATGGCCCTGGTACCGCTGCTGACCCTGATAATCTGTTTGGGCCCGATATTGAGCAATTCGCCGGTAAATATGGTCAACCCGAAAGTCACCGACGGAAACCGCGGGCGCACTTTCACGCTGCTGTCGTTCAACATCGCCCAGGCCTACGATATGCGCGATTCGGTGCAGCACGGCAAAGTCGAAGGCGACGGCCGCGCGCCATGCAATCCGTCGCTTACCTACCTGATTGGCTCCGGTGCCGACATAGTGTGCCTCCAGGAATTTCCCAAATATATCAATCCCATGTCGTGGCTGCGCATAACCCAGGAGCAGATCGACTCGCTCAACCGTATATACCCGCATCACACCGCCACATGGGCCGAATCGATATTTTCGAAATACCCCCTCTACCCTATCCCGTTCAATCACAAGGAGCAGGAATATGAGCCATACACCGCCGCCATGGTAGACATACAGGGTCATAAAACGCTGTTGGTGAGCGTCCACCTCAAGTCGTTCGGACTAAGCGATGAAGACAAGGCCATCTATGAGAATGTCACCGAAGGCGAAGGGCGCAGCTCGCTCAAGGCGGCACGCAGGGCGTTGCTCCCCAAATTGAAGACCACCTTCCGCGAACACGCCTCGCAGGCTCGTGAAATACGCCGCCTCATCGATTCGCTCGATATTGAGAATGTGATAGTTACGGGAGATTTCAATGATGTGCCCGACTGTTATGCCATACGCACCATCGCCGGCGATGACTTCAGCAACTCGTTCAACGTAGCCGGCCGTGGGCCGATCATCACCTTCCACAAGAACCGATTCTACTTCCATATCGACCATACCCTCTACCGCGGTAACATGGAGGCGATAGCCTTCCGCCGCGATGACATCGAGTACTCCGACCATTACCCGATAATCACCACCTTCCAATGGCGCCATACGGCCCTCACCGACCGCGAAAAGCTGCCGGTTATCGACCTTATCGGGCGCGATTCAACGGCCGGTCCCATCGGCCCGCTGCCCCGATAATCCACTCTCCGGCGCCAATTATCAACGGTTTTCCCAAATCTTGCACCCGACGGGATTGACTTTATCGCCGGAATTTATTATCTTTGCCAACAAATCAACCCAATCATAACCCCCAATTACAAACCTATGAAACCAATCTTTAAAGGTATGTGCGCGGCAGCAGCCGCTTCGGCCCTCGTGATTGGCGTTTCGTGCTCGAAAAAGGCCCACGAAAATCCCTTCATGAAGCCCTACGACACGGAATTCCAGATTCCACCGTTCGAAGAGATTGAAATTTCGGATTATATGCCTGCCTTTGAGGCCGGTATCGCCGAGGCTAATGCCAAAATCGACTCTATCGTCAACAACCCCGAAGCCCCCACATTCGATAACACTATCGAACCACTGAGCCACCTCAGCCCCACACTCGAGCGAGTGATGTCGGTGCTGATGGCTCTCGTCGAGGCCGATTCGGGCGAAGAGCTCACCAAGGTTTCGGAAGAAATCATGCCCAAATACACCGCCTTCTCCGACGAAATGATGATGAACCCCGGCCTCTTCAAGCGCGTCGAAGCCGTCTACAACAATATCGACACCACACGCCAGCCTCTCGACGAGCGTCGCGCCATCGAGGAAACCTACCGCGAATTCAAGCTCAAAGGTGCCACTCTCCCGGCCGACAAGCAGGCCGAGCTCAAAAAGGTCAACGGCCAGCTCACCGACCTCTACCTGAAGTTCAACAAGAACCTGCTCAACGCCAACAACGCCTTCGCCATCTTCATCGACGACAAGGCGCGCCTCCAGGGTCTGCCCCAGAACACCATCGACAACGCAGCCAAGGAGGCCGAAAACCGCGGCAAGAAGGGTCAATGGGCCTTCACGCTCCATGCCCCCAGCCGCCTGGCAGTGCTGCAGTATGCCAAGGACCGCAATCTGCGCGAACAGATGTGGAAAGGCTACACCTCCAACGCCACTCAGGGCGCCAACGACAACCGCCCCGTAATCAACCAGATAATCAAGCTCCGCGCACAGAAAGCGCAGCTCCTCGGCTTCAAGGACTTCGCGGCACTTATGACCTCCGACAAGATGGCCGGCAGCGCCGAAGCCGCCGAAGACCTGCTGATGAAGATCTGGGAGCCCGCCAAAGCCAAAGTGAAAGAGGAGGTTGCCGAAATGCAGGCCCTCAGCGACGCCGAAGGCAACGACTTCAAAATCCAGCCGTGGGACTACTACTATTACGCCGAAAAAGTGCGTATGCAGAAGTACGCCCTCGACCAGGCAGCCATCGCCCCCTATTTCGCCGTTGACTCGGTACGCAAAGGCATCTTCGCCATGGCCAACAAGCTCTACGGTCTCACCTTCGAGGAGATGCCCGACGCCCCCAAATACAACAAGGACGTTAAGGTCTACGAAGTAAAGGACGCTCAGGGCAAACACCTCGCCGTATTCATGACCGACTACTTCACACGCCCCAGCAAGCGCCAGGGCGCATGGATGGAGGAACTCAAGACCTCGTGGGTCAACAAGGACGGCTCGGTTGAGCGCCCAATTATATATAATGTGGCAAACTTCGCGCCCCCCACGGGCGATGCTCCGGCTCTCTGCACCATCGACGACGTGCAGACCGCCTTCCACGAATTCGGCCACGCCCTCCACGGTATGCTGTCGCGCGCACGTCTGCGCTCGCAGAGCGGCACTTCGGTCGACCGCGATTTCGTGGAGTTCCCCTCGCAGTTCCACGAGCACTGGGCGTTCGACCCCGAGATGCTCAAGGAATATGCCCACCACTACAAGACCGGCGAACTCATTCCCGATTCGCTCGTGGTGAAAATCAACAATGCCGCCAAGCATAACATGGGCTTCATGACCGCCGAACTCGCAGGCGCAGCCCTGCTCGACCTCAACTGGGGCCATCTCAATCCCACCGGTGACATCGACGTTTCGGCCTTCGAGCAGCAGGTCGCCGACAAGCTCGATATGCCGGCCGAACTGACCTTCCGCTACCGCTCACCCTACTTCAAGCATATCTTCGGTGACGAGGGCTACGCTTCGGGCTACTACACCTATCTGTGGGCCGAACAGCTCGACGCCGACGCATTCGAGCTCTTCAAAGAGAAGGGCATCTTCGACAAAGCGACAGCCGATAAACTCCGCGCAGTGCTCGAAGCAGGCGGTTCTCAGGACCCGATGGTTCTCTACCGGACTTTCCGCGGACACCTCCCCGATCCTGATGCCCTCCTGCGCCAGCGCGGCCTCAAGTAACCCGTCTGAATTGATTCTAAATCCCTTGATGAGCTGCGGCGACAACCACGCCGCAGCTCATTTTTTGTGGATATACCGGATTCCCGATTGGAGTCAAAAGCCTACATTCAATAAAGGGAAGCTGCGAACGCGAGTTCAGGATGATTCTTATCCAGAACTCGCGTGAATACGATTTTGCCGGAGTTGAGGCCGTCAGTGTCGATCGGGCCGACAGCAACGAACCGATTTACGACCTGATAGGGCGCCGTGTGGCCCACCCCTCAGCCAATCAGCTTTATATCCGCAACGGCCAAAAGTTTATCTACCGTTAGGCCATAGGAACAGAGCTCTCAAAAAAAGGGAGTGTGTCAAAATTAATTTAGGATGGTAAATTGTAGGGTCGCGGCACAATGCTTTTAACTTAAGAATGTTTCAGGTAATTGTAGGGACATCGCTTCGCGATGTATACGTTGCAATTCTCTGATTCCCAACCGCTGACATCGCAAAGCGATGTCCCTACATTCTTTGTCGATTCTTAAGTTAAAAGCATTGGGTCGCGGCATACCGCGGTCTACCAGGCGATTGGTAACATTATTCTGATAATCAATCGGTTTGATAGAAGGCCGCGGCATGCAGCGACCTACCAGGCGATTGGCTATATTACAGAATTTTGACATCCCTTCGAATGAGAGTCTGAAAGACTTTCTGTCAGGCAGTAAACACCAAACTGGTTGCGTGCTCCGCACAAGGAACCTTTCAGGCTCTTGATTGGCCGGTTATATTTTTTCGCGTTCTAAATTTCGCGCGCCATTCAGCCTAAATATTGTAGGTCGCGCCACAGAGCGCAAAAAGGCGATATGTCGAATTATGACATACCGCCTTTTTCGGGCTGACGAGGCGTCAGTCGATCTTGATTACAAGGAAGTTGGATTTCTCCCAGAAGGCACCGGGGTTGGTAATCTTCAGAGTGTATGAACCGTTGGCGTCCTTGACAAGCTGATACGAGGATGCCGGCTGGTTGGTCATCACTTTGGCTTTCTTGGAGTACAGGGGGATGGTGGTGAGGGTCGACTTGTTGCCCTTGATAAAGTTGGAGGTCGACTGGTCGCCGGGGAGTACCTTGGTCTTCCGGAGGAAGCCGCTTTCGATTACGTTCTTGCTCTTGAGCTCCTTGCCGGTGCCCACTACGTAGTAGCAGGTGTTGAGTTCGGCGTTGAGGGCTTCGGCGCGGGCCTGAGCCTGCGAGCGCTCTTCGCTGATGTTAGCGACGGTGGTGTTGAGCGAGTCGACCGAATTGTTGAGCCTGTCAATCTTGATGTTGGCCGATGCGAGTTCACCGCGGAGGGTTTCGATGGTGCCTTCCTGGTCGGCAATCTGCTTCTTGAGGGTTTCGATTGAAGCTGTGAGGGTCTTGTTGTGGTTGTTCGATTCGGCAAGTTTGCGTTCAAGATTAGCAAGGCGTTCGCGGTTGATTTTCAGTCGGTCCTGTATGGCCAGGATGTCGTTGCGGATCTGCTGACGTTTGTCCTGAGCTTCGGCCGACATTCCGGTGGTAGCATCGAGGATATTTTCCATCTGCTTGATCTGCATGAGGCCTTCCGAAACATCGTTCATGAGCATGAGTAACGAATCCTGGTTGGCGAGAGCCACACGCAGGGAGTCGGCGGTTGAAGGGTAGTTGACGACAGCAACTTCTTCTTCAGTGGATTCGCTCTTGTCTTTGCTGCACGAAGCGGCGGCAAGTGTAAGGGCGCACAGTGCTAATACTGTAACCTTTTTCATATCAATAACTTAGGTTAAATAGTTGTACGTGATTTCTATATTATATAATCTCTTTGATTTGGGGAATCAGGCCTGGTCGCCGGCATCGTCGGCGCGGTATTTGTTGCGGTGTACGCGCTTATTGCCCGGGAGGTCTCTTTTCCCTGCTATAACGATAACAATTTCGCCCTTGGGATTGTTTTGGGCGAAATAGTCATGGAGTTCGGCCAGGGAGCCATTGCGCGTGGTATTGTGGAGCTTGGAGATTTCGCGTGACACGGAGGCGGGTCGGTCGTTGCCGCAGGCCTCGGCAAGTTCTTCAAGAGTTTTCACCAGACGCAGGGGTGATTCGTATATGATGAATGTACGTTCGTCGGCAGCAAGCTCGGCAAGTCGGGTTGCTCTCCCCTTTTTCGGCGGGAGGAAGCCCTCGAAACAGAATCGTTCGCAGGGGAGGCCCGAATTGACTAGAGCGGGCACAAAAGCTGTGGGGCCCGGGAGGGTTTCGACTTCGATGCCCTCGGCGCGGCACTCGCGCACAAGCATGAACCCGGGGTCGGATATGGCAGGTGTGCCGGCGTCAGATACCAAGGCGAGGGTCTCCCCCGACTTGAGGCGCTCTACCACCGATTTCACTGTGGTATGCTCATTATATTTATGGTGCGACACCATGGGGGTGGCGATATCGAAGTGCCGCATCAGGTTGCCGCTTGTGCGGGTATCCTCGGCGAGAATCAGGTCGGCATTACGCAGCACCTCGATAGCACGGGGCGCCATGTCGTCGAGATTTCCCACGGGAGTGGGCACCACGTAAAGTTTGCCCCACGGGGCACGGTTTTGAGCAGCCATCAGAAAAGCGTTGATATGATTTTTACGAATTCCTTCGCAGCGGGTTGCCGCATATCGATACCGTAACGGTCGGTGAGCATCTGCTTGACTTCGTCGAGTGAGCGGGCGTCGCCTACGCGCACCAGAGCGTCGTTGAAGAGCGAATCGCTCCCACGGAACAGTTCGCGGCGGTAAAGGAACAGGTCGTTGATTGAGAAGAGCTGTCGCCAGAGGGTAAGGTCAGCGCGGCGCGGTTCTGTCGGCGTTTCCGGGCGAACAGGCTCCTGAGCGGGCTCGGGTTCGGGAGCAGGTTCGGGAGCAGGTTCGGGTACAGGCTCGAGGTCAGTCTCTAATTGGGGCTCGGGCACAGGTATGGTTTCCTGCTCCTCTTCGGGGAGGGTCACGCTTACTGAATCGTCGGGGGTGGCCGGCACTTCCGTTTGAATCTCCTCCTCGACGACTATATCCTTCTCCGGACTTACCTCCTCTGTAAACTCGATTTCAGTCACAGACTCCGGTGCAGGCTCGGGTACTGATTCTGATGCCAAAGGCGCAGGTTCCGGCTCCGGTTCGGGAACAAACGGCTCCGGCTCATGTTCGGGCATCGCGGCAGCCAATTCGGCCAGCTCCGCTATCAGCTCCTTGGTACGCGGCGTGATAAAATCGAAGCCCGAATCCTTGGCTGTCAGCAGCAGTTCGGCAATCTCGGCCGTTGCCGTCAGCATTTTGTCGATATTCTGATCCATAGTGAATTATCAATTGTAATAATCGAAATTATCAAGCATCACCTTCTCGGCAGCCTTCACCACCGAATCGCGCGGGCAACTGAAGTCGTTAATCAGGAAGACAATGGCGTGAGTGGGGCGTCCCTTGCTGTTGAACTTGTATCCGGCCCAGCACTGTACTCCGCGCATGCTTCCGCTCTTCAGTGCAATTTTGCCTGCCAGGGGTGTCTCGGCCAACAGGCGTCGCACGGTGCCGTTTACTCCGGCACGTGGAAACAGGTCGGTGTAGCTTTTGCTCCATTTCGACTGAGCCATATTCTCGAGCACATCGGCTATGGCGTTGGGGGTTACACTGTTCTTGCGCGACAACCCCGAGCCGTCGAATATCTTTATGCGGGTAGTGTCGATGCCTATTTTCGAAATCAGCCGACGCTCCTGATGCAATGCCATAGCGGGCGATTTGCCGGGAGCAAGCCGGCGAAGCATGGCCTCGGCGAAAAGATTGTCGGAGCGTACCATCATGTCATGGAGTATCTCGCGAAAGGTGGGCGATTCCTGCCGGTAAATTTTATGGCGCTTCGCACGGATATGGATTTTCTCGTCGAGCACAGCCACTCCACGGCTGGCTAGGGCCTCCTCAAGAGCGTCGTAGAAGGCTCCCACAGGGTCAGCGATGGCCTTGTCGGTACCCTCGATAGTGTTGTCCTTGTAATTGATGGCATAATGTCCGGCGCCGTAGTCGTATTTGAGGTCGGCGCGGGGCCAGTTGACCGACGGGCCGTCGTCGGGCACCGCTCCGGTTTCGAAAACAATCTGGCCGCGGATGGTGTCGACACCGAGTTTGCGTATATGCGCAGCTATCGAGTCGACAATGCCGTGATTGCCGATAAAGCGCTTGGAGTCGGTTGTAGGATCACCCGAGGCCACCACAACCAGGTTGCCGTAGAGTTTGCCTCCCGATATGGCCCCTTCGGTGAAGGCTTCGGTTGCATAGCGCCGGTCGATGTGTCCGTTGATTACCGCTGCGGCAGAGGTGACGGTTTTCATTACTGAAGCCGGGGTGAAGAACATCTCCGGGTTGCGTTCGACTACGTTGCGCCCGGTGGAGAGGTTTCGGATAACCAGGCCGACCCTGGCCGGAATATTCATCACGGTATCCTCGGCCGGCTCCTGGAGGCTCAAATCCTCGGGCATGGTGCTGTCAACAGCGAGCTGTGCGGCACCCTGCTGAAAACCTGCGAACAGAAGCCCCAACGCAGTCACCGATTTTACAACTGAATATACATATGAGTGCAAACGTTTCTTCATATCAAACCACGAAATTAACAAATCATACGGCTATTGCCAAATTTTATTCCAAAAATCAGGCCCAAAGTGAAAAAGATAAGCGGTTTTTGACTATAATTAAAGAAAATTTGGTAACTTCGCACCAAATTTTCAACCGGTGACCGTCGTCGCCGCCCACCCGCACAAAGCAAGGAATATGGTAAGCAAAACCCGCGAGAAACTCATCGATGTGGCCAGGCAGCTCTTCGCCCGCAAAGGGGTTGAGAATACCACCATGCTCGATATCGCAGAGGCCTCGGAGAAGGGTCGGCGCACCATATACACCTATTTCAAGAACAAGCGCGAGATACATCAGGCTGTGATAGAGCGCGAAAGCGAGCAGATTGTGGCCCGACAACGCCAGATTCTTGCGAGCGACGCCACGGCCGCACGCAAACTGTCGGAGTTCCTGAAAGCTCGCCTCGAGATAGTGAAATGTCCCACGGAGCGATTCCTGTCGGAGAATGTATCTGATTTTCTGCGCCTTGACTTCAAACGTGCTGAGAAAACGCGACGCTTGGCCGCCAAGAAGGAGATTGAAATACTTCGCGCCATCCTCGACGCGGGGGTAAGTTCGGGCGAATTCACCCCCACGCAGGCACGCAGGACTGCCGTGGTGGTGGTGATGGTGCTTCAGGGCTACGACAACCCCAATGTGGCCATGAACCTTGAAGCACTCGGCTTCGACCGCGAGGGTTCGGAACAGCAGGTCATCGACTTCATCCTGCAGGGACTGAGAATGTAACAACCGCCCCATTCATCTGATTATCAGAGTATAATAACTAAATAAATTATGAAACTTCTTGAAGGAAAAACCGCAGTGATTACCGGCGCCGCCCGTGGCATCGGCAAAGAAATAGCACTGCGTTTCGCACGTGAAGGCGCCAATATCGCCTTCACCGACCTCGTTATTGACGAAAACGGTAAGAAAACCGAAGATGAAATCGCAGCTCTGGGCGTAAAGGTTAAAGGCTACGCGTCGAATGCAGCCGATTTTGCTCAGACCGAAGAGGTTATCAAAAAGATACATGAAGATTTCGGCTCGATTGACATCCTGGTCAACAACGCCGGTATCACCAAGGACGGCCTGATGATGCGCATGAGCGAGTCGCAGTGGGACGCTGTTATCGCCGTAAACCTCAAGAGCGCTTTCAACTTCATTCACGCCGTACTCCCCATCATGCTGCGTCAGAAACATGGTTCGATTATCAACATGGCATCGGTGGTAGGCGTTCACGGCAACGCCGGTCAGTCGAACTACGCCGCATCGAAGGCCGGCCTGATTGCCCTGGCCAAGAGTGTGGCTCAGGAGGTCGGTTCGCGCAACATCCGCGCAAACGCCATCGCTCCGGGTTTCATCGAGACTGCCATGACCGCTGCTCTGCCCGACGACATCCGTCAGGAATGGGTTAAGAAAATCCCCCTGCGCCGCGGCGGTCAGGTAGAGGATATCGCCAATGTGGCCACTTTCCTCGCATCTGACATGTCGTCGTACGTAACCGGTCAGGTTATTCAGGTCGACGGCGGCATGAATATGTAATTCCCATATTTTCAACCCAATACAAGCGCTGCACCGGTTCGTCCGGCACAGCGCTTTAATATTGGTCATGAAAATGCTGTTTCGTATGATGTGAAAAGTCGTGGGACCGTTCTGCCTTACGGTTCCCCGTCGATAAGTCGTCTGACTGCCGGAACCACAATGACTCCGGCACACAGACCGCCTAACACCGGTATGAGAAGCAGCATACCGAGCAGGCTGAATGTCAATCCATTGAGGGCGATGTTGTAGCAGATAAGCACTGCAAAAATCACCACGGCGCCCACTGCCAGCGCGTAGCAGAGGATCTGCGCTATGCGCGGCAACGCGTTGCGTCGCCGTTCGGGCAGGCGGTTCATGACTCGCGGTGTAAACCACTGATTCTCCGGAGCTTCCGGCAAGCTGTGCATCATTCGGCGGATACGTTCATCGTCGGGCGATATGTTAGGGTTGTTTTTCATAATTCACGATTATTTGATTTTTGCCATTTTGTGGCGCGCACGGCTCAGGTGCGATTTTACAGTTCCTTCGGAGATATTTGTGATTTTCACAATCTCCTTTATCGGCAGGTCTTCGAGATAAAAAAGGAGCACCACAGTGCGTTCAGTTTCCGATAGCCCGGTAAGCAGGGCGCCCACATCCATCGAGGCCTCGGCTGCCGCTACGCCGTCGGCTGCCGTAACCGACCGAAGCTCGGTGGTGTCGCCCGCTTCGGCAAGTATAGCTGTCTGGCGTAACCGTTTGTACGACAGGTATTCGTTGACTGCGATACGGTAAAGCCAGGTGCGGAAACCCGATAGCCCGCGGAACGACCGGATATTCATCCAGGCCTTGAGGAAGGTGTCCTGTGCGATGTCGTCGGCGAGCATCAGGTCGCCGTTGCAGAGGTTTATGAGGAACCGCCTCAGCCCCTGCTGATGCATCTCGACAAGTCGCGAAAAGGCATCGCGGTTGTCGGCGGCATAGCAGAGGGCCAAGAGCTTTATTTCCTCAAAACAGCTCATTATTTATCTTAGAAAAGTACTGTCAGGAGATCAGCTCGGGTTAAAGGGAGGCGGGCACTGGTTTGAGCCGCCGTTATAGGGCTGCTGAGGGGTCTGCGGCTGTACGGGCTGCTGCGGGCCGTACGGTTGTTGGGGCTGTTGGGGCTGCCGGGGCTCTTGTGGATAGCCGTAGTTCTGTCGGGGAGCGTAGTTGTTGTTGACCATTCGGTTACGGTTGATGCCATAGCCGGGTATGGTGTAGAATCCAATCAGTTTGGCCACACCGATAAAGAATGGCGTACCGCCTATCAGGAATGCCACGGCCGGATGTCCGGTGATGAAGAAGAATATCATGACGCACGCGCCGATTACCAACAGAGTGATGCCGGTTGAGAACACCGACGGATTGGCACGCAGCGATGAAGTTCGGTCGGATGGCTGACCGGAATTTACCATAGTCGGCTGCTTGGTATAGAACGCGTCTGGCAGCTGATAGCCGGCGTCGATGGCTCGCATCACTACCTCGTTGCGTTCGCGGTTACGACGCTTCAGGAAGTTGAGAAGCACCACCACAGCTATCACTATCACGGCCCCGGGAATCATGAGCGCCAGCGCCACAATCGACACTATCGCCTCCGACGGCATCTTTTCGAACGGCCCGTTAATCTCGGGAGCGGGTACCAGAGAGCTCAGCGACACAGTTTCGCCATTGAGACGCACCATCGCCTCGCCGTCGTCGATAAAAATCTGCGATTGGTCGGGGTTAGCCGATACCGGGGCCTCGATGGTGATACCATCCTCGTTCAGAGCGATTTTCGTTACTGAATCGGTGGCGATGGCCACTTTTGTCGGCTGAGCCGCCGTGTCGGTCGGCTGAGCCGGTGTTTTCGGCAATGCCACGGCCGGAAGCGTCAGCAGAAGAGAGGCAGCAAATGCCAGAATTTGTTTTTTCATATCGTAGTGTAATTTTGTTCCTGTCCGGAGGCATTCGGAAGATGCCCGATACATTCGTTAGATGCACGCCACGCTCGTTCGGTTGCAAAATTGATTGCAAAATAACTAAAAAATTTTTTTAAGCGGAATATTTGACGTTACTTTGCAGAGATGTCGGCAACGGCATCGGTTCAACTTTGCCATATAATGATACTTTTTCCGAATGCCAAGATAAATATCGGCCTCGACATACTGCGGCGCCGCGATGACGGCTATCACGATCTGGAAACAGTGATGATACCGGTCCCCTGGACCGACATCCTGGAGATTGTGCCGGCACGCGGCGAAAGCGACACGCTCACCTGTACGGGGCGACCCGTCAACTGTCCGCCCGAGAAAAACCTGGTAATGAAGGCGATACGCGCCCTGCGCGAGGTCGTCGACTTCCCCGCGGCAGATATTTACCTCGAAAAAATCATACCCGATGGCGCCGGCCTCGGCGGTGGCTCAGCCGACGCTTCGTTCGCCATTACGGGTGTCAATTCGCTCTTCGGTCTCGGCCTCGACAAGCGGCAGATGGCCGAAGTAGCCGCGCGCATCGGTGCTGACTGCCCTTTCTTCATCTACAACGAACCGATGCTCTGCACCGGTACCGGCACCACGTTGCACAGATTCCCTCTCAGCCTACCGCAACCGGTCTGGATTGCCATCGTAAAACCCGATGTATCAGTAACTACGGCCGAAGCATACCGCGGCGTGCACCCCGCTGTGCCCGATGTTCCACTGGCCGACAGGTTGCGCGATACGCCCTTCAGCCGCTGGCAGCAAGTAATTGGCAACGACTTCGAGCACTCGATATTTCCCGCGCATCCGGCGATTGCCGCCGTGAAGGAAGAGCTACTCGGTCAGGGCGCTGCCTACTCCGCCATGTCGGGGAGCGGCTCGGCGGTGTACGGTATTTTCATGAATGACAGTTTATTTAAACCGTTGCCCCACTGGGATTGTTATTTCTATAAAGAATTGCAAATCCCGGGCGCGGGAGCCTGATTTCCGGGTTCCGGGCGCCGAACCCTCGGTAAAAACCTGCCAATTTGCTTTTCAGGCATTTTAGGCATTGTTTTTGCTATAACACTATTTTAACTACAATGAAATTCAAAAAACACAATATGAGCCAAAACAAACAGGACGATAAACGCCAATTCGAAGCCGAATCCGCTCAGGCCGAGCAGCCCGAGGTGATGGATGTCGACTCGTCGATTGATGAAATTCCCACTGTGGAGGTCGAAGGCGATTCCATCGACGAATCCACGGAAAGCAACGAGATAGAGACACTTAAAGACCTTCTCCAGAAAAAGGAGGAGGAGGTCGAGAAGGAGAAGAAAGAATACCTTTTCCTTATGGCCGAATTCGACAATTTCCGCAAACGCACCCTGCGGGAACGCTCAGAGTTGGTAAAGAGCGCTTCGGAGAAGGTGCTTCAGGGCCTACTGCCGATTCTCGACGATTTCGAGCGCGGAATCGATGCCACCAAGGATGCTGCGGACGCCAACGCCGTGCGCGAAGGTATGGTTCTGATCTACAATAAATTCCTGAAATATTTATCGGACAACGGTGTGAAGCCCATGGAGACCGACGGCGCCGAATTTGACCCCGACCGCCACGAGGCCGTGGCCATGGTTCCGGCCGACGACGCCACACCCAAGGGTAAGATCAAGGACACCGTTCAGAAGGGTTACACCCTTAACGACAAAATTCTGCGCCACGCCAAAGTGGTTGTAGCTCAATAAATTATTTCAGCATCAGAAATGGAGAACAAACGTGATTACTACGAAGTGTTAGGTGTCTCCAAGACCGCCACACCCGATGAAATAAAGAAGGCCTACCGCAAGCTGGCCATCAAATATCACCCCGACAAAAATCCCGGCGACAAAGCGGCCGAAGACAAATTCAAGGAGGCTGCCGAGGCCTACGAGGTTCTGTCGAACCCCGAGAAGCGCGAGAAGTACGACCAGTTCGGCCACGCTATGGGTCCGCAGGGATTCGGCGGCGGCGGTGGATTCTATTCGTCGGGCGGAATGTCGATGGAGGACATTTTCTCGCAGTTCGGCGACATATTCGGCGGACACTTCGATTTCGGCGGAGGGTTCGGCGGCGCAACCGGCGGCCGCTCCAGCCGACGCGCACGCAAGCCCCAGCGCCGCGGTTCCGACATCCGTATCAAGGTAAAACTAACCCTCGAGGAGATTTCAAAAGGGGTCACCAAGAAACTCAAACTCCCCATCTGGGTCAAGGATGACGCCTGCAACGGCACCGGCGCCAAGGACGGCACGGCCTTCAACACCTGCCCCACTTGCCACGGCACCGGCGAAATCCGTCAGGTTGTCAACGGCATCTTTGGCCCGCAGGAGAGCATCGGCATCTGCCCCCAGTGCGAAGGCTCAGGCAAGGTTATTTCAGAGCCCTGCCACCACTGCAACGGCGAAGGCATAATCCGTCGCGACGAAATCGTGGAATTCAACATTCCCGCCGGCGTTGAGGAGGGCATGACTCTCACAGTCAAGGGGAAAGGCAACGCTCCGCGTCACGGCGGCGTCAACGGCGACCTCCTCGTGGTTATCGAAGAGGTGAAACATCCCGAACTGATTCGCGACGGCAACGACGTGATTTACAACCTGATGCTCGACATACCCACAGCCACTCTCGGCGGCCCCGTAGAAATACCGACCATCTCGGGACGCGCACGCATCAACATCCCGGCCGGCACTCAGCCCGGCAAGGTGCTCCGTATGCGCGGCAAAGGCCTCCCGTCTACTCAGGGATACGGCACCGGCGACGAACTGGTGAACATCATGGTTTACATCCCCGAAAACCTCAACGACGCCGAGCGTCAGGCCATCGAATCGCTCAAGGATATGCCCGACGTAAAGCCCGCGCCCGGAACCAGTCACCGGTTGTTCTCGAAACTGAAACATATATTCTCAAAAGATTAACCCCATAAGCCCGCGGCCACAGCTTAGGGCCGCACTGAAAACTATGCTTAAGAAAATTCTTTCCATCTCAGGTAAACCGGGCCTCTATCGCCTGGTCAGCAACGGCAAGAACATGCTCATCGTCGAAAGCCTCTCGACCAAGAAACGTATGCCCGCTTACGCCCACGATAAAGTAGTTTCGCTCGGCGATATCTCCATCTACACCACCGACGAGGATGTGCCTCTGCCCGACGTCCTCGAAAAGGTAAAAGAGGTTGCAAAGGGTGAGAAGGTCGACATCAAGTCGATGGACAACGACGCCCTCCGGGCTTACTTCAAGACCATCCTCCCCGATTTCGACGAAGAGCGCGTCTACACCACCGACATCCGCAAACTCCTCTCATGGTACAACGACCTGCTCGCCGCCGGTATCACCGAGTTCAAGGACAAGGAACTCGCTGAAGACCAGGCAGCCACAGCCGCCGAAGAGGCCGACCTCAAGGCTACCACAAAGCCCGAACCCGAGCCTACTCCCGCCGCCAAATAACCTCAACACCGGCTCTATCGGTACCCACACACCTTATAAAACCTCCGGTCCGTCCCCGAGTTCTCCGCTCCCGGACGGGCCGTTTTCATCTCCTCACTGCACCCTATTCCCCTCCTTATCAATATAAAACTCCTGCCCATTCAGCCAGACCTTTGCCTTCCCTTTTTTAAACAACTCTGCGCCATCGTATTTCAATGGAATAACCTCCACACCCATCATGTCCACAAATCCCCATTTATTGTTTAGTCTCACAGGAGTCATCCCCTCCGAAAATTCCAATACAAGATCGTATTTAGGCGCTGTCACCTCCACGCCCATCTTGTTCACAAATCCCCATTTATGGTTTACACACATAGCTGCCATCCCCTCCGAAAATTCCGATACAAGATCGTATTTAGGCGCTATCACCTCTCGTCCCATCTTATCGACAAACCCGTATTTGCCGTTAAGTCTCACCTGAGCCATCCCATCCCAAAAATTTCCTACTTTATCATATTTCGGTGCTATCACTTCTTCTCCGTCCTCATCCTTAAAACCCCATCTCCCATTACGTTCAAAAGTCCTTACCTCCTCAACATACCTATTCTTTTCATTCTTCATCAGCGCGCCGGCAAGCTGGGCTGTTTCGCCCTCAGTCACCTTTGCGGTCAATGATGCTGTCTGATAATCCGGTGCTGTCACAACAACAGTATGATCACCGACCAGCACATCGCTTATAATCATCGGCGACTCTCCCACTTCGCGGCCATCCAACGAAATTTTCGCACCAAAAGGCTCATAATCAACGTTTAGCGCGCCTAACATCGGTATCAAGGCTGGTATCACTACCTCGCGATGCTCACCCTTCCCAAGCTCAACCGTCTGCGCATACGTCCGATATCCTGCAACACGCCCCTCGACCTCCGTAAGACCTGCAACCGCCTCACAGTCAACCATTCCGGTTCCGAGCAGCTCTCCGTTGACATAAATCTGTGTCCCCGGCGTAGTAGCGCGTACCGACAGCTGAGGTTTCGACAACTGCAACGCAACCGTCTGTTTCACAGTCTGTCCCGCAATGGTTACCGTCCCGTCCGACGGGAAATAACCCGGCGCCTCTACCCGATACGTGTATTCGCCGTTGCGCAGCAATACCTTCACCACCCCGTCTTTCGGGCTGTACTCCTCGTTCCCGACGGTCAGAGTAGCCGTCGGCGGTGTCACCGTAACCAGCAGATACCCCTGACGCACAACCTTTGGCGTCGTCCCCCCGGCCTGCGGCACCTCTATCCTCATCGTATACGTCATACCCCCATGCAGCGGTTCGGGGAAGGTGTACATCAGCGGCAGAAAGTCATCCGACTGGATTTTCACCATCTTGGCTCCTCCAGGCATATACACCCAATATTCTCCGGGATTTTTAACAACATCACCTATCACGGAACCACGGGCAACGACATTATCGGCGATAACCTGCACACGTATCAGAGCACACATATTACCCTGAACGTCAAGACGTCTATACTTCGATTGTTGCGCCGCCAAATCCATCGGATCGGCATAGAAATCCTTTACATGAGCCTCCTGACCCCATGTCACCATAGCACACAGAGCCGCTATCAACAGCACAACATATCGCCTCATTTCCAAATCTAAAAATTACTTTTTCTCTTTAATGATTACAACGTAACCCATTTTCTATCAATTACTCAATTTTTCCACGCCCTTTTTCCGCGCCCGGCCTGAACGAGGCCCGAACGAGCACTAACCGGGCCTGGGCGAGTATTTCAGCAAACTCCGGGCCCCGGGCCGTTCACTCCCTCAGCCTCGAATCGATAATTATGGTCACGGGGCCGTCGTTCACCAGCGCGACCTTCATATCGGCACCGAAGACACCGCGCCCTACCGGCTTACCTAAGAGCCGCTCCAACTCGCTGCAATACAGTTCGTAAAGCGGTTCGGCCTCAGGGCCCTTCGCCGCCCGGATATACGAGGGGCGGTTCCCTTTGCGCGTGCTCGCCGTCAGCGTAAACTGGCTCACGGCTATGATGTCGCCGCCGGTTTCGGCCATCGAGGCGTCCATCACATCGCTACCGCTGCCCGGTCGCGCGAATATCCGCAAGCCTACGGTCTTAGCGGCCAGCCATTTGGCGCCTTCGGCATCGTCGCCTGTCTCCACGCCTACAAGTATCATCAGCCCGGGGCCAATCGACGAAATCAGTCGGCCATCTACCGCCACCGATGCCTCTGTAACTCGCTGTATTACTATTCTCATAATTATAAGGAATTTTTGACCAATGCAAAAATACAAAAATTTCGTAATTTTGCACCAGTAAAACCAACATATCATGACTATAAAACCTAAAAACATTCTTGCATTTGCTTTACTCTGGTTGTCGGGCACAACGCTCGCTTTCGACCTTCCCCGCACCGCCCCCGAGGCCCAAGGGGTTCCGTCGGCAAAAGTGTCTGCCCTGATTGATTCTCTCACTTCGGTGCTGCAGGCCGAGTTGCATTCGCTCACCCTCGTACGCCACGGAAATGTCATCGCCGAAGTGGGTGTCGCCCCATTCAGCTACGATAATCAGCACGAGCTTTTCTCGGTTTCAAAAACATTTACCGGCGCCGCAGTCGGCCTGGCTATCGCCGACAACCTGCTGCGGCTCGACGACCGTCTGGGCGCCATTATTCCCGAGGCACTTCCCGACTCGGTCCCGGCGGAAATGGCGGATATCACCGTGCGCGACCTGCTTACGATGACTTCCGGCATTCCCGTCGACTGGATGATGCGCGGCCGGAAGGACAAATGGACGCCCGAACTGCTCTCCCACGGCATGGCCTCCGCGCCGGGCAAGAATTTTGCCTACGACTCCATGTCGTCTTACCTCCTTTCGGCAATCGTTCAGAAGGTTACAGGCCGCACGGTGCTTGATTACGTCACCGAGCGTATCTTCACGCCGCTGGGCATCACCGATTTCGCCTGGGACCTCTCGCCTGAAGGAGTTACCACCGGGGGATGGGGACTCTGGATGAAACCCGAATCGCTCGCACGGTTCGGCCAAATGTTGCTCGACGGCGGCCGTTGGAACGGACGGCAAATCCTCCCCGAGCAGTGGGTCAAACTCATGACTACCAAGAAGATTGACGTGCCGGGCACATCGGATTACTGCTATCAGATGTGGACCTGCGACCACCCCAACACCTCCCGCGCCGACGGCGCATGGGGTCAGTACATCATCCTGATGCCCGACGAGGACATGGTGGCGGTAATCACTCAATGCCAGCAGGGGGTCAGCGAAAAAATGCAATCCTACGTATGGAACGTGCTCTCCCCCGCCCTCTCCGACAAGCCGCTCCCCGTGGGTAAAGACTACCGCAAACTGCAAAAACGCATCAGCTCGGTCGCCCACCCCTTCCCCGCAGGTAAAGCCGGCGGCCACGTGCTCCTTCCGCTGCTCGGCAAAACGCTCTACCTGCCTGAAAATCCGATGGGCTGGCGTGAACTCACCCTCGTGAAATCCGGCCGCGACATCAAACTTATTGCACAGACCGACAAAGGGATAACCGACACCATCGTCTGCGGCAACAAGAACTGGGTGAAATCGGTCTATACCAGCAATCCGCCCGACGAACGCGCCGACACGCACAACCGCTTTTCGGGACACAAGAATAAGTGGTTTGCCGATGCCGCCTACGGCTGCACCGACGCGTACCCCTACGGCACTTTCGAGGCCAAAATCTTCTTCACGAACTGGTACAGCTCGCTCGACCTGAAAATTACGCCGGGCGCCAACGACTGCGACGTCACCTTCCACCTCAATTACTCCAAACCGGTCACTGTCAAGGGCGTCTGGAAAAAGCCGTAACACCCGGGGGTCGACACCCCACGCGTGAATTTTGCTTAAAATTATAATTCTTTATACATTTTTATTCTATCCACGACATCATCCAACCATTCTCCCCGAAATAAAATCGCTACATTTGTGCCGGTATTTATTTAAAATGTAGCGATGTTTCGTAAATTCATCACACTCTGTCTCTTCATATTTCCCCTCGTATTATCCGCTCGCGATATCGTGGTCGTCGATGCCGACTCCCGTTTCCCGCTCCCGAGCGCGTCGGTTTACGACAGCCGGGGGAAAGCTATCTGTACCACCGACGCCGGAGGGTTGCTGCCGTACATCGCGCCGGAGCGATTCCCTATAACTATCAGATATCTTGGCTATCAGGATTTTACAACCGCTCACTTTCCGAGAGACACCATATTCATGCACGAAGCCGCCTCCCAACTCGATGAAGTTGTTGTAGAATCGAGCAAACGCCCCATTCTCCACATTTTAGGCTACCTGCGCGAGTATTCCACGCTGACATCTTACTCCGACTCGGTGCTTCTCTTCCGCGAAAAAATGGTCGATTTCATGCTCACGCCCGACCACAAAATCAAATTCGACGGCTGGAAGATGCCACGTACTCTCTCAAGCAAGTCGTATTACCGGTTCACCAATCATAACGGCCTCGACAGCGTCAGCGACCGCTTCAATCAGCATTTCTCTTGGTCCGACTGGATGGCTCTCCCTGAACCCGCTTCACTCCCGGCGTCGCTCCACGCCATTCAAACCGGTTCCGACACCCTCCGCGGCCGCTATCAGCCCTCAGTTATATGGTCGAAAAATCCCGACTACATCTCCGTGAATGTCGATGTGCTCAATGATTCATCCCAGATTTGTTGGACTCCGGCACTGAGGGGATTCGTGCGTCGAGGGGTGGAATTCGACAATATTTCGATGCGATTCAGATACTTCAACAACGACTCAACTGTGGTATCGCCCATCGATTTAACCGATTACAACTTCAAAATCGAATCCCGTGGACGAGGACATGATATGTTCCGGTTCAACTCGGTCGACGAGCCGTTCTTTGTGGAGACTGTAGGCGAAATCCATATCCTCGACCGCGAATTCATCTCAATCAAAGAAGCAAAAAAATGGGCCGATTCCAAATTTGACAGAAATCAAATAGGCATCTACAAACCCACTGATGTCAAGCCTCTTCCGCGCCATATCACCGATTTGATCGCCCGGGTCAACTCCATCAACACCGACCAAGTACGCACCGACATCGTTCCCGACCATAACCTCATCAGCAAAAACGTGGGAAAAGGCAATTTCAGCCTCGGCCACCGGGTATTGAATGTCCTGAAAACCATTACCGGCATATCCGCCTACAAGGCCAACAAAAACAACAACCGCCACTGGAACGACACCAAGAAAAAGCAAATCGAGAAGATGCGCCAGCGCGCCCTCAACCCCTAACCAACCTCTTCCACGTCTCATGAAGAGTGCAATACAGATGGGTGCAAGCGTAGGATTGTGACCGAAGCCGAGACCCGATAGCGACGAACCAGATTGCCCATTATCACGCACCGAATGGACGCACCGAATGGACGCACCGAATGAGCGCGCCGAATGAGCGCGCCGAATGAGCGCGCCGAATAAAAATTTAGTCGAGTTTGAGCACAGCCAAGAAAGCCTTCTGGGGCACCTGCACCGAGCCAATCTGCTTCATGCGCTTCTTACCGGCCTTCTGCTTCTCGAGCAGTTTGCGTTTACGCGAAACATCGCCGCCGTAACACTTGGCTGTCACATCCTTACGCACAGCCTTAATGGTCTCTCGCGCGATAATCTTCGCCCCGATAGCAGCCTGGATGGCTATGTCGAATTGATGCCGCGGTATCAACTCCTTAAGCTTCTCACACATACGGCGACCGAACTGCACGGCGTTGTCGGCATGAGTCAGGGTCGACAGCGCATCAACACTTTCACCGTTGAGCAACACGTCAAGTTTCACAAGTTTCGAATCGCGGAAATCGTGCAGATGATAGTCAAACGATGCGTATCCCTTCGATATTGACTTGAGTTTGTCGTAAAAGTCGATAACTATCTCACCCAAGGGCATATCGAAAATCAGCTCCACACGGTTGCCGTGGATGAATTCCTGTTTAACCAGTTCGCCGCGCTTACCCAGGCAAAGGGTCATTATCGGGCCGATGAAATCGGTAGTGGTAATGATTGACGAGCGTATGTAGGGCTCCTCGATGTGGTCAATGAGGGTCGCTTCGGGCAGTCCCGAGGGATTGTGCACGTCGGTCATGTTCCCCTTTTTGTCGAATACGTGATACGACACGTTGGGCACCGTGGTAATAACCTCCATGTTGAACTCGCGGCTCAGGCGCTCCTGCACTATCTCCATGTGCAGCAGTCCCAGGAAACCGCAGCGGAATCCGAAGCCTAACGCCATCGACGATTCGGGCTGGAAGGTGAGCGAAGCGTCGTTGAGTTGCAGTTTTTCGAGCGAGGCACGCAGGTTTTCGAAATCTTCGGCTTCGATGGGGTAAACCCCGGCGAATACCATGGGCTTCACCTCCTGGAATCCGGCTATCGCGCCGGCCGGACGATCGACATGGGTAATCGTGTCGCCCACACGCACCTCCTTCGATGTTTTGATGCCGGAGATGATGTACCCCACATTGCCGGCCGACAGCTCTTTACGAGGCGACAGGTCGAGTTTGAGCACTCCTATTTCATCGGCATGGTACTCCTTGCCGGTCGAAACGAATTTCACGAAATCGTTTGTGCGGATTGTGCCGTTCACAATCTTGAAGTAGGCGATAATGCCGCGGAAAGGATTGAAAACCGAGTCGAAAATCAGCGCCTGAAGCGGTGCCTCGGGGTCGCCTTTCGGAGCCGGCACGCGTTCCACGATGGCACGCAGTATCTCCGGCACGCCCTCGCCGGTTTTGCCGCTGGCACGGATTATCTCCGAACGGTCGCATCCGAGCAGGTCGACTATCTGATCCTCAACTTCGTCGGGATTGGCGCTCTCGAGGTCGACCTTGTTTATCACGGGGATAATTTCAAGGTCGGAATCGATAGCCATATAGAGGTTCGAAATAGTCTGAGCCTGAATACCTTGGGTGGCATCGACAATCAGCAGTGCGCCCTCGCAGGCAGCGATTGAGCGCGATACTTCATACGAGAAGTCGACGTGCCCCGGGGTGTCAATAAGGTTCAGCGTATATTTTTGGCCGTCGAGCTCATAATCCATCTGGATGGCGTGGCTCTTGATGGTGATGCCGCGCTCGCGCTCGAGGTCCATATCGTCAAGCACCTGGGCCTGAAGGTCTTTGGTCTCAACGGTATTCGTATATTCGAGCAGACGGTCGGCCAAAGTGCTTTTGCCATGATCTATGTGCGCGATTATGCAGAAATTGCGGATATTCTTCATGTTGCAAAGTTACGAATTTTTCGCCATTTCCACACGCTATTCCACCGTAACCGACTTGGCTAAATTACGCGGCATATCAACATTGCACCCCTTCTTAACGGCGATATGGTATGCGAGAAGCTGCAATGGTATCGACACGATAACCGGCGAGATGGTCTCAGGCACGTCGGGTATCTCGAGGATATGGTCGGCGATTTCAGCGATGGTTTTGTCGCCTTTGGTCACAATGGCTATCACCGAA
Source organism: uncultured Muribaculaceae bacterium (assembly GCA_945931475.1). GTDB lineage: Bacteria > Bacteroidota > Bacteroidia > Bacteroidales > Muribaculaceae > UBA7173. The sequence goes on along the minus strand of CAMEPD010000021.1, from coordinate 2,089 downwards.
CCGCCGCGTGCCTTTACCTGCTGGATATTCGAGATAATCTTTTCGTGCAGCTCGTCGTTGGGCGCTATGACTACCGTGGGCAACTCGTGGTCAATCAGGGCGATGGGGCCGTGCTTCATCTCGGCAGCAGGATAACCCTCGGCATGTATATAGCTGATTTCTTTAAGCTTGAGGGCGCCTTCGAGTGCCGATGGGTAGTTGTAGCCGCGCCCGAGATAGAGGAAATTATGGACATAGGTATAGATGCCCGACAGCCTCTCGATATCGTCGTTGAGTTTCAGGGCCTGGCGTATCAGTTTCGGCAACGAACGCAACGCGTCGGTAATCTCCACAGCCTCCTTCTCCTTGACGGTACCTCGCAGCTGGCCGATAGCTAAGGCGAGCATGGTCAGCACTGTTACCTGGCCGGTAAAGGCCTTGGTTGATGCCACACCAATCTCCGGACCCACATGGATATAAGTACCTGAGTCCGTAGCGCGTGCAATTGACGAACCTACCACGTTGCACACACCATATACGAAGGCTCCGCATTTACGTGCCATCTTGATAGCGGCGAGAGTGTCGGCGGTTTCACCCGACTGCGAGATGGCTATCACAATATCGTCGGGTGTAAGGACGGGGTTGCTGTAACGGAATTCCGAGGCATACTCCACCTCTACCGGGATGCGCGCAATCTCCTGGATAAGGCGCTTGCCAATAAGGCCGGCATGCCATGATGTACCGCACGCCACGATAATGATGCGGTGGGCATTCAAGAATTTGTCGCGATTCTCAAGCACACCCGAGAGCGTGACTTTCGAACCGGTATTGCCTATTCGGCCTCGGATGCAGTCGTGTATAGTACGCGGCTGCTCGAAAATCTCCTTCAGCATGAAGTGCGGGTAGCCGCCCTTCTCGAGCTGCGAGACCGACATACGCAACGTGTGGATATCCACCGTTGTTTGCACATTGTCGATAGTGATTATCTTCAGTTCCTTGCCGCGCTGTATTATTGCAATCTCGTCATCGTTGAGATAAACTACTTTGTCAGTGTATTCGATGATTGGAGTAGCGTCGGATGCTAAGAAAAACTCATCCTTACCGATACCGATTACCAGCGGCGAGCTCTTGCGCGCGGCAATAATCTGGTCGGGGTACTGCGTGTCAAGCACAGCGATAGCGTATGCGCCGATAACCTCTTTAAGTGCCTCACGTACAGCCTCTATCAGCGAACATTTATTGGTGGTCTTGATGTACTCTATCAGCTGAACCAGCACCTCGGTATCCGTGTCGCTCTTGAAGGTGCAACCCTGCAGCTGCAAAGCCTCTTTAAGCACGTTGTAATTCTCGATAGTACCGTTATGGACCAGGGCAATGTTCTTCGAAGCGCTGAAATGAGGGTGTGCGTTAACATCATTCGGTTCACCGTGAGTAGCCCAGCGGGTGTGCGCTATACCTGCACGGCCCGAAATATCTTTTGCCTGGCAAAATGCCTCCAGATCGGCAACTTTACCACGCGATTTATATCCGTTGAGCTTACCGTCATCCTGCATCAGTGCAACACCCGCACTATCGTATCCGCGATATTCCAGACGATGCAGACCCTTGATAAGAATGTCGTAAGCATCTTTATTACCTATATATCCAACAATTCCACACATAAAAGTCAAATGTATTACTGTAAATAGCCCATAGCTTCAGCACTTTAAATCAATATGCCCGCAAGGCTTCGATTATCTGAGTATTATCGATTTCAATACAAAAAACAATCGAGCAAAGATACAACAATAAATCGACTTATCCGTCATTTCTCTCCAATTTTGTACATAAAAAATTATAAAGCCCCCCCCAAAACTCTCCCGAAACAATACTAAAGCGACTCCACCGCGACCAGGCACAACCTCAGGTGCGCCTATAACAGCGCTCTTTACCATCTTGCCCCCTATAACCCCTTTAACCCCTATAACCCCTTTAACCCCTATTACCCCTATTACCCCTATTACCCCTATTACCCCTATTACCCCTATGGGTAACCGAGGAAAAGGCCCGGGAGCGGTTGCTCTCGGGCCTTCGTCGGATAGGGGGCGGTTACCTACTCTCCCACTTTCGC
>CAMEPD010000020.1 GCA_945931475.1 uncultured Muribaculaceae bacterium | reverse complement strand
CAGCGCTAATTTTTCATTCGCTCAAAAAGTTTTATCGGACAGCAATAAAAAAAATATTTGTATAAGTCGTTGGAAATACGTAACTTTGTGCGCTTTTTAGGCCGCACCGGGCTCAGGTATAAGCGGCAGTAATGCCCGCCCGACGGTATAACCATTTATATATCATACATTTACATGTACGCTATCGTAGAAATTCAGGGACAGCAGTTCAAGGCTGAAGCCGGCAAGTTCCTGTATGTTCACTATCTCGGCGAGGAGAAAAAAGAGGGTGAGACCGTAGAGTTTGACCGCGTTCTCCTGATCGACGCCGACGGTGCCGTAAAGGTTGGCGCACCTACCGTAGAAGGTGCAAAAGTAGTTTGCGAGGTTAAACGTCCCCTCGTAAAAGGTGATAAAGTTATCGTTTTCAAGAAGAAACGTCGTAACGACTACCGCCGCAAAAACGGACATCGCCAGATGTTCTCGCAGATTGTGATTAAAGACGTAATTGCATAACCCCTAAAATCCTGACATTAGAAATGGCACATAAGAAAGGTGTAGGTTCGTCGAAGAACGGCCGCGAGTCAGAAAGCAAACGACTCGGTGTTAAGATTTTCGGTGGTCAGTTTGCCAAAGCAGGCAGCATCATCAAGCGTCAGCGTGGTACAGTGCATCATCCCGGCCTGAATGTAGGCATGGGCAAGGATCACACCATCTACGCGCTCGTTGACGGCACAGTGGTGTTCACCAGCGGCAAGGAAGGCCGCCAGTTCATCAACGTCAAGCCTCTCGAGGCGTAACGTCTCCGTCATTAACCCTTAAAACAGCGCCGGGCTTCAAAAGCCCGGCGCTGTTTTTGCTCAGGGAACTCCGAGATCACGCCATCATGTCGAGGTAGAGGTCGAGGGCTGCGGGGATGTTGGCGTCGGCGACGGGGTGGTTGATTACGGGGACCCCGGGCTTCTCCAGAAGCACGAAGCTGATAGCCCCTATGGCCTCGTTTTTCTTGTCGTGACGCATGAAATCAATCAGGACGGGCACATCCTTGCAGGTGAAGGCAAATGTGCCGTAACGCGCCTTTACGTAGGCCGCATAACGGTTGAGCCAATCGGTGGGGCATTTCAATTCGAGATGCGACAATATCATGGCTGCTACCATGCCGAAGGCTACGGCGTAACCGTGCGACAGCGGCGACTGCCGCTGCATGGCCAATGATTCGAAGGCGTGAGCGAACGTATGGCCGAAATTCAGAGCGTGGCGCGCGCCGGTGTCAAGCGGGTCGGCGGTGACGTATTTTTCCTTTACGGCGACGCTCTCGCGCAGAAGGTCGAGCAAGGTGTCGTCGCGATATTCGGTGATGTCGTAAGCGAGCAACCGCGAGGTCATCTCCTCCGACGAGATGAGGGCGTGTTTGAGCATTTCGGCATATCCTTCAAGCAGTTGAGCCGAGGTGAGCGTGCGGAAGAACTCGGTGGAGATTATGGTGGCTTCCGGCTCGCGGAAGGTGCCGATTTCGTTTTTGAGGCCGTAGAAATTGATGCCGTTCTTGCCGCCGACCGACGCGTCGACCGCCGCCAGGAGCGTTGTGGGCAGGTTGATGAAGCGTATTCCGCGCTTGAATGTAGCGGCCGCGAAGCCTCCCATATCGGTGACTACGCCGCCTCCGACGTTGAGCAGCAGTGTGTTGCGCGTGGCGCCGCAGCTGCTGAGCTCTTTCCATATATGGTTTACGGTGTCGATATTCTTGTTGGCGTCGCCGGGTGCCACGGTGATTACGCGGGCTGCTGCTACGGCTTCCGACTGGCTCTGCAGCTGAGGGAGCACACATTCTACGGTATTTGAGTCGGTAAGCACCACTACCGACGCGGGATTCAGCCGGGCGACTTGCTCGTCGAGGGCTTGAAAGACATGATTAGTGAACAACAACATAATAGTTTCGGTTTCAGGCGTTTAGTAAATCAGGCAGGAGGTCGGCAAGGCGGTTCATGTCGGGGAACACCACGTCGGCACCGGCTTCCCACAGCTTTTCGGGGGGAATCGGACCGGTAGTCACGGCGATGGTGAATGCTCCGGATGCGTGTCCCGACTCGACGCCTAACGGCGCGTTCTCCAGGACGATGGCCTCCGTAGGCTTTACGCCGACGATTTCCATGCCCCGCAGGTATGGCTCGGGGTGCGGTTTGCCGTGAATTACGCTGTGTGAGGTAATCATGCGGTCGGCGCTGAAAATGCCGTGGAAGTCGGCCTCGAGGCGGTCGATGAGCGACGCCTGACCCGAGCCGGTGACAATCACGCGGTCGATTCCGGCGTCACGCAGAGCGTGGAGCACGCGCTCTACGCCCGGCACGGGCCCTACCCTCTCCATTTCATTGAAATAACGGCTTTTGACGGCATAAAGTTCCCTGACGCGTTCGTCGGAGGGCTCGGGGAGCCCGGCGCGCTGAAGCAGCATACGTATTGTGGCCGCTCCGGTCATCCCCTCGTAGAGGTAGAATTCATTGCGGGTGCATTCCACTCCGATGTCGCGCATCATCTGCTGCCACGCCAGGGTGTGGTGCGGCATGGAGTTGTAGATGGTGCCGTCCATATCTATGAGGGCGGCGCGCGGCGCGAATGCCCCGGCGCGCCGGCGGTAACGGCAGACGGCCTCGGCGACTGTTATATTGTTGTATGTCATTGCGTTATATTATCAGATTCCTACTGTACACTGCGGCGATATTTGCCGCCGCGGATGCGGTAGAGGGTTTCCTTGGCCATACCGAGGTACGATGCAATCTGCGTCATGTTGGCGCACTCGAAGAGCTTTGGCCAGCGGTCCTCGAGCCATTGCACCTTCTCCTCCGATGTCATGTGCATCATCTGCAGATGTTCCTCGAGCAGGGCGATGTACTCCATCATGGCCACAATGATAAACATCTGTGCTTCATTGCCTTTGATCAGCACCCGTTGCTTGAGCAAGTCCTTTAAGGGGAAATTCGGCAGGAACAGCAAGGTGCTGTTCTCGAGAAACTCGATAGCCATTGTGTCGGGGTAATTGGCCAGGAGCCAGCGTGGAATAATCACGAATTCGCCGGCCATGGTGAAGCCGGCGGTACAGTCGCGCCCCTTGTCGGTATAAAACAGGCGCAGCGAACCTTCTACCACGTAGAAAGCGTATGTCGTCAGGCTGTTGATACCCACTATGGTGGCCCGTCGGTGGAAGGTGCGCTCCTCCACCATGTCAAGGAGGCGCTGCCGGTCAATCGGGGTCAGCTGGTGAATCTTCTCGATTTTCGAGAAAAAGGTGTCAATCTGTTGTTGCTGCATTCGGCTCGAAGTAAATTGTTGGATTGGAGATGCTTACGGTGTAAGGTATTCCGCCGTTGCGGGGTCGCGGGCCGCCGGAGAAGTAGGTGGTGCGCTGCGTGTCCCAGGTAGGGAAGTCGATGCGGCGTGTCTCGCCGGAGGGGACGTCGACCGACATATCCTGCCGGCGCGAGTGCAGCATACGCCCGATGTTGTCGAAGTAGCTGATGGTGAAACTGATACGGCAAATCGGTCGGTCGGCATGGCTGGTGATGAACAGGGTTTCGCGCGAGGCGCGCAGAGTCTTTTCGTAGCCGCTGAAGGTGACGAGCGAGTCGGCGCTGAGACCGGCCACGGAGTCGGGCGTAGCCTGCGGGGCTTCGGCCGGAATGGGGCGGAGTTTGCGCAAGGCGGTTCTTTGGGCCATGGTTGCGCCACAGCAGGCGAGCAGTAGAATTATATACAGAATCAGTTTTTGCATAGCAGATAGGCTCTGAGTGGCCGCTACGGGCCGTTAGGGGCTGTGGGTTTACAGGTATACCGGTGTGGGCGGGGGCGACGTGAGCGACGGCGGCCACACGCGCAGGAAACCGTCGAGCCCCTTCTCGCGGTCGTCGACTTCGGTGAATCCGGGGCGGATCATATACGGCAGCCATCGCCATAGGCTGATTTTCAGTCCTTTCTTAACCGGTACGAGCTGCAGGTGGGAATTGTCGCCGGCGGTGAGGGTGAAGCGCATGGGTTTCGACAGGGTGCGTCCGTCGGTGGCGGTGAATATCCGCGCGTCCCATTTTCCGTCCTTGGCGGTGGGGGTGGCCCACCCCATCACCGTGCCGGGGAGGATGCCCGGGCGCGGCGAACGCAGTATCACGAACAGCAGGCTCCCCCGGGCTACGGCGCCCTGCGGCACTCCGCCGGCCGCCGACCCGCTGATTACGGCCACGCGGGCACCGTCGGCCGTAGCCTGCCAGATGCCCGTTACCGTGGGTCCGGCCGTGCGCTCTACGATGGCGCACGCCGCCGAATCGGTGGTGCATTCCACGCGCCACGATTCGGCGGGAGTGGGCTCCGTGCCCCCGAAGAGGTGAATCTCGGCCCGCGCCTGCCAGGGCGCCGCCGTAAGCAGCAGCGCCGCCGCGCGCAGTATGTAGCCTCGAAGTGTCATTCAGGGGTGTTATCCTAAGGCGAATTTATACGAGAAACCTATCGAGAGAATCTCCTTGAGCTGCCACTGGTGCCATTCGGTGCCGGCCACCTTTTTCGTGCTCGAATCGTAACGCAGATGGGCGTAGATTTTGGTGCTGAAGAAGCGTGAGATGGCGAAGTCGATGGTGTTCTCCCAGTCGCCCTGCACATATTCGTAGTTGGTGAATATGAACATTCGGGAGTAATACTGGATGTTGTAGCGCATCTTCCATTTGAAAGTCAGCTCGGCCGACGAACCGAACTGGCTCACGGTGGTGTGTCCGCGGTCGATGCCGAACTGTTTGGGGTCGATGCGCTCGTTCGTGCAGGTCTTCAGGTTGTAGGAGAAGGGGGCGACCGAAGCGTTGAACTCCACGGTTTTTTTCGGGTTGGCGTTGGAGTAGGTCATACCGATACCCACGTTAAACTCGCCGGGCGAGAGGAATGCGGCGGCCAGGTCGCTGCTGTTCTTCTTGTAGTTGTTGAACAGCTGGGTCTTGAACAGCACGTTCACCGAGTAGAACCATTTGCGGAAGGCGCGCACGCCGAATTTAGAGTTTACCTGGAAGATGTCGTCGGAGATATTGTACTGGTGTAGCGAGTCATCGGGAGCGTTGTTCACGCCGAGTTTGTACGACACAGAGGTCTCGAAAATCAGGTTCGGGTGGAAAGCCGGGTTGAGCTTCAGGTTCCAGATGGCGTTGGCAATCATATTGAGGTTGGAGTTGCCGCCCTGGTACCAGTTGGGCGAGATGTAGGCCTGTGAGAACTGCAGCGAGCCGTCGAAGGTGTGAATCCAGTTGATACGCTGAATGTTGGCTTCGGCCTGCGCGGCCTCCTTGAGCTTTTCGGGCGAGCTGTCGAAGCCGCGGACTGTGATTTTGGCCTTCGACGGGTCGGTGTCGAGCACCACAGCCTGCGGGGGGCGCTGCATCAGCGCCGCGTTGTTGGGCACCATCCAGGGGTGTGCAATCATCCAGCTCTGCATGAACGAGTTCCAGTAATTGTTTCCGGCCACGAGACGGTCGGCCCACGCACCGGGTTTCGAGGCATCGGGTGGCACCGGGCGGTTGAGCGGGTCGGCGGTCAGTTCGGGGGTCTTTATGTCGTAGCTGTTATAGACCGGTGGCATCAGCAGCCACCGGGGAATCTTAAGATACGACGCGTCAATTGTGGTATCGATGGGCAGTTTCGACGGGTCCTTCCAATACTCCGGCTCGCGCCAGCGCTGGCGGCGGCTCCGGGCCGGCGGCGTATACTTCGGCTTTTCCGGCACGACGGGCAGCTTGACATCCTCGATGACATTGTTGATCAGAGTGGTGTCAATCAGCATATTGAGCAGTGCGTCGTTGGAGTACAGCGAGTCATTTGCCGCAGCCGGCTCCAGTGCGGCGGCCACGTGCGTTTCGGCAATTCCCGACAGGAACAGAGCGGCAAACAGTACGTTCAGTAGTCGTGACATTGGCAAATTAAAATCGTGTTTGATGTTGCAAAATTAGGCAAAATCCCGCGATATGACAAATATCACTCCCCTATTATGCCGTAGTTGTAGTTGAAAAGCTTTGCAACGCGGTCAAATCGGTCACCTATCCTTACCAGCCGTCCCAGGCAATCATAACCTAAATACGCGAGTTGGCTATCCTTATCCCGAACTCGCGTTAATTATTAGCGCAAAATACCCTGTTTTGGGTATCGGTCCCCTACCCTGATACCTGATTTCGGGTATGCCTGCGGTCGGGGAACCGCGACCGGACCGGGCATCAGTACTTCAGGTAGATGAAGGGTACGAGCTCGGCCTGACGGCTTTGGATGACAATGAAAATCACCAGCGCCAGAATGATGGCCTGCATCAGCAGCGACTGATTGCCGAACATATCGCGCACACGCGCCGTGAGCCGTTTGGGCATGAAATGAAGTATGTACGCCAGCAGCATCAGCATCACTACCCCTTTGTAACTCATTATGAACGACGGAATTACGCTTGGGTGGAAGTTGGTGAATATCTGCTTGCACATTACGCCGAATGATTCGATGGAGGTGGATTTGAAGATGGCCATACCCACGATTATGAGGGTGAAAGTCACCGCGATGTTCACCACGTTGGCGCCACGGGTGCCCTTGATGCGCGCGGGGGTGCGCCACACCTTGTGGAGTATCTTGTGGCCTGTGAGCAGGAGGCCGTTGTAGAAGCCCCAAAGGATGTTCATCAGTACGCCTTCATGCCATATACCGCCTACAATCATGGTAATGAACAGGTTGCAGTACTGACGGGGCTTGCCTTTGCGGTTGCCCCCCAGGGGGATGTAGATGTAGTCGCGCAGCCACGACGACAGAGAGATGTGCCAACGGCGCCAGAAGTCGCTCGGGTTGGTCGACTTGAACGGGCTGTCGAAGTTGTCGAGGAACCGGTATCCCATGAGCAGGGCGATGCCGATGGCCATGTCGGAGTAGCCCGAGAAGTCGCAGTAAATCTGTATGGAGAATCCTAATACGCCCATCAGGTTCTCGAATCCGGAGTAGAGCGACGGATTCTCGAAGATGCGTTGCACGAAGTTGCCCGAGAGATAGTCGGCGATGATAATCTTCTTGAAGAGGCCGCACATAATCATGAAGAGGCCTTCGGAAACCATCCGGCGGTCGGCGATGGGGTTGCGGGCAATCTGCGGCAGCATATCGGAGGCGCGCACCACGGGGCCGGCCAGCAGCGGCGGGAAGAATGTCAGGAAGAAAATGTAGTCACGCAGCGAGCGGCAGGGCTCGATCTTTCCACGGTATATGTCGACGATATAGCTTATGGAGCGGAAGCAGAAGAACGACACGCCTATGGGCAGTATGATGTCGAACGGCTCGAAGTGGGCGCCCGCCATGCCGGCAAAGAAGCCGAATACCATGTTGAAGTACTTGAAGTAGAGGAGCATACCGGCGTTCATCAGCACGTTGAAGAGCACGTACAGACGGCGCTTTACCGACGACTTGCAGTAGAACAGCAGGGTGCCGATGATGAAGTCGGCCATGCAGACGGCCAGCAGGAGCACACACCCCATCGGGCTCGATTTTATGTAGAAATAGAGCGAGAAGGCGATTACCAGGTACATACGGGCTTTGCTGCGCGAGGCCGCCAGGCGGTAGATGCCGATGAAGGCGGCGAACAGCAGCATGAACAGCCCCGTGTTGAAGAGCAGCGGAGAGGTACGGTCGTAGCCGAGCACGTCGCCCAACAGGCTCCAGTTCAGGTGTTTGAAGTTTTCGGTGAGCTCAACGCCCGAGAGCTGCAGCAGCGTAAGAGCGCCGAAGAGCAGGGCTAAGCCGATGAGGCCGTAGAGGCCGGTGCGTATCAGTTTGCCGCGCGAGAGGGGAGCGGCTTCGGGTTTGAATATTTCTTGTGGAGATTCAGCCATTTGAGTGATAGGGCCGCGTAGCGGATCCCGAAGATTGGTTTAGATTAGTCGAGGGCTTGTATGAGTGCGTCGCCAAGCAGCTGACCCATAAGGGTGTAGCCCGTGATGTTGTAGTGCAGGTTGTCGTGTGAGTAGAGGTCGTTCTTTATCCAGTGATACGATGACCCGTCGCCGCCGCAGACATCGTAGTAGTCGTAGACGGCAATGTGGTTGTCGGCGCAGTATTTCTTGATGATTTCACGGAAATCGGCCACGCGCTTTCGCGGAGCTGAGGTGCGTCCGTTGCGTTTCTGAGTTTCGTTGGGAGTCGTGAGCAAGATTTTGGCGTCGGGGCAGGCGCGCTGCAGCTCGCGTACGAAGGTGTCGACATTCTTCACGAACTGGGCGTCCGTGAGGTTGCCCCAGGCATCGTTGATGCCCATTGCCACGATGATGAGGTCAGGGTCGAGCTGGGCCACGCCGCGTCCGATTTCGTGGGGCATATACGAGGTGAAGTTGGCACCATTGTTGCCTATAATGCTGAATTCCACGCCGTTGTGGCCGTTGAGCAGCTCGAATCCGGCCATGTTGGTTTCACCGGGTGTGCGGAAATTGAAGGTGCATGAGGTGACCGAGCGGCGCAGGGTCAGCTCCAGGCAGCCGTTGCCGGGAACCGTGCGGGTGAACTCTATTTCGCGGCCGTCGGAGACGATGCTCTCCACCTCGGGAGTGATGCCGCCGTAGTATATTTTCACACGGTCGAAGCCCTGGTACGAGCCGGGGAGCTCCTTGAGGCGGATGGTCATGTCGAATTTGCCGACGGGCGGCGTGCACGATATGCCGGTGAAGGTCATTGGCGATGCCCAGGGGAGTTTCATCAGTCGGGCCGTACGCCATCCGGTGGTGTTGGAGGTGATGGTGTAGTCGGCCGGCTGGTTGGTGTTTGCCAGCTTGTTGGGGGTAATGAGGCCGCGCCCGGCCGAGCCGTAGCGGTCCTGAAGCATACGCCGGGCCATGCCGGTGGCGCCGTCGCCCTGGATGTGCGAGTCGCCTATCAGCAGAATGCGGAAGGGGGTGGTGCCGGTGGCGTCGACGCGCATTCGCAGGGGGCCCCAGTCGGCGCCGTTGAACTCTATCTTGTTGGCGTCGAGATGCAGCCACGGGTAGGCGCCGTACGAGAGGCGCCGCACGGCCGGTGCCGCGCCTTCGTCCTCGAGCTGCGGGCTCACGCGCTGCTCCTCCTGGTTGTCGTCGTCGGCGAACACGGCCTGCGCCGATGCCGCTGCTATGGTAAGCCCTATTACCGGGTATAATATCTGATGGATTTTCATATTGTCGTACAAATTATTTTGCGGGTTCGGCGGCGGGTTTGGCGCCCTGAGGAGCCGCAGCCGTGGAGCCGATTGTGCCTAGGAGGGCGTCGGTGAACAGTTTGCCCATCTTCTTGCCACCCTGGAAGTTCATGTGGATATAGTCGGGGTTGACGAGTTTCTCTTCGCGCCATTTGAGTATGGCCCCTTCGCCGCCCATGGCCTCGCGTGTGTCGAAGAAGTTGATGCCGGCTTTGCGTGCCACCTCGCGCTGGGTGCTGACCATGTAGGGCACAGTCGACATCGACGCTACCGACGAGCCGTGCTTAAGGCCGCGGTCGCCGGCACCCATCATTATGATGTCGGCATTGGGGTAAGCCTCTTTGAGCGTGGCGATTACCTGCGTCATCATGTTGCTGTAATAGGTGTAGTCGGTCTGCTTGGGGGTACAGGCGTTCAGTCCGTATTCCACCACTATGAGGTCGTAGTCGATGTATCGGGCCATGTCGCGCGCGAGCTCCTTGCGGATTGCGCGGTGCGTGATGCCCGAGTTGCCGCGGAGCGACATATTGTCGACGGTGATGCCGGTGGCGTCGTTGAGCCATGCGCCGTAGAGCGTCAGCCCGCTGACCGACTTGTTGGTGAGCGTGAGCTTTGTCATATCGCCCTTGAGCTGTATGGCCTGGACGCCCTTGGAGGCGCTGACCTTGTGGTCTACCGGTCCGGCGCCGGTGTTGGTGGTGATAACGCCGCCGTTGGGGGCGCGGAAAAGTATTGTGGCTGTATTCCAGCCGTTCAGGTGCGGGTAATCCTCCTTGTTGACGGCGGTCCATGTGACGGAGGCGCCTACATCGGCGGTGAATCGCTGGCCCGAGAGCCATGCGCAGTCGGGGTTGCTGTCCTTGCGCAGGTCGTAGTCGGTGAAACCGTTGTCGCGCTGGGTGATGGTCGGACGGAAGCCCGAAACGAGGTTGGTGGGAGCTACATAACCCACGCCACGGCCCGAATATTTCTGTTGCAGAATCTCGCGCATGGCCGAGGTGTAGATGTCGCCCTCGATGTATGAGTCGCCGATAACGCCCACACGCACAGTGCGTGTGCCGCGCTTCTCGAGGGCGGCCTTGAAGCGCTCGAGCCCCTTGCCGTTTACCGAATAGTCCTCGATAATCATGCGGCCGTTCACGCGGGGCTGCTGAGCGGGTTTGAGAAGCGAATCGGGTACCAGGGCGCCGGCGGCCACGGCCTTCTGGGCGTCGTTGGCCTCCTTTTCGGCCTGCACGAGCAGCGGGTCGATTGCCTCGGCGTCGGCTGTATTATCTTCGCTGTCTGCGACTTTTACATCGGAGATGTCGTCGAGCAGATTGAAGTTCTTGAAGAATCCGCCGGTGAGACTGCCCCAGGGCACAAGCGACAGCGTAGCCAGGATGATGACAGCCGTGCCGATAATGAGGAAGGGCTTGCCGGGTTTGCCCGGTGTGTTGTCGGGGGTGCCGGAGGGTGTATGTTTATCCGGAGTATTGGTTTCGGGGGAGGATGCCATAGATTGGTTTGCTTTAAAATGCAAAATTACAAAAAAGTGCGCTGATACACAAAGCGTAGTTGTTAAAATCGGGGAATCTTCCGGAATATGTCGTTTTATGTGGTTTTATATCGTTTTATGCCGTTTTTCGGAATTTCAGAGGGTGGAGGCGATGCGCGGCGCCAAGGCGGCGCCGGCGCTGCGCAGGTAGAGCGGCGCTTCGGGTCCGAGGTTGAACAGCAGGTCGAGCGCCGAAAGGCCCGCGATGAAACCGAGGGTGTCGGCGCGCACCTGCCAGTAGTCGGGAAGGTCGTCGGGGGTCAGTCCGGCGGTTGCTTTCTCGAATGGGATGGCGCTTTCGGGGATACTGCCGGGATCCGGGTCGATGCCGAGGCAGTCGCGCAGGGTAGCGTCGATGGCTGTAAGCAGCTGAGGCAGAGTGGGGTAGAGGTGCATCACTTCGGGCGATAAATACGGCTCGAAGCGGTCGATATAGAATTCGAAGAAGGGTGTGCGGCCGTAAGCGGTGGCAAGTGTGTTGCGGTGAATGTGCCACCATGCGCCGTGGTCGCTGAGGCGGACGTCGCGCCAGGTAGCGCGGACGATACCGTGGGGTTTGGCGATGGCGGCGGTGATTTGCGCGGTGCCCTGTTTGTCGGCGATGTCGCAGCGGTGCGCCTCCTTGCGGCGTTTGTCGAAGAGGCGCCCGTAGTCTACCGCAGCTGACTCAAATACCGCAGCCACAGCGTAATAGCCGACGCTCCCGTAGTAGCGGGGCGGCAGCGATATGCTGTGGCCGGGGAAAATTACTAACGGATTCACTTGTCGGGGTTGGCGTCCTTGAAGATGCGGTTCCAGCGGATGCCGCCGCCGAACAGAGGTTTGTCCTTGTCGAACGAAATCAGCACACGCCACGGGGTGCCCACTATGTGGTCCTCGGGGACGAATCCCCAGTACCGGGAGTCGAGCGAGCAGTCGCGGTTGTCGCCGAGCATGAAATAGTAGTCCATCTTGAAGCGGTATGTGTCCTGCGGCTTGCCGTCAATCCACAGTTTGCCGTCGTGGAATTCGGCAGTGGGATTGTTCTCGTAGACGCGGATTACGCGGCCGTAGATGTCCCAGGCGCGCTGACTCATTTTCAATACTGAGCCCTTCTTGGGTATCCATAGGCCGTTGGGACCGCCGTATTCGGCGCGGGTCCAGTCAGCCGAAATTGATTCTGGGAAGAGGCTGAGCATGGTCTCAGGCTCGGGAACCTGCTTCATCACCATCTGGAAGCGGTCGGAGCTCTCCATTTTTTTGACCATATCGGCGGTGAGGGGCGACACGTACAGCGGCGGAACGGAGCCGTCGGGGTTCACGCGGAAGCCGAGCGCCAGCAGGCCGGATTTATCGCTCTCGCTGATCTGCACCAGGTTACGGTCGTCGACGGCGATACCAAGCTCGTCAAATTCTTCATCGGTGAGCGCACCTCCCTTGGTCTGATAGAAGTAGTTGAACTGTACGTTGGCGGGGGTGAGGAACTTCTGCCCGTCGATATAGACCACGCCGTCGGATATGCGTATGCGCTGGCCGGGGAGACCTACGGCACGTTTCACATAGTTTTCGCGGCGGTCGACCGGACGCCATACCTTCTTGCCGAACTGTTGGGGGCTGTTGTTTACGTTGTCGTAGCCGTAGATGTTCACAAGCTGGTAGTAGTCGGGGTTTTCCATCATGGTCATCACGGTGTCGCCGGCCGGGAAGTTGAACACCACGATGTCGCCGGCCTCCACCGAACGCTGCCCTTTGAGGCGGTGATAGGGTTGTTGCACGGCCTCGGAGTAGCTTTTGCCCAGTCCGAAAGGCATCTTGTTGTGTACGAGCGGGAAATTGATGGGAGTCATGGGTACACGGGGGCCGTATACGGTCTTGTTTACGAAGAGGTAATCGCCCGTAAGCAGCGTTTTTTCAAGCGACGACGAGGGAATCTCGTAGTTCTGGCCGAGGAAAGCGAATACGAAATACACAAGAATCAGGGCGTAGACGATGGCGTCGACCCACGACATTATGCTGCGTGTGACTTTGTTTTTCGACTTTTTCCACCATGTGAAGGGGATATAGCCGGTGATATAGATGTCGAACAGCAGCAGGGCGCCCAACAGGAGCCACCAGTTGCCCATCCAGGCTACCCAAAGGATGTACACGAGCATCACGATGGCGAAGCGCACCCAGCGTGTGGGTTTGTTCCCGGCCACACGGCGCCGGAAATCGGCCTTGAAACCCTTCTCTACAGGTTTCTCTTCGGCTTGTTCCGCACCCTTGTCGGCGGCTTTTTCTACGGGCTTTCCGGCAGCCTTCTCTACCGGTTTATCTTCGTTTTCAGTCATTTTCGAGTTCTGATTTTAGTACTTCTGACATGGAGTAGCGTTTGGGCTCGCGATGCTCGGCGGTGAGCCATTCGGCTGCGCTGACTGCACCCATGGCAAAGCCCAGGCGCCCCTTGGCACGGTGCTCCAGAGTGATGGTGTCGGCCATTGAGTCCCAGCGGATGATGTGCGTGCCGGGCACCTCCCCCTCGCGGCGCGGGGTGATGGGGAGCGTCAGGCCGTCGGCCACCTCAACCTTGTCGGTGTCGAGGGTGTCGTGCCAGCCGGTGTAGCGTTTGTCCTCGGCTAAGATGCCTTCGGCCAGGGTAATAGCCGTGCCCGAGGGGTGGTCGAGCTTATGGATGTGGTGCACCTCCTCCATCGAGGGGGTGTAAAGACCGGTGCGGCCCAGCAGACGGGCGGCGTAGCGGTTGATCATCATGAAGATGTTCACGCCGATTGAGTAGTTTGAGGCCCACACCATGGGTACGCCTTTGGCGGCGACGAGGGCGTCGATTTCGGCGAAGCGGTCGCTCCAGCCGGTGGTGCCCGACACGGTGGGAATGCCTCGGGTCAGACACGCGGTCACGTTGGCGAAAGCTGCGTCGGGACGCGAGAATTCTATGGCCGCGTCGGCAGTTAGAAATGCTTGAGAATCAAAATCCTGACGGTTATCGACGTCGATGTGGCACACAACCTCATGGCCCTGCATGGCTGCAGCTTTCTCCACTTCGTGGCCCATGCGGCCGTAGCCCACAATTGCTATCTTCATTGTTTTTTTGACTTATCGTTTTTTGACTGCTGCGAGCGACGCAGTTCCTTGTTGACGGCGGCGGGGATGGCCAGCGATGTGAAAATCAGCAGGGCGGCTCCCGCCAGGGTAAACGCCCACACGTCGCGGTTCATCTGCTCTTTGTAGTAGAAGATGAAAAACGCTGCCACGCAGAAGAATATGGCGCTCCACGACTCAATGCGCCACAAGCGCTTGATGCGCGGATGGCTCCCCTTGTAAGGGTTGAGAATCTTACCGGCAAGGAACATCAGCGCTCCGGCGGCGTAGACGTATTTCCACCAGGCTACCGTGCCGGTGCCGATAGTGACGTTGAGGATCGGGAGCACGGCTCCGCAGGCTATGCAGAGCAGCCCCACGGTGGCGAGAATCCCTTTCCAGGGGGCCGGTGCGGGGCCTGTCAGCTCCTCTTTGGTGTAAAATTTATCGTTGCTCATGATGGTGAATCGTATTTATGCGAGGTAAGGGCTTCTTGTCAGGTCGGCTCTAATCGAAGACGTAGACATCCTCGCCGGGACGCTGCATGTGGTACTGCTCACGCACAATTTTCTCGAGGGCTTCGGGGTTGACCGACAGCTCGGCGTTGAGGGCCTGATAGTGGCGCATTGTGTCGGTGTTCTCCTTGATTTCGGCGCGCAGGCGGTCGATTTCGGTCTGATATTCAACGCTTTTGAAGTAGGAGTTGTCGTTGAATGCAAGGATGAACACTACGTATGCCACGGCTATGAGCAGCGGCAGGGAGATATATCGGCGAGACCAGCGCCAGATGTTGAGCAGCTTTTCTTTCATCGGGGGGGGGGATTGGTTTACATTCCAACAACAAAATTACGTATTATGTGGGAAATGAGCAAATAAATAGCCGTTGCCACTCTTAAATATCATTAACGGAGCACGTCGCGTCGGGGTGTCCCCGCTGCGGAAAGCCCCGGTGATTATAACGGATTCAGGGGTGTCTCAGAGGTCGCCGGTCATGGCCGGGATGCCCACTACGCGCAGGATGGCCAACGGATTGTCGGGGTCGTTGCTGATTATCTGGATGCGGGCGTTGAGCAGCGGGGTAGGGAGCTGCCCGGGGTCTACGGTCACCGTACCTTTGATGCGCTTTCCCTTCTTGACCTTTTTGCTTGGCAAAGAGACTGTTATGCCGGGGTCGATGGTGTAGGCACGGCGTATCAGCAGGTCGCTTTTGCCACGGTTCAGTATCTCGAAGGGGAGGGCGATGGTGCCCTCGCCGGGAAATTCGCCGAAGTCGACGCGCTCAGGTTCGATGGCTATCACCGGAGCATTGGCGCGCTGGCCGGGGGTTAGCCGCGAGAAGTCCTCCTCGACGATGGCTGTGAGGTCGATTTTCACCGGGTCGGGGTCGCCCGGCACGATGAGCTCCACCGAGTCGGTAAGGATGCCGTAAATGTCGGATTTCGAGGGCGTCAGTACCATGGAGTAGACTCCCTGTTCGCCCGGAGCCACTGTATCCTGCGCCGAGGTGATGCGCAGGTAAGCGGGCACGTTGCGCCACGACAGATGCAGCGGCTCGTGCGATGAGTTGTAGATTTCGAGATATGCCGATTTCGCTTTCCCCTGATAGACAGTGCCGAATGGTACCTGCCGGTTGCGCAGCTTGATTCTGCCCGCTTCTATGGGGTAGCGCGAGCGCAGGGTGTTCTGCGAGCCGATTACCACTCCCTTGATGGTGAGAGTCTGTACCGACTGGTCGCTGAGGGTGATTTTCACCGTCTTGGCGAAGCGTCCGGGGCGTCCGGTGGGGTTGTAGGTCACGGTAATCGAGGCTGTGTCGCCCGGGGCAATCGCTTCGTGAGGGTAATGCGGTGCGGTGCAACCGCACGACGCACGGGCCGAGCGTACCGACACCTCGTCGGGACCCTTGTTGACCATGCGGAAGGTGCAGCTCACCGAGCCGTCCTCCTCGTCGAAGGCGCCGAAATTGTGAACCGAGTCGAGCCAGCGCACCTCGCCGTGCAGTGCGCCGCAAACAGTCAGCGCAGCGACCAAAAGGCTGCCGCGCAATACCTTACGTATCAATGCCGCCAGTGTCATATCATTTGGCTGCGGGGATTACGTTCCCCTTGATTTTGATGGTTACTTTCTTCTGGTCGGGGGCGTTGGTGCGCACGTATGCGTTCTTGATGAACTCGCCGGGGCGCCCCTTGGGGTTGTAGGTGATTCTCACCTTCTCGCGCTTGCCGGGAGCCAGGGGCTTCTCATTGAACTGAGGCTTGGTGCAACCGCACGACGCTGATACAGTGACGATAACCAAGGGCGCGTCGCCCGTGTTGGTGAAGTAGAAGTCGTGCGACACATTGCCGCCGCGTTCGGGTATGTTGCCGAAGTCCCAGCTGGTCTGCTCGAACTCTATGGCGGGCTTCCCTTCGGTTTTCTTCTTTTTGGAGTCGGCGGCGCCGAAGCAGAGCACCGCAGCGAGCATGAAAACTATGATTTTGCGTATCATAAGTAACAGTTACATATCTATTAGCATTTGCCTTCGCCGGCGAGCATCCCGCAGGCGGCCATGACATCTTCGCCGCGCGAGGCGCGGATTGTGGCCACGATGCCGTCGTCGTTGAGCCGGTCGCGGAACTCCTCCATCACGGCGTTCGACGAGGGTCGCAGGTCGCTGCCGGGAATGGCGTGGAAGCGTATGAGGTTCACGCGGCAGTCGAGTCCGCGGAGCAGCCGTGCCAGGGCGCGACCGTGGCGCGCGTCGTCGTTAACTCCCTTGAACATAATGTATTCGAACGACAGCCGGCGCTGATGAGCGAAGTCGTAGCCGCGCAGCAGGTTGAGGATTTCGGTGGCCGGGAATGCTTTCTCGGCAGGCATCATCGAGGCACGTTCGCTGCTGAAGGGGGAGTGCAGCGAGATGGCTATGTGTACCTTGGTGGTGTCGAGCAGGGTGCGCAGGGCCTTGGGCGAGGCGCCTACCGACGAGACGGTGATGCGCTTGGGGCTCCAGGCCATGCCCCAGGGGGCCGTGAGTATCTCTATGGCGTCGAGCACGGCCGGCAGGTTGTCGGTGGGCTCACCCATACCCATGAACACCACGTTGGTGAGCTTTTCGCTCTGCGGTATCGACAGTATCTGGTTGATAATCTGTGCGGCCGACAACGAGCCGTGGAAGCCCTGACGCCCGGTCATGCAGAACGAGCAGTTCATCTTGCAGCCGGCTTGCGACGATACGCAGATGGTGGCGCGGTCGCCGTCGGGGATATACACGGCCTCGACATCGCGCCCTTCGGTGCCGCGGAACAGGAATTTCACCGTGCCGTCGACGCTTTTCACCGACGAGAGGGGTTTCTCGCGGCCGGTGACGTAGCCGAGTTCGGCGAGACGTTCGCGCGAGCGTTTCGACAGCTCGGTCATCTCACTGATATCGGTGGCGCGCTGCACGTACAGGCGGCGCGCTATCTGCTTGGCGGCGAATGCGGGCATACCGGCTTCGGCGGCCACGCGGCGCAGGCCGTCGATAGTCAGGCCCAGGAGCGGCCGCGGGGTATTCTGAGTAGTTTCTTCCATCTTCTATACGTTAAAACGGACGGGCATAGGATTTTGTTGGTCGGTGAAGTGGCCTTTGTTGTATGCGAGCACGCCGTTGACCCAGGTCTGCTCGACGCTGAACGACAGGCGTGTGCCGGCGTAGGGGGTCCAGCCGCAGCGGCTGCACACAATCTCGTCGGTGATTTCGTATTCGGTATCGGGGTTCACTACCACTATGTCGGCCCAGTAATTGTGTCTCAGGGCGCCGCGTCGGTCGATGTTGAATATCTCGGCCGGGTTGTGGCAGAGGCACTTCACCACTGTCTCGTATGAGAAATACCCTTTGCGGGCCATCTGGAGCATAATCGGCAGCGAGAACTGCACCGACGGCATCCCCGATGCGGCAGTAAGGGCGTTGCCGCTCTTGTTGAGACGCTGATGGGGGGCGTGATCAGTGGCTACGGTGTTGATGCGTCCGTCGGCTACGGCCTTGATAAGGGCGCGGCGGTCGTCGTCGCTCTTTATGGCGGGGTTGCATTTGGTGAGGCCACCGGTCTGTTCCACAGAGTCGGATGTGAACATCAGGTAGTGCGGACAGGTCTCGGCGGTGATGCGCTTGAGCGCCACGTCGCCCTCCTTGAAGAAGCGCAGTTCGTCGGCGGTAGAGATGTGCATCACGTGCAGGCGAGCGCCGGTTTCGCGGGCCATCCCGATGGCGCGGCGTGTGGCCTCCACGCAGGCTTCGCGGCTTCGTACCTCGTGGTGCAGCCGCAGAGGGATGCCGTCGGGATACAGGGCGTTCAGGCGGCGCACATTCTGGTCGATGATGCTGTTGCATTCGGCATGCACCGAGATAACACCCTTGTAATCAGAGAAAAGACGGTGCATCGACGCATCGTTGTCGAGGAGCAGGTTACCTGTCGACGAACCCATGAACACCTTCACGCCGGGGTAGCGCGTGGGGTCCATGGCAAAGATTTCGCGCAGGTTCGATGCGGTGGCTCCCATGTAGAAGGCGTAGTTGATTGCCGACATCTCCGAGGCGCGCTCCATCTTGTTCTCCCATGCCTCCACGGTGGTAGTGGCAGGATTGGTGTTGGGCATATCGAAGAAGGTGGTTACTCCGCCGGCCAGGGCCGCGTGGCTCTCGCTGTTGATGTTGCCTTTCTCGGTAAGGCCCGGTTCGCGGAAGTGCACGTGTTCGTCGATTACTCCGGGGAGAATCATCTTGCCGGAGCAATTCACTACGTTGTAGTTCTTGCGGTCGATTGTCGCGAGGTTGAGGTAGCCCATCGGAATATCCCTGATGATGCCGTTGTCGATTACCACGGAGCCAATCATGCGGTAACCGTCGCTGAAAACCAGACCGTTGGCCAAAATAGTTGGTCGCATATTGTGTTAGGGCGCCACCGGGGCGCCGTTAGGTAAAACGTGACGTTTGTGAATGATGATGAGCGTATTGTCGGCGTCAGGCCTGCGGCTCGGTCCCGGATTTGGATTCGGCTTTGGCGCCGAGCGAGCCTTTCTGCGGGTATTTGCGGCCCCAGGAGCCGAATTTCAGACGCATTACGCCGAAGAGCGCCTCGCCGAAGATGCCCGATGACATCTTCGATGTGCCCAGCACGCGGTTCACGAAGATGATGGGCACCTCGCCGACCTTGAAGCCGCATTTGGTGGCGGTGAACTTCATCTCGATCTGGAAGGCGTACCCCTTGAAGCGGATTTTGTCGAGCTCCATGGTGCGGAGCACCTCGGCGCGGTAGCAGCAGAATCCGGCGGTGGTGTCGTGGATGTGCAGACCGGTGACCATGCGCACGTACTTCGAGGCGAAATACGACATGAGCACGCGTCCCATGGGCCAGTTTACCACGTTCACGCCTGTAACGTAGCGCGAGCCTACGGCCACGTCGTAGCCTCCGGTGGAGCATGCCTCATAGAGATTCAGGAGGTCCTGAGGGTTGTGCGAGAAGTCGGCGTCCATCTCGAATATGTAATCGTAGCCGTTGTCGAGGGCGTATTTGAAGCCGGTGATATAGGCGGTGCCGAGGCCTAACTTGCCCTCGCGCTCGATGATGTGCACTCGGCCGGGGTGTTCGGCTATCTTGCCGCGCACGATGTCGGCTGTGCCATCGGGCGAATTGTCGTCGACAACCAGCACATCGAACCGGTGGGGCAGGGCGAGCACCGCCTCGATGATGGCGGCGGCGTTCTCCTTTTCATTGTACATCGGGATAATCACAAGGGAGTCGCGATGTCCGTCTGCAGTTGCTGAGCTCATTTGCTAAAGCGTGTATAAATAGTTTAATATTATCTGATTATAACTTTTGTGGGGGTCATGCCGGGGCGGCAGAGTATATAGAAGCCGGGGGGCACGAATCCGCCGAGCGACGAGGCGCTCACGTCGCCGAGATACATTGGTATCTCCACGCGTCGTCCGTCGAGCGAGTAGAGCACCGAGTGCTCGTGCCCGGGATAGACAGGGGCGTCGACCCCGGTGAGGGTCTGCACATTGAACTGCTGCCATCCGGCGGCACGTATGTAGGCCGATTCGGCTTCGGCGGGGACGGCTAAGGTGACGGCGCCGCGGTCCATGCCCGTGAAAGAGCCGGGCCAGTTGGCCGGCGGCGCTGTGGCCTGCAGGTCAATCTGTTGCAGGCGGAAGCAGTCGGCGAATGCGGCATCGCCGATGTCGCGGATGCCGCGCCCCATGAAGATGCGTTCGAGCGAAGTGCATCCCTCGAAGGCGCCGTCGCCGATAGTCTGCACCTCCTCGGGGAAATAGAGCAGCCTGATGGATTCGTCGCCGGCAAATGCGTCGCGTCCTATCGAGGTGAGGCGCACGCCGAACGATACCTCGCGCAGGGCCGTGCAGCCGGTGAAAGCGCTGTCGGCGATGTGGGTGACGCTGCCGCCTATATGGGCGCTTCGCAGTTTCCGAGAACCGGCGAGCATGGCTGCGGGCACCTCGTGCCAGGCGTCGGGGATGGTGACGGCTTCAAGGGCCGGACAGTCGCGCAGGATGTCGCTGCCGAGGTTAATGGGCTGGGTCTCAGCCAAAAGAATCTCGCGCAGGTCTGCGCAGGCTGCAAATGCCCGGTCGCCGTATTCGAAGCAACTTGTGGCTGACAAGTCGATGCGGGCGATACCGCTCTCCTCGAAGGCGGCGGGGCCGATGTAGAGCAGCCCGTCGGGGATATCGATTTCGCGCAGGCTCTTGCAGCGGGCAAAGGCGCCCTCGCGGATGAAGCCTACTCGCTGGCCGAGGTTAACGCGCTCGAGGCGCAGGCAGTTCTCGAAGCAGCCGATGGGTATGATACGCAGGCCGGAGGGTAGGGTAACCTCCTCGACGTCGGTGCCTGAGAATGCGAAGTCGCCGATCGACGTGACGCGCGCCAGGGTGGGGTCGCCGGCCATGTCGACCACGCGTTCGGGGCCCTCCCAGCTCAGCAGCTTGCGGTTCTGGATCTTGTAGGAGGTTTCGGGGTAGATTTCGGCATGGCACACGGCGGCACTCCCCGCGATGAATATCGCGAGCAACACTCTCGTAAATATGTGTCGTAGATGCATCATAAGCCTGCTTATCGGGGCGCGTAAAGACCCCTGAGCTTTAAATTGCAAATATAACCATTTTTTTGCGGTGGAGTTTCGTTGGCGGTGGATTTTTTAGATTTTTTTATTGGAAGGGGGAGGGGAGATGTGTCTTATGTAGCTTATGTGGCTTATGTGACGGATGTAGCTTATGTATCTTATGTGGCGGATGTATCTTATGTATCTTATGTGGAGGAGGTGGGCGCAGACGCGACAGCGCTGCACCGGGAGGGCGCAGCGCTGGCTATGGGTGCTTGTGGGCGGAGCTGTCGGGCCGGATCAGTAGCTTTCGTCGGGGGTGGGGAAGGCGGCTGACTTTACGTCGTCGATGTAGTGCTTGACGGCGCCGTCGATGACTTCGGCCAGATTGGCGTACAGGCGCAGGAATTTAGGGCGGAAGCCGGTGTTCATGCCTAACATGTCGTTGATTACCAGCACCTGACCGTCGGTGCCGGCGCCGGCGCCGATGCCGATGGTGGGGATGGTGAGCTGCTTCGATACTTCCTCGGCAAGAGCGGCGGGGACCTTCTCGAGCACGATGGCGAAGCAACCGGCCTCCTCAAGGGCGTGCGCGTCGGCTATCATGGCTTGCGCTGCGGCGTCGGTCTTGCCCTGAATGCCGTAGCCGCCGAGCTGGTTCACCGACTGCGGGGTGAGGCCCACATGCCCCATCACGGGGATACCGGCCGAGGTCAACCGCTTGATTATCGGCACGATGTCGCGGCCACCTTCGAGCTTCACACCCTCTATACCGGCCTCTTTCATCAGCCGGATGGCCGAACGCATGGCTTCGTCGCCGTTCACCTGATACGAACCGAAGGGCATATCGGCCACGACGAAGGCGCGCTGTGCGCCGCGGGCCACGCAGCGCGAGTGGTAAATCATTTCGTCGAGGGTCATAGGCAGGGTGGTGGCGTTGCCGGCCATCACGTTTGTGGCCGAGTCGCCCACGAGGATTATGTCGATGCCGGCCCCGTCGACCAGCTGGGCCATATTATAATCGTAGGAGGTGAGCATGGCTATCTTCTCACCTTCGGCTTTCATCTTGCGCAGGGTGTTCACTGTAACCTTGCGGGGTTTGTCTACGGTATTCGTTGACATGATAAGTTCTTTAAGAGGGTGTTTCTGCGGGTTGTGTCTTGCATAAGAAAGGCTTGTCGCTCCCCGTCGTGGAGGAGCGAAAAGCCTGTCATGATATTTTGGGCGGCGCGGGCACTGAGGCCGGCGCGGGCACTATTTTGCGCGGAGTGTGGCCAGCTCAATCTGGGCATCAAGGTCGATGCGGTGGTCCTGGCAGTACTGCAGATACTTGGCCTGAACTTCCTGAAGCAGAGCGAGCTGCTCCTTGTATTTCTTCTGAGCCTCGTAGACAGTGGCGAGCTTGAACATGAAGTAAGGAGTGAACGCTGGGTTGTCGTCGGAGGTCTTGACAGCCTTCTGGAACTTCGCTGCTGCATCGTCGAGACGGTCGAGGTTCACCAGGCAGTCGCCCTGCAGACCGTAGGCTGCGGCGCCGATGATGTCGTCCTCAACGTCGTATTTCTCGGCGTATGTGAGGGCGTCCTGGAAGTATTTCTTGGCCTCGGCATCCTTCTTGTCGGTGAGGGCGGTGGCACCCTGCTGATACAGGAGGATGGCGGTGTTGAGGGCTGCGCGGTTGCCGGCATCGTAGCTGCCGTCGTCGGCGATTTTGCGGTAGGTAGCCAAGGCTGTCGAATCGTTGCCCTGAGCCAGCGCCAGGTCGGCCTCACCGATATTGTCGTTGGCACGGTTCATGGCCGGATTGCGGAAGAAATATACCCAGGCAAGAATCAGAACGCACACGGCAAGCACTACTGCCGAGATGATTGCTATTACTTTCTTGTTCTTCTGCACGCTGGTGGTGACCTTTGTCAGCGAGTCGTTGAGCTCATCGAGCCCGGTTTCGGGGGCTGCGGTTTTCTTTTTTGACATTGTTATGTGATAGTTTATTATTTTTACACAGTGTAATGGGTCTCTCCCCGGGCTGTCGCCGTCGGGAAAGGCCACATTGGAGGCACAAAATTACGCAATTAGCCGTAAATCACAAAAAAAATCGCGCGAGAATTACCTTTTTTTACTATTTTAGCGTTATCTTTATGCCCCAAATTTGATTTTCCATGGAAAGTAAAACAATATCCGTGCCCGTCGAGGTGCTTGGCTACGACGAACTTTCGCCGGCCGAGGCGTCGCTGGTCGACCGTGCCCGACGCGCCACATACCGCAGCTATTCCCCCTATTCCCATTTCCGCGTCGGAGCCGCCATATTGCTCGACAACGACGAGGTAATCGAGGGAGCCAACCAGGAGAACGCTGCCTATCCCTCAGGCACTTGCGCCGAGCGTTCGGCCTGCTACTACGCCCACGCCACATACCCCGATGCCTGGTTCCGCACCATAGCCATTGCAGCCCGCGGCACAGACGGCGAGTTCGTGGCCGACCCCGTGTCGCCCTGCGGCGCGTGCCGCCAGGCTCTGCTCGAATACGAAACACTCGCCGGCGAGCCCGTAACGGTGCTTCTGATCGGGCGCGACGGCGTGTACCGCATTCCGTCGGTGCGCTCGCTGCTGCCGCTGGCTTTCACCGAGTTCTGAGCGCCGGGGTCTGAGACGCCCCCCCGCCCGAAGTTTTATTTGATATGTCAGGGAAAAGTTATAATTTTGCACCTTAGTTTTAAAAGATATAGAAATGAACCTTTTCGACCGCGTTTCCGAAGATATCAAAGCCGCTATGAAGGCCCGCGACGCCAAGCGTCTCGACGCCCTCCGCGGTATCAAAAAAGAATTCCTCGAAGCCAAAACCGCCAAAGGCTCCAATGGTGAGCTCTCCGACGAACAGGCTACCAAAATCCTGGCCAAAATGATCAAACAGCGCAAAGAGAGCGCCGAAATCTACACCTCGCAGAGCCGTCCCGAGCTCGCCGCCGAGGAGATGGCCCAGGCCGCTGTAATCGAGGAATATATGCCCAAGCAGCTCACCGACGGGGAGCTCACGGCCGCCCTGCGCGACATAATAGCCCGCGTAGGCGCCACTTCGCCCAAGGAGATGGGCAAGGTGATGGGCGTGGCATCGAAAGAGCTTGCCGGACGTGCCGAGGGGCGCGCCATCTCGGCCAAAGTCAAGGAACTCCTGTCGTAACCCGCCACACCGCAATCAACGAATTATGCTAACACTCCAACAGATAAAGGCCAATCCCCAGGAGGTGATTGACCGCCTTGCAATTAAGGGCTTCGACGGCGCCGAACCCATCGCGCGCGCCATCGCCCTCGACGACCGCCGTCGTCAGCTGCAGCTCGAGAATGACAATCAGGCCGCCCGCCTCAACAAAATCGCAGCCTCAATCGGCGCCCTGATGAAACAGGGCAAACGCGACGAAGCCGACGAGGCAAAGAAAGAGGTAGGCGCCCTCAAGGAATCGCAGCGCATCATCGCCGAGGAACTCGACTCCACAGCCGCCGAGCTCCACGAACTGCTCTGCACCATCCCCAACCTGCCCTGCGCCATGGTGCCCGAAGGCAAAACAGCCGCCGACAACGTAGTCGAGAAGACCGGCGGCCCCATGCCCGACCTCCCCGCCGACGCGCTGCCCCACTGGGAACTCGCCAAAAAGTACAACCTCATCGACTTCGACCTCGGCGTGAAAATCACCGGCGCCGGATTCCCCGTGTACATCGGCAAAGGCGCACGCCTGCAGCGCGCCCTCATACAGTTCTTCCTCGACGAAGGCAACGCCGCCGGTTACACCGAAATCGAGCCCCCTTACGTAGTCAACGAGGCCTCGGCCTACGGTACCGGCCAGCTCCCCGACAAGGAAGCACAGATGTACCAGTGCCAGCTCGACAACCTCTACCTCATCCCCACCGCAGAAGTGCCCGTCACCAACATCTACCGCGACGTCATCATCCCCGAAGACCAGCTCCCCAAGAAGAACTGCGCATACTCGGCATGCTTCCGCCGCGAAGCCGGCTCATACGGCAAGGATGTCCGCGGCCTCAACCGCCTGCATCAGTTCGACAAAGTCGAAATCGTGCGCATCGAGAAGCCCGAAAACTCCTACGCAGCCCTCGAGGAGATGAAAGACCACGTACAGGGCCTGCTGGAGAAACTCGGCCTTCCCTGGCACATCCTGCGCCTCTGCGGCGGCGACATGAGCTTCACCTCGGCCATCACCTTCGACTTCGAAGTATGGTCGGCCGCACAGAAACGCTGGCTCGAGGTATCGTCGGTATCGAACTTCGAGACCTACCAGGCCAACCGCCTGAAGTGCCGTTACCGCGGAGCCGACAAGAAGACCCACCTGTGCCACACCCTCAACGGTTCGGCCCTGGCCCTGCCGCGCATCGTAGCCGCCCTCCTGGAGAACAACCAGACCCCCGAAGGCATCCTCATCCCCGAATGCCTACACAAATACACCGGCTTCACCATCATCGACTGACCGGTATATCCCCGTCATAACGAGCGCCACAGAGGTAACGGCTTCTGTGGCGCTCGCTCACTTTAGTGCAAATCGACAAAACTGGCCGAGAAGTCATACCATTGAAATATAATAATACATACGCGTTTCATGAAGGCTTGGCGATGGTGTTATCAATGAGTGGAGAATGTGGTTATATTGATAAGACCGGCCGAGAAGTTACTGCTCCGAAATATGAATATTGTGGTAATTTTCAAAAAGGACTGGAGCCGGTTCAACAGAATGGCAAGTGGGGCTATATCGACAAGACCGGAAAGCGGTTTGATTGAACGGAATTTAAAAATTTCGATAGGGTGGGGGAGAGACACCCGGAATTTGTTCCACGAGGAACGAATTTTTGCAGGCCGATGGACGGTTTTGTGAAAATTTTTGATTCTCGGAGCGTTAAAATTGACGTATATGCTTGGTAAGTGGCATTAAATCAACTTAATACGCCGCGTTTACATAGGCGTGAATTCTCCGTCGAGAAAAGTGTTAACGAAGTTTAAAATCCGGGTGCGGAGGATTTTTGGGTCGAAATGACTTGTGCTCTTGCCATTTAACTGCAAATTTCATACCTTTGCAAGTATTTTTGTCTGTTGTGCCCCGGGGCGCTCATTAACTTTCCGGCCGGCACATACCTTTTGCGCTTAAGAGTCATGGAGAATAAATTTCAATGGCTGACACGCGGGAGTGTCGAGCTCCCCGACCTGGACTATCCGGCAATAGAGAGCTGGATACAGGAGGTTGCAAACCTGCACGGTCGTATCTGCGGCCCGATGGCCTATATCTTCTGTGACGACGCCACGATTATCGACGTGAACCGGCGCTTCCTCAATCACGACTACTACACCGATATCATCACGTTCGACGACACCCGCGGGCGGCTGCTGCGCGGCGATATGTTCATCTCGCTCGACACCGTGCGCACCAACGCCGAGGCCGTGGGCGCCACCTACGACCGCGAGCTGCGCCGCGTCATCATCCACGGTGTGCTGCACCTCTGCGGCATCAACGACAAGGGGCCAGGCGAGCGTGAGATCATGGAGGCCAACGAGGACGAGGCCCTCGCGCTATTGAAGGCGTAATGCAAAGATAACCAATACGATATAGCTCCTGAATATGCTTTTGCAATATGATGTCATAGTGGTTGGCGCCGGCCATGCCGGTTGCGAGGCGGCCTCAGCGGCTGCCCGCTTGGGCGCACGCACCCTGCTGATTACTATCGACCTCAACAAGATTGCGCAGATGAGCTGCAACCCGGCCGTAGGCGGCATCGCCAAGGGTCAGATTGTGCGCGAAATCGACGCCCTCGGAGGCCGTATGGGGGTTATAACCGACCGCACGGCCATACAGTTCCGTATGCTCAACCGCTCTAAAGGGCCGGCCATGTGGAGCCCCCGCGCGCAGAGCGACCGTATGCGCTTCTCGTTGCTCTGGCGCCATGAACTGGAGAATACCCCGAACCTTTACCTCTGGCAGGACAGCGTCACCGGACTGATACTGGAGACCGGTGACGACCGGCAGCCCGAGGTGAAAGGCGTGCGCACCGCCTTGGGCATGGAGTTCCGCGCCGGGAGCGTGGTGCTCACCAACGGCACATTCCTCAACGGGCTGATGCACATCGGGCGCGTTCAGCTTTCAGGAGGCCGCTGCGCCGAGCCCTCGTCGACCGGCATCACCGAGCAGCTCGCGTCGTTAGGATTCACTACCGGACGTATGAAGACCGGAACGCCGGTGCGCATCGACGGCCGCAGCGTACACTGGGAGCTCGCCCAGGAGCAGCCCCTCGAAGAGGATTTCCACCACTTCTCGTACCTCCCCGACGCGCGCCGTGAACTGCGCCAGCGTCCCTGTTTCAACGTATGGACCAACACGCAGACCCATGAGGTGTTACGCCGCGGTCTGCCCGATTCTCCCCTCTACAACGGGCAGATTCAGAGCATCGGCCCGCGCTACTGCCCCTCCATCGAGACCAAAATCGTAACCTTCGCCGACAAGGAATCGCACCAGCTTTTCCTCGAACCCGAGGGGGAGGACACGCAGGAATACTACCTCAACGGCTTCTCGTCGTCGCTGCCGATCGATATACAGTTGGAGGCCCTCAAGACTATACCCGCGCTCGCCGACGTGCAGATTTACCGCCCCGGCTACGCCATCGAATACGACTTTTTCGACCCCACACAGCTGCGCCATACCCTCGAGACAAAGCCGGTGAAAAACCTCTTTTTCGCCGGACAGATTAACGGTACGACCGGCTACGAGGAGGCCGCCGGACAGGGACTCGTGGCAGGTGCGAATGCCGCTTTCGCCGTGCTTGACCGCGACGCCGCCGAGCCCCGCAGCCTGGTGCTGTCGCGCGACGAATCATATATCGGAGTGCTCATCGACGACCTCGTGACAAAAGGGGTCGACGAACCCTACCGAATGTTCACCTCGCGCGCCGAATACCGCATACTGCTGCGCCAGGACGATGCCGATATGCGCCTTACACCGCGCGCTCACGCCCTGGGCCTGGCTTCCGACGAGCGCTACGGACTCATGGAGAGCAAGCGCCTCCAGCGCGACGCTCTGATGGAGTTCATCACCGGCAAGTCCATCAAGGCCGCTGACGCCAACGCCGCCCTCAAAGCCCTCAACGAAGAGCTGAAGCTTACCGATACGCCGCAGGAGCTGCAGCCGTTGACCGACGGTTGCAAGTTGCTGCAACTCGTGTTGCGTCCGCAGTTGGGCATTATGTCGCTGTCGCGCCACATCCCATCGCTGGCCCGCGCTATCGAGGCTGTGGAACCCGAGCGCAGGCAGGAGATAGTCGAATCCGCCGAAGTACTCCTGAAGTACGATGGCTACATCAGGCGCGAGGCACTGCTGGCCGAAAAGCTTCACCGCCTCGAGTCGGTGCCGTTGGGCGACCGCTTCGACTATTCGCAGCTCACATCGCTGTCGACCGAAGCGCGGCAGAAACTGGAGCGCATCCGCCCTCTCACCGTCGGGCAGGCCTCGCGCATCCCCGGGGTGTCGCCGGCCGACATCAATATCCTGCTGCTGCTGTCGGGGCGCTGATTGTTTCACGTGGAACATATCTAACTCGCAAGTGTTCAGCAGTTCGCAAACTGGTAACAAAAAATACGAAACTCTCAACCTTAACCTTCCGCCGCCAAAAGCGGAAGCGCAACATATCAAAATGGAATACATCAAATCGAAAATCCGTGACGTCTACGATTTCCCCACCAAAGGGATAATCTTCAAGGACCTCACCACAGTGTTCAAAGACGCCGAAGCCCTGCATCAGATAGGAGAGAAGCTCGCTGACCTCTACCGCGACAAAGGCGTGACAAAAGTAATCGGTATCGAATCGCGCGGCTTCATCGGCGCGTCGATTCTTGCCTTTGAGCTCAATGCCGGTTTCGTGCCCGTGCGCAAGCCCGGCAAGCTCCCCGCCGACACCATCCAGGCCTCCTACGACAAGGAGTACGGCAAGGACATCATCGAGATACACCGCGACGCCATCACCGAAGACGACGTTGTGGTAATTCACGACGACGTGCTCGCCACCGGCGGCACTATGGCCGCTGCCTATGCGCTGGTGAAGAGTCTCCATCCCAAGAAGGTTTACATCAACTTCATCATCGAGCTCAGCGCCCTCGACGGCCGCAAGAATCTGCCCGCCGAGGCCGAGGTCACTTCACTTCTGACCTGCTGAGAAAGGAGAGGCGCCATGATGGCGCCTCTCCGGCAAACCGGCAACAGGCCGTACTGGAGGATATGGAGTGAATGTTGGCCGTAAAGGCTACCAGCTGTAATACTCCCGAGCTATTATTCGTTTATAAATCGGAGCGCGCGATTTGCCCGGCAGTCGTGCGTCCCCGTTGCTGCAACCCGGTGGCAAACGTTTCATTGTTAAACAGCCTCTCAAATATAATGTCAACACAGAATCACATCAGCTCATTCAGACACATGGCAGCCGCAGCCATCCTCGCCGCAGTCGCCGTAATGCCGTCGGTGGCTTCGTCGGCTCACGCCGAAACAACCGAAGCTATCAAATACGGTAATTTCGACCAGTGGATTACCCGCCATTTCAAGGAATCGGCGGTAATCGGCGGTAATCAGAAAACCCTCTACGAAATCGGCCCGACGGCCACAATCAACGGCGATGTGGCCTACACCAACCGTGGCGGTTCGCCCTGGGCGACGTCGAATGTGCTGGCCAAGGTCCACGGCGTCACCAAAGGGAGCAACGCCGTGTTCCCCGACACCCACGGCGGCGGAAAATGCGTCAAACTTACCACCATCATGGAGCACTGCAAGGCGCTCGGCATTATCAATATCGACGTGGTGGTGGCAGGTTCGATTTTCCTGGGCCACATGCTCGAACCGGTGAAATCAACCAACAATCCGTACTCCAAAATGGAGATGGGCGTGCCCTTCACCAAGCGCCCCAAAGCGCTGTGCTACGACTATAAGATGACGGTACCCGCCGGTGGCGGCCGCACCTATTCGTCGGGATTCGGCAAGAAGAAAACCCTCCCCGGCACAGAGAATGCCGAGGTGTACATCATACTTCAGCGCCGCTGGGAGGACGCCAAGGGGAACATTTTCGCCAAACGCGTAGGCACCGGTCGCGAACGCTTCTCAAAATCGACCTCAGGATGGGTCACAGGTCACCGTCTCCCCGTCAGGTACGGCGACATCACCAAGCAGCCGGGCTATAAGTCGTGGATGGGCCTCATCCCGGAGAACAAATCATATTATGCCCGCAACTCCAAGGGGAAAATGGTGCCCGTGAAAGAGGTCGGCTGGGACGACGCCGACGCTACTCCCACCCATATCCTGGTGATGGCCTCGGCCGCTTCGGGCGAAGCGTATATCGGCACCCTGGGCCTCACCCTCTGGGTCGACAATATGTCGCTGGTGTATTGACCAACAACGATATCTGAATCATCGGAGTTATCGGAGTTATCGGAGTAATCGGAATTATCGGAGTTCTCGGAATTATCAGAGTTATCGGAGTAATCAGAGTAATCCGATAATTCCGAGAACTCCGAGAATTCCGAGAATTCCGATAACTCCGCCCCCCTGATGAAATTCTGCTTTTTTGTAGCAGATAGTGAAAAAGCCGCGCAAATTTTGTAATTTTGCACTTTGCATGGAACAGAATAACGAAATAATCACTTCCCAGGAG
This sequence comes from uncultured Muribaculaceae bacterium, assembly GCA_945931475.1. GTDB lineage: Bacteria > Bacteroidota > Bacteroidia > Bacteroidales > Muribaculaceae > UBA7173. Next base: position 4,134 of record CAMEPD010000020.1, on the reverse strand, counting down.
AACCTCGCCGACAGCTACCCCTTCGAAAACGAGGAGTTCCGCGAACTGTACAAAAAATATCAGGTAAGGCCCGATGTCCTCTCCGAGGAGGATATCAGGCGCATGGTGCCGCAACTGGCCAACCATCCCAAACTTGTGCACTGGCTGATGCATTTCCTGTCGTTCGACAAGGTGAATGCCATCCACAGCCACAACTGCCACACCCCCGGTCCGGCCTTCGTGCGCGGCCTGCTTCACGACCTCAACATCACCGTCGAGGTTGAAAATGCCGCCGTCTACAACAACCTGCCCGAGGGTGCCTTCGTCACCGTCAGCAACCATCATTTCGGCGCCCTCGACGGCATCATCCTTATCGACCTGATCGCCTCGAAGCGTCCAGAGTATAAAGTGATGGTGAACATGATGCTCAACTACATCACGGCCATGCGGCCCAACTTCATCGCCGTCGACGCCCACGCCACCAACGACCCCAAGAAAAAGGCCGTGTCGGTAAACGGCATCAAAGAGTGCATCCGTCAGGTGCGCGCTGGTCAGCCCGTGGGTTTCTTCCCCGCCGGCGCCGTCGGCAAGGTCAACTGGCGCGGCCGTCTGCGCGACCGACAGTGGCAACCGTCAATCATCCGGCTGATACAGCAGACCAAGGTGCCCGTTGTGCCCATCTTCTTCCACGGCTCGCAGTCGTGGTGGTTCAATTTCCTGGGTGTGGTGTGCTGGCAGCTCCGCTCCATACGCCATCCGGCCGAAGTCTTCCGCAAGAAGAACGCCACCTTCCGGGTGACTTTCGGCGACCCCATCAGCGTGGAGGAGCAGCAGAAACACATGGGTTCGCTCGAGGAGTTCGGCGCCTTCTTACGCGAGAGCACCTACTCGCTGCGCGACCGTCACGACCCGTCGTGGGAGACCATGAAAATCCTCCCCTGAGTCCTCCGTATCCGGCAAACAATACCACATCCGGCAAACCGCCATCCAATCTCGGTAAACATCAATGAACATGGAGCCCGAAAAAATACAGCAGGCCAAAGCACGTTTCGGTATCGTCGGCAACAACCCGGCGCTGACACGCGCCGTGTGGCGTGCGCTGAAGGTCGCTCCCGTCGACATCTCGGTGCTCGTTACCGGCGAGAGCGGTACGGGCAAGGAGTTTTTCCCGCAGATAATCCACGCCTATTCGCCGCGCAAACACGCCCGGTATATCGCCGTGAACTGCGCCGCCATCCCCGAAGGTACCATCGATTCGGAGCTTTTCGGCCATGAGAAGGGCGCTTTCACCGGAGCCGTAGCCACCCGCAAGGGGTACTTCGAGGAGGCCGACGGAGGCACCATCTTCCTCGACGAAGTAGCCGAGCTGCCGATGACCACCCAGGCCCGGCTGCTGCGCGTGCTCGAGACCGGCGAGTTCATGAAGGTGGGCTCGTCGCAGGTGCAGAAAACCAACATCCGGGTGGTTGCCGCCACCAACGAGGACATGGCGCGCGCCGTGGCCGAGGGACGCTTCCGCCAGGACCTTTTCTACCGCCTTTCGGCCGTACAGATAGCCGTGCCCCCGCTGCGCGACCGCGGCAACGACATTATGCTGCTGACACGCAAATTCGCCGGCGAATTCGCCGGGAAGAACCGCACGGCGCCGGTAACCTTCAGCGACGAGGCCGCGCAGGCTCTGCTGCGCTACCGCTGGCCCGGCAACGTGCGCGAGTTGCGCAACCTTGTCACCCGAATCTGTGTGTTCGAGGAGGGAAAGGAGGTCACGGGCGACGAGATTATGGAGTATCTACCCGACGGGGCAAAGGCCTATACACCCGTGCGCTGCGCCGACGAGAAGCGCTATTCCGACCGCTATGAGCGTGAGCGCGAGATGCTTTTCAACTTGATATTCAGGCTGCAAGGCGAAATCGAAGAGTTGCGCGAGCGTGTCGACAACGCGCCGGTCGCCGAGCCTGTCGCCCAACAGCCGCAGATCACCTCGGCCCTGACCCACTACCGCCCGACCGTCAACGACCTGATTCTGCCGCAACCGGTTGCGGATGTGTCTGGTAATCAGGGTATTGCCACCGATGCGAACTCTGCGCCATCCATGTCGCCGGCATCTGTCGTCACCGACCCCGGCACCCACGCTCCGGCGTCGGAGCAGCCCGCCACGCTGCCGCCCGACGATTCCCCGGCCCTTACCCTCGAGGACACCGAGCGCGAAACCATACGCCGCGCTTTGCTGCGCAACCAGGGGCGCCGCAAGGTCACAGCCGCCGAGCTCCACATATCGGAGCGCACCCTCTACCGCAAAATCAAGGAATTCGGTCTCGAATAACCCCCCCATACAGGGCGGCTCCCGGCCCGGGCGCCCGCCACACCCCACAAACGCCACAACAGTGAAATATCTTCTTAAATATCTGCGCATCCCCCTGACAGTCATCGCATTGGTGCTGACAGTGCAGTCGTGCCGCATCAGCTATAAATTCAACGGAGCCGCCCTCGACTACAACGTCTACAAGACAATTAACATCGGGCAGTTTCCGATACGCGCCGCCCTGGTGTATGCACCTCTCCAGCAGACCTTTGAGAACGAACTCTCCGACTATATCACCCGCAACACGCGCCTTCGCGCCGTAGAGGGCGCCTCCGATCTCGAAATCGAAGGAGAAATCACCGGCTACAACCTTACCCCACAGGCTGTAACTGAGGATGCATACGCTTCGCGCACTCGTCTGACGATTACGGTGCGCGTGAAGTACACCGACACCAAAAACGATGCCAATGACATCGACCAGACATTCTCGGCCTACCGCGATTTCGACGCATCGATGATGCTCGACGAGGTGCAGGATCAGCTCTGCCAGGAGATAGCCAAGGAGCTTGTGGAACTGATATTCAATGCCACCCTCGGCAACTGGTAAACACGCATAACATAGCGCCACCATGAGTAACGACGACGAAAAACGACTGAAAGAGATGCTTTCGACCGGTGCGGCCGACCCCGCGTGGGGCGAGGAGCTGCGTCGGCGTTACCCGTTCTTTGCCGTCCCCGAAGGCGAGGAGACGCCCGGACAGCTGTCGGCCCTGCGTGCCCGTTCACCCGAGGCCCTGCGTGCCGCCGACCCGTCGGCCCTGACGCCCTTCTATCCCGACGAGGAGCGGCGCGCCACCCCCGACACAAATACGGCCATCGACGACTTCCTCTCGCGCTACTCCAACACTTCGCCCGAGGAGGAGGCCCTGCTCGAACGGATGATTTTCAACCCGGTACCCGACTATGCCCAGCAGCTGGCCCGCGAGGCCGAAACCGATATGCCCGAGGCGCCGGCCGCCGACAGCGATTCGCCCGACGACCGCATTAACCGCTTCATTCTCGCCGACCATTCGCGCCACGTGGCCGAATCGCCCTTAGCTCCCGAACCGGCGTCCGCTCCCGACGACAAGACCAAGGGGCAGGCCGCCGCACACCCGAAGACAAAGGTCACCGTAAGCGCCCCGAAACCGTCGCCGCAAAGCTCGCTTCTGAGCGAATCGCTGGCCAAAATTTATATAAAATCGCACAAATACGAGCGTGCATACGAAATTCTTAGCCGTTTAAGTTTGGAATTTCCCGAAAAAAGCCGTTACTTTGCAGACCAATTGCGGTTTCTTCGCAAGTTGATTGTGAATCAGCGTGCATGCGACATGACAATCAATAACCGCAAGGGTTAAATCAATACAAAAAATCAAGGAATAAACCAATAAAATGTACACTTTAATTATCATTCTGACCGTTGTTATTTCGATCCTCTTAATCATCGTAGTGCTGGTGCAGAAGTCGAAAGGCGGAGGCCTCTCCTCGACATTCGCCGGTTCGAACCAGATTATGGGTGTTCGCCGTACCAACGATTTCATTGAGAAAGCCACATGGACCTTGGCAGCCATCATCGGACTGCTGTCGATTCTGTCGGTTTTCGTAATGCCCCGCAATATGATTCAGAGCGGTACCCGCGTTAAGGCCGTCGAGACAACCACCGTGGTAGGTGGCGCCGACTACGCAACCCCCGCCGCCCAGGCACCCGCTCCCGCCGCCGACAAGGCCGCTGCACCCGCTCCTGCCGCCGACAAGGCCGCTGCACCCGCACCTGCCGCCGACAAGGCTGCTGCACCCGCACCTGCCGCCGACAA
>CAMEPD010000019.1 GCA_945931475.1 uncultured Muribaculaceae bacterium | reverse complement strand
AGAAAAATCTCCTGAAAATTTTCCTCGGATAAACATTCAAATAATTTCGAACAGTCACTTATACCAGATTATAAATTTGTAAGCATAATTGGCGGGTGAGTCGGGCTTGCCGCTCTTGTAGTTGATTTGCGGCGACGTTCCCGAGGGCGACAGCACGGCCAGCACACCCCGCAGTCCGTCGAACAGAATGACGTTGGCATCCGAAGGCACATCGCTCAGCGACATGGTGTTACCGTTCTGAGTAATCTTGCCCAACTGCTTGAAATATTTCACCACGGGTTTCAGTTCAAGCAGCGTATTCATCATTGCTAATGTTGTGTTGACATCCTGAGAATCAGGGTCAACCTGCTGCGATATCATCGGCACGGCGGTGTTCACCCCACCGGGCTGTGTGGTCGGAACGACAGGCTGCAGTGCTGATTGCGGCTGCTCATCAGGCTGCCCGGCAGTCTGCGGCTCCGGGCTCGTCACAACCGGCAGCGGCAACGGCAACGGGAGCGGCTGTGGGGCAGGTGCAGGGAGCGGTGTCGGAATCGGAGCATTCTCTACTTTGATTTTCAGCACCTTATCCTTCGTCAGGTACACTAACGTGTTATACACCCCGTCGAGATGCTGCTCAAGCTGCTCGGTTAACGGGATTATATGCTTGGCCTTTAGCGGCGCAAGCCCCTTCGACTCACGGAAGATATTGCAGTCAAGCACCAGGTTGCCGAGCGCCTCCTGATACGCGCCCTGACTATCCTCGACGTATGCCTCGCCGTAGATATATTCCGGGTTGGTCTTGATGGCGTTCATCTCATCCTCGACGGCCGCCGAGGCTGTGAAAACGCCGGTCAGGAACACCACAAGCGCTATTATTTTCGTTTTGGCACAATCCATCGGGCTTTGTTTTTATCCTTCTGTTCGTCCATTTTGATGAAAATGTCGTCGACATTATCCATAGGGATGTACAGGTTGGCGCGGGCCTTGACTCCGGCCCCCGAACCTATCACGTCGAGTGCACTGCAGTTCAGCTTCACCACGTGGTCGAAGCCGGCCTCCGGATTATGGAGGAACAGCGCCATCTGCAGCGTGCCGTCGTCGTTGAGCTGCTCCAGGCCCCAGTAAGGCTTGCACCCCTCGCTTTCGCAATAGGCCATAAACCGGTCGACGGTGGTCTTCACGGTCTTCTGTTTGCCGTAGTCATGCAGTACAATCGTCAGCTCCATGGGTATGTCGCGGTAAAGCGTATCGGGCGTAACTATCAGATTGGCAATCGATTCTGCCGGATAGTCAGCCAGCCACACGGCCATGGCGCTGTCGGTTGAGTCGGTCGGCTGCAGGTAGTATCGCGTGTCGGTTATCTCGGGGCGCAGGTAGAACGAACCCGAAAGTTTCATTATCGAATCGGTGTGCGCCTCAAGCCAGTCGGGAGCCACCACCGTCATCTCGCGTCGGAGCGTGGAGTCCTGCACAGCCTCGGCAAAAGCCTCCTCGCGGGCCGAGCGCTCCGAGGCCAAAGGCTTTACGTCGGGTATGACCTCGCCCGGTTTCACTGTCACCGGCTCATCGGCCCACGCCGCGGCCGGCAGCAGCAACCCCAACATCAACATCTTAATTTTCATGGTATTATGGTTTTAACTTTATTTCCGTTTGCATCAAAAATCTGGTAGTAATCGACCACTCCGTCGGTCTTGACGGTCTTCATCGACCAACCTTGGTCGACCTGCACGCCCATCACGGTTTCGGGCCCGGAGAATGTGCGTGTTGAGGTCTGCGATGCGGGTTGCGGGCGTTCCGGCTCCCGCCCGGGTGTTGTTGTAGGTTTGGGGCCCGTCGACGACTCGTTGTTGGTTTTGGGCTCTTTCTGAGGCTTATCCGCAGCCGTGGTGGCGGGCTTGGCGACTGTGTCGCCGGGCACGGTTTTGGCGGCATTTACCGAATCGGTAGCCAGTGAATCGACAGCCAGCGAATCAGCCGGTGCAACCTGTATGGAATCGGGCGCCACGGGCCGGGGAGTAGGTGAGGAATTGCAGCCACGCCCCGCGAGGAACAGTATCAGCGACAGAAGCAGTACGGCGCCGGCGCCGCCGAGGAACCACTTGAAAGTACCGTCATACCACCACTTTTCCCACCATCGCTCGACGGTTGGATGCTTGGTTTTCAGGATTACGGTGCCGTCGCCGCCACCGCCGATGCCGAGGTCGGCGCGGAACTGAGCTACCGATGCGGTGCGCTCGTCGTAGTTACGCACCAGGGCGCGGCAGAGTCCGTCGATGAATTCTTCGGGGAGTTTCAAGGTCTCGAGTTGCGCGCGCACTTCGCTGACTTTCAGCTCGTTGGCACGCTTGGGGCGCTCACCGGTGAGCATGAACAGCGTGGTGCAGGCCAGGGAGTAGATGTCGGCCTGCGGCAGGAAGTGCTCGATGACAAGATACTGTTCCTGAGGCGAATAACCGTCGCTGTAGCCCATGAGCTTCTTCGAGGAGGTCTTGTTGCCGTTCTTCTTGTAATGCACACTCAGGCCGAAGTCGATAAGCACGGGCACGGTGCCCTCCATCGTCTTCTTGAGCATGATGTTTTCCGGCTTGATATCCAGGTGGTTGACGCGTTTGTCGTGAAGTATCTCCAGGGCGTCGATTACCGGGGCGATAATCCGGCGCACGTCGTCGAGAGGGAGTTTGCCGCCGGGACTTTTCTCCACGTAGTCGCGCAGCGACTGCCCCTTGATGTACTCCATCACGTAATAGGCGGTACCGTTCGATTCAAATACCTCATTGACTTTCACGATGTTAGGGCTGAGCATCCCGAGGCTGTAGAGGCGTTGCGCCTCCTTGAGGAATTCGGCGCGCGAGTCGGCATACGAGTCGGCGCTGTCCTCGCGCGGGAGCGAATTGCTGCCGCTGCGCTTGCAGAACTCCTCGGGGAAATGCTCTTTGATGGCAAACGACGCCTCGGTGACGACGTTCCCCACCTGCACTTCGCCCGTAGCGAGGTAGGTGATGCCGAAACCGCCTTTGCCAAGCACTTTCTCGATGCGGTATTTACGGCTACCACTATCGAGGACGGTGCCCTCGGCGAGTGTGTTTTTATATTCTGCCATTCTGCGATGAATTTAGAGGCTGTTTAACACGTTTTCTTTAAAGACGCTTCGGGCGGCATAATCTATCACCGCGCTGTGATTTTATCTTCGCGTCGTGACTTTTTATCTTTTCAGCCACAGCTCGGGGTTCTCCTTCGAGCGGCCGTTGCGTATCTCGAAATGGAGCACCGAGCGACCCGAATCGTCGGGGTCGGAGAAGACCTGACCGATAGTCTGGCCCCCTTTCACCTTCTGCCCGGTCTTTACGTTGATTATGCCTAAATTGGCATAGACTGTCAGGTAGTTGCCGTGGCGTATCACCACCACGGTGTTGTAGCCGTCGGGCTTGAAGATGGCCGATACTTCGCCGTCGTAAACCGAGCGTACGGAGGCGCCGGGCGCGGTCTGCATATCGATGCCGGCGTTGTTGGTCTCGACGTGCTTGAGGGTGGGATGCTGCTGGCGGCCGAAGCGCTTGACTATTGTGTATCTGCCGATTACGGGCATGGGGAGCAGACCTTTGCTTTCGGCGAAGTTGGCGCCGTAGGTGCCGGTTGAAGCCGATGCCACGCCCGATTCGCCGCCGGCGTTGTGGCTCGGGAGCTTCGGGGCTGCCGCGCCTCCGGGGGCCGCGGTCGACCCGGAGGAGGTGCGGGGCTTTGGCGGCGGCACGGGGGCATTGGCCGTCGAACCCGACGGACGGTGGCGCACCGACGGGGCCGGCACGTCGCTTGTCTTGGTATCGGTGTCGCGGCGGCGGTGTGGCACGCCTTTGGTTTTCTGTTTTTCGGCTTTCTCGCGGGCCTCGCGGGCTTTGCGGTCGGCCTCGGCCTGCTCGCGGCGCGCCTTTTCGGCCTCGGCCTCGGCCTTTTTGCGCTGAGCTTCAGCGGCTTTGGCTTCATCAGCCGAACGTTTGCGAGCGGCGGCCTCCTCTTCGCGAGCCTTCTTCAGAGCCTCCTCGCGGGCTTTGGCTTCGGCGGCAGCCTGCGCCTTGGCGCGTTCGGCCTGAATGCGTTCGGCTTCGGCACGTTCGGCCGCAATCTGCGCCTGACGCTGACGCTCGGCTTCAGCAGCTTGGGCCTCGGCCTGACGGCGGCGTTCGGCTTCGGCGGCGGCCTGTCGCTGACGCTCGGCCTCAGCAGCTTCGGCTTCGGCCTGACGGCGGCGCGCCTCGGCGAGCTCGCTTGAGACTATGCGGTTGAGCTCGGCATCGAGGGCCATGGCCTGGCGTGAACGCTCCTCCATAATCTGGTCGAGTTCGGCGCGGCGCCCTTTGAGCGAATCGACTAACTGATTGGTTATGGCCTGCTTACGCAAAAGGGTCTGTTTCTCCTTGCCCAACTCGCGGGCCGAACGGTTGGTGGCAGCCTGAAGTCCCTGCAGGTGCTGCCGCTTTACCTGGAGATTGCCGCGCACGGCCACGATTTCGCGCTCCTTCTTTTCGCGCCATTTGCCGAACTGGCGCACGGCATTCATGCGGCGGAAGGCCTGGCGGAACGACTGCGACGACATCACGAAGGCGAGCTGCGAGGTCTGGCGGCGCGAGCCCTGGGTTTTGCGCAACTGGCCGGCGTAGGCCTTGGTGAGGGTCTGCAGGTGCCGGTCGAGCGACGCGATGGAGTCCTGCACAGAGGCCGAACGGGTGTTGAGCGAGTCGATACGGGTGTTGATGCCGGCGATGCGGTTCGAGCAGTCTTCGATTTCGCCGTTTACCAGTTCGAGGTTGTTGAGCTGGCGTTCGGTTTCAGTGGTGTTCAGCTTGATTTCCTGACGTGTCTGATTGATTTCGCGTGTGTTCTGCTGCTTGTCGCGGTTCACCTCCTGGCGTGTGCGTTCGGGTGCGCCCTTCGGGGTGCTCTTTGACCGGGATTTCCCGGCAGAGGACTTCGCGGATGACTTCCGGGTACTTTTCTTTTTCGATGACGAGCCGGTGGCCTTCTTTTTCGACGAAGGGGTCTTGGAGGAGGCCGACGCTGTGGCCGACGTGGCCGCGCCGGCATACACTATGCCGTAGCCGCCGCACAGTAAACATATTGCAAGAAGTGAATATATCAGTCTTTTCATCAGAAAATCAAAGGTTTATCATTTGATAAGCGAGTTGAGCAGGTCAGTGGTGACCGTGATACGCTTTGCGCCCGAGGGTACCTTCCATTTGCGAGGAGTTACGTTGCCGTTCCATTTGGCGCCCTTAAGATTCCAGTCGAACGAAGCCCTGACGCTGCGCGTGACATTGGCGTCGATTTGGGTCGACGATGTCACGGGACCGGCGGGAGTGACCGAGGGAGCACCGTAGGTGAAGCTCACATCATGACCGGCGGCTTCTATATAGGTGAACACCAGGCGGTTGGCGCTGCTGTCGAGAGCGAAACCAATCTGCGAGCCGGCGGGTTGCGCGGCGGGCGATGCGGCCACATACCCCTTGTCGGACTGCATGGTGAAGGCTGCCACGTCGGCCGTGGAGGCCGTGCCGCCGCCCGGCACGAACATACGGCCCAACAGCAGGTCCTGCAGGTTGCCGAGGGTGTAGCCCGACGACTTGAAGATGTTGCTGATGCTCTCCGAGACATAACGCTTGTGCATCTTTTCGTAGGCGTGAACCGAGTCGGTGTCGGCGATGATGTAGGCCACCTCAAAACCGAGCATACGCACTGACACCCCCACGTAGCTGTCGCGCACCATCTGCACGCGGGCCGAGACATCGAAGTTCATCGGCTGCGTAAGTTTCAGTTTCACAGGCATCTCCACTGTTTTCCAGGACTTGTATGTATCGGCTACGGCCTCGAAGGATTGCCGGGCGCTCACGGTGGATGCATCGACTTGCGGCGCCGGGGCCACGGGTGTCTGAGCCTGTTTCTGCGCGCCACACGATGCCAGCAGAAGGCCCAGGGATATGATAAGAGTGGTTTTTTTCATGAAATTTCTTTTTCTGTGTCTGTGTTTTGGATTGCCGGTAGCCGGTATGGATTCTGTACAACGCGGTAAGCTACTCGAAGAAGTGGGTCTTGTGTTTCACTTTTTTCTTGAGGAGGTCGTTGTCGGGATCGAGTTTCAGAGCCTGCTCCCAGTATTTCAGGGCCTGCTCCGGGTCGCCGTTCATGTAGTAGATGTCGCCGGCGTGATGCAGCACATCGGCCTGGGCATTCTCCCCCTCGATTTCCAGGGCCTTGTCGATGAACTCTTTGGCGTGAACGTAGTCGTTCTTGCGGAAGAGAATCCAGGCGTAGGTGTCGAGGAATGTATCGTTGTCGGGCTGCCCGCGCATCGACATGGCCGACAGGCGTTCGGCGCGGTCGAGATCCTTCCCCTCGACAGCCAGATAGTATGCGAAATTGTTGGCTGCCAGGAAATTATCAGGGTATTCGGTGAGCGCACGCTCGTAGTATGCGAATGCCGAGTCGGGCTGGCCAAGCTGATGATACGAGTCGCCAATCAGCGCCAAGACGTTCGAGCGGGTCGCATTGTCGTCGGAGGCGATGCCGGCGAGCCCCTTCCGGGCCACGACAATGGCTTCATCCCAGCGGTTCATCTGCTGTAACGTATTGGCTTTCAACATTGAAAGCACCGGGTCGCCGGGGAAATACTCCAATGCGCGGTCCGAGAGCTGCAACGCCTTGTCGTTGTTGTCGGCCTGCCCATAGAGGCTGATGGTCGAGGTCCAGTGACTCTTGTCTGATGGGTCGGCGTCGATGGCAATCTCCTGCTGCTCGGCAGCCTGATTGGGCTTATTGAGCGCCAGGAGGTACGAGGCGTAGAGGTCGCGGACTTTCGGCTCGTGGGGATTCTGCTCGACAAGCACGTCGAGCAGCCGCTCGATGCGTGGCCGCTGCAGACTGTCGGTGTACGCGTCGCGGATAAACCCCGCGAGCATATCGAGCTTCACGTCGAGGTCGAGCGACTCCATGAGCATGGCCTTGTAGAGCTCGCGGTCGTAGCCGATGGAGTCGCCTTGGTCCTTGAGGTACATGGCGCGGCGATAGAATGCGCGGCCGCAGGTGGAGTCGACGCTGCAGGCCCGGTCGAAGTTGGCCCTGGCCGAATCGGCCATATTGTAGGCGTTGTAGACTTCGCCGGTATATATATAGTAATCGGGGTCGCGGGGCGACTTGAGGCGGTACTCCTCGAGCTCGGCGAACACCCCGGCAGTGTCGCCCAACGACATTCGGGCACGCACCTTGTGGGTGGTAAGCCCCAGGTCAATCCCCTCGGCGCGCTGCACGCGGTTCACCACGTCGATCGATTTCAGCAGCGAGGCGGTGTCGGCGACGTTGAGCAGCGCCTCGGCGTAGCGGAGCTGCACGTCGGGGTTGGTGGGGTTGAGGCTGTCGAGTGTGTGCCATACGCGCACCGACTCGTCGGTGTTGCCCAGGCGGTCGTTGATCATGCCGTAGAATATGGCGCCGTAGTAGTCGGAGGGGTGGGTTTCGAAGTGTTTGCGCACCATATCATACCCACGCTTCGAGTAGACCGAATCGCTGTTGCCCCCGAGTACCATCATGTAGTAACCGAGGGTCATTCCCGGACCGGTATCGGTGGAATCGAGCTCCCAGGCCGTCGACAGCAGGTCGAAAAAGGCGTCATCGTTGCCCAGGGCGTTCTGGCGCATGGCCTCCATATAGTAGTAGTCGGCCTTACGCTCGTTGGCGCCGGTCTTCCACTCTACATGGCGCTGCCGGGGCTGCTTTTTGCTCCCGGCGAACACCGGCAGCACAATCAGCGCCGCCATGACTGCCGCGACTGTCAGGGTCAGTCTGTTTTTCCTATATCTGTTGCTTTTCACTGTCAGTTTGCTGATATTCACTAATTAACGCCCGAGTGACCGAATGCACCGTCGCCGCGCTCCGTGTGGTCAATCTCCTCGACGGGCTCCCAGTCGACACGGGTGTAGGGCGTAATCACCATCTGGCAGATGCGCTCGCCGTCGTTGACCACAAACGGCTCCTTTGAGAGGTTAATCAGAATCACGCCGATTTCGCCGCGGTAGTCGCTGTCGACCGTTCCCGGGGTGTTGACCAACGAGATACCGTTCTTTATGGCCAGACCGCTGCGGGGACGTATCTGGCACTCATAGCCGTGAGGCAGCTGCATATACAGTCCCGTCGGAATCAGCGCACGCTCAAGCGGCCCGAGCACCACGGGTTTATCCAGGAAAGCGCGTACATCCATGCCGGCCGAGCCGGGAGTGGCATACGCCGGCATCGGGTGATGCGACTTATTGATTATTTTGACTTTAAGACGTTCCATATCGCGTAGTATCTTTATCTCTCTTATTAACAATCAAATACTATCTAAGTTGCAAAGATACTCTTTTTCCCCCGTTCCCACAAATCTATTTTCCATACCCTCACTTCACTCTATTCCCCTGCTTGTCAATATAAAACCACTCACCATTCAACTTAACTCTTGCTTTACCATTTTCAAAACTCTCTGCATCATCATACTTCAACGGAATCACCACTTGTCCCGTCTTATCAATCCACCCGTGTTTGCCGTTACTATTAAAAGGAATCAATTTCTTTTCATCCTTATTCAGTTTCCCTGTCAGTTGCGCGGTTTCGCCTTCATTTACTGTGGCGGTCAATGTTGTCGACTCATACTCGGGTGCGGACACAACAACAGTGTGTGCACCGGCGAGTACATCATTGAGGACCATCGGGGAGATGCCGACCTCGCGGCCATCCAACGATACTTTCGCTCCAACCGGCTCATAATCAACATTCAGCGCACCCATTACAGGCGTCAGTGCCGGTATCACTACCTCCTGGCGTTCGCCCGATGCGAGTTCTACGGTCTGCGTATACTTCCGGTGGCCGGTTTTTGAGATAAATCACATTAAATCAAAAGGGAGCATAGCGGGCTATGTGACCGTTGAGTTAATGCGATTTAACCAAAAAGCGACCACCGGAACGTTAACATATATTTTTAAACAGCCTCTTAAAAAGGGCAGGAGGCCCGGTCGGTGGATCAGTCGGTCATTTCCAGGGGCACGCCTACGATGCGGAGGTTGTTGTGGCGGATGAAGCCGGTGATTTCCTCGCGAATTTCGGAGGGCGCGAGGTCGTTCTCGATACGGCGAAGGGCGTTGAATACCGAGATATTCGACTGATATACATTGCGGTACGCCTTGGCGATGTCGTTGATCTGGTCGGGCGTGAACCCGTGTTTGCCCATGACGGTGGCGTTGACGCCGAAGTACCGGATGGGGTTGTGGGCGGCGATGATGTAGGGTGGCACGTTGCCCGAGATGCGGCAGCCGCCTTTCACGATTACCCACTTGCCGATGCGGGCTTTCTCGTGGATGATGACGTTCGACGACAGGATGACGCACTGGTCGATTTCGCAGTCACCGGCTATGGTGACACCGTTTCCGAGCACCGATTTGCCTTTGACTACGGTGTCGTGGCCTATGTGTGAGTTGGCCATGATGAAGGTTTCGGGACCAATCTCTGTGCCCTGCGTCTCGGGGCGGATTCCGCGGTTGATGATTACGTGCTCGCGGATGGTGACATTGTCGCCGATGTGGCAGTAGGTGAATCCCCCTTTCCAGCGGAAATCCTGGGGTTCGGCACCGACCACGGCGCCCTGGAATACGCGGCAGCTCTTGCCCATACGGGTGCCGCGGAGCACCGAGGCATAGGGGTAGATTGTGCATCCTTCGCCTATTTCAACATCTTTGTCAATGAAAGCGAACGGATGTATCGTAACGTTGTCGGCAATTTTTGCCGAGGGGTCAACGTGGGCTAAAGGTGAAATCATGATTATATAGTTTTTATGGTATTTATCTTTCCAACAAAATTACCGAATAGAATTGAATAAACAATCGTTTGTCAGCGAAAATTTTTAATTGCGGAGCGAATTTTTTATGCGGGGCAGGTTTTCCACAGCGGTTTCCACCGGAGCATACGGAGGTTTTCCACACCCATATTCACCGGTCGGGGCCCGGGTTATCCACATCGGGGGGAGCGGCGTCACAGCCGCTCAGGCCGCGGTTTTCACAGGTTTTCCACCGTGCGGGCGAGCTTTTCCACCGATTTCCACGGCTTATCCACAGATTATCCACGGGCACGCCTGTGAATGTGCAGACCGGCTTTCCACGACATTTCCACCGGCTTTCCACCGGCTTTCCACCGATTATCCACAAGTTATCCACACACTCGATGGTTCAGAATCCCTCAAAATGTATGCGCATAAAATCAAAAGTTGCGATGAAATTTGGTGGTTTCACGAAAAAATAGTAATTTTGTGCCCGGGTAAGTCCTACACGACCAGCTCCCCCCAAACTCCGTCAGGTCTTGATCGAAGCAGCGGTAGGGGGTTGTAGCGGTGCGATGCGGGTCTTACCTTTCTTTTTATCCGCTCAAAATCATACCCTTACTTATGTCAATCGACGATATCGTAGCACAGGGCGTGGCCCGTGCAGTGAAAGAGCTTTACGGCATCGACACCGATGCCTCGAAAATTGTGCCCCAGACCACCCGTAAGGAGTTCGAGGGGAACCTCACCGTCATGGTCTTCCCCTGGGTAAAGGCTGCCCGCAAGGCTCCCGAAGCCGTAGGGCAGGAAATCGGGCAGTGGCTTGTCGACAACGAGCCGGCCGTCGACCGCTTCAACGTGGTGAAGGGTTTCCTCAATATCGTCATCGAGCCGTCGTTCTGGAGCTCGGTTCTGAGCCACATCGCCGCCGATGAGAATTACGGTATCCGCACCGCCGGCGACGACGCCCCCCTGGTGATGGTGGAATACTCGTCGCCCAACACCAACAAACCCCTCCACTTAGGGCACGTGCGCAACAACCTGCTGGGCTACTCGCTGTCGCAGATTCTAAAGGCCTGCGGCAACAAGGTAGTCAAGACCAACATCGTCAACGACCGCGGCATACATATCTGCAAGTCGATGCTCGCATGGAAGAAGTGGGGCGACGGCGCCACCCCCGAGTCGACCGGCAAGAAGGGCGACCACCTTATCGGCGACTTCTATGTGATGTTCGACAAGAAGTATCGTGCCGAAGTCAAGGCTCTCATCGACAGCGGAATGACCGAAGAAGAGGCCAAGGAGAAATCGCCCCTGATGGCCGAAGCCCGCGCCATGCTCCGCGCCTGGGAGCAGAAAGACCCCGAAGTGCGCAGCCTGTGGGCCATGATGAACAGCTGGGTGTACGCCGGCTTCGACGAAACCTACCGCCGCCTTGGCGTCGATTTCGATAAAATCTATTACGAGTCAGACACTTATCTTGAAGGAAAAGAGAAAGTGCTCGAAGGGCTCGAAAAGGGGATAATGTACCGCAAGGAGGATGGCTCCGTGTGGGCCGACCTCACCGACGCCGGCCTCGACCACAAGCTGCTGTTGCGCGCCGACGGCACCTCGGTTTACATGACCCAGGACATCGGCACCGCCAAGCTCCGCTTCCGGGACTACCCCATCGACCGCATGATTTACGTCGTCGGCAACGAACAGAACTACCACTTCCAGGTGCTCTCGCTGCTGCTCGACCGCCTCGGCTTCAAGTGGGGCAAAGACCTGGTGCACTTCTCCTACGGCATGGTCGAACTCCCCGAAGGGAAAATGAAGAGCCGCGAAGGCACCGTAGTCGACGCCGACGACCTCATGGACGAAATGGTGTCGCAGGCACGCGAAGTATCGGCCGACCTGGGCAAACTCGACGGCCTCACCCCCGAGGAGATCGACCGCATCTCAGAAACCGTAGGCCTCGGCGCCCTCAAATACTTCCTGCTCAAAGTCGACCCCCGCAAGAACATGATGTTCAACCCCAAGGAATCAATCGACTTCAACGGCAACACCGGCCCCTTCATACAGTACACCTACGCACGTATGCGCTCCGTGCTTCGCAAAGCCGAGGCCGACGGCATCACCGTAGGCGACTATATAGCCGTGCAACCCTGCGACCGCGAAATCACCCTCATCCAGACCCTCGCCGACTTCCCGCAGGTAGTAGCCGAGGCCGGACGCACATTCTCTCCGGCCCTCATAGCCAACTACGCCTACGAACTGGTGAAACAGTACAACCAGTTCTACCACGACTGCCCCGTGCTTCGCGAGGAGGATCCCGCCCGCCGCTCACTGCGCCTGGTGCTCACCGACGTATGCTCACGCACCATCCGTACCGCCATGGGCCTCTTGGGTATCAACGTGCCCGAGCGTATGTAATCCCCTCCATGTCTGTCCCCCCGGAGGTTAAACTTTTTCGCCTCCCCGACGTCATATAATATATAACGCCCCACCGGCGTTATACACATAGAAAATATACTCTCAATTACATAGACATGAACCAAAACTTTGATTCAAATCAGCAACAGCAGACCTGGCGTGCCCAGCGGCAACAGCAGTACACCACACAATACAATCAGCAATACGTAGATCAGGCGACATTCTCAGCCGATGTATCCCGCGTAATGCGCAGCGTGTACCTCAAGATGTTCCTGGCGCTGCTCGTCACCGCCGCCACCTCGGCATTCGTTGCATTCTTCCATACCGACTTTGCCCTGTTGATAGCCACCAACTCATGGGTATACTGGGGGCTTGCCCTCGGCGAGATTGGTCTGGTGCTCTGGATCTCGGCACGCCTCACCCGGATGTCGTCGGCCATGGCCACCGGCCTCTTCTACCTGTTCGCCGTAGTCAACGGCCTGACGCTATCAGTCATATTCTTAGCCTTCACAGCCGCATCATTGGTGAAAACCTTCCTGATATGCAGCGCAGTGTTCGGCGCCATGACCGTCTACGGTTACCTTACCAACCGCGACCTCACCAAGATAGGCTCGTTCCTGTTCATGGCACTTATCGGCCTGATACTCGTGAGCTTAGTGAATGTGTTCATGCGCAGCGACACCCTCGAGTGGATAATCTCAGCCGTCGGTGTGCTGATTTTCATCGGCCTTACCGCCTGGGATACCCAGTGGGTAAAGCGCATGGCCGCCACCAACGAGATAGCTCCGGGCAGCCTCGCCACCATCGGCGCCCTGTCGCTCTACCTCGACTTTATCAACCTGTTCCTCTACCTGCTCCGCTTCTTCGGAAATCGCAACTAACCCCCTGGGGAACTTAACGGAAAATACAGGCGGCGGTGTGTCAAAATTCAGTTTTTTGACACACCGCCTTGTTTTATGTCCGGATGGAGAGGTTGCTGTCAGAGTGGTCCGGATGGTAGGAGCCTGAAGGTGATGGTGAAGGGAGTTGAGTGTAGTCAATGACCGAACCCTCACCTTCGGGCGACGACCCAGACGGGCCATTATGACACAACCTCGTTTTTTGTAGTAGCCTGACGCTCGCCCAGCGCCGGCACGACATACGCGGAGCGGTTGCCGAGCGCAGGGGATGTTTGCCCAGGATATGTGCCGGCGCTGGGCGAGCGCCCGGCTACTGCACAAAAGGGGGGCGCTGCGTCGAACGCAGCGCCCCGTGATAAGGTGTTATGCCGGCTGGGGTCAGCGGCCGCCACCGAGGGCCTGATAGAGGGTGATGAGATCACGCTCGCGGGCGAGTTCGGTGTTGAGGCGGTTCATCTGAGCAGACAGCAGCGACGACTGTGCGTTGAGCACTTCAAGGTAGGTGGTGTTGCTGTCGTGTACCATCAACATATTGGTGTATTCAACGGCTTTCTGCAGGTCCTCTTCCTGAAGGGCAAGCTGTTTGCTCTTCTCGGTGTTGTTGGCCAGCGAGACCAGGGCGTCGTCGATTTCGGCGGCGGCGCTCAACAGGGTGTATTTGAAGTTGTTGAGCGACTGCTGCTGCTGGATTTTGGCGCCTTTGAGGCGACTGATGTTCTGACCGCGCGAGAAGAGAGGGGCGGTGAGCTGTCCGGCCAGGTTCACGAACCAGTCGCCGGGGTTCTTGATGAATGAGCCGAGCAGGTTGGAGAATCCGCCCTGTGCCGAGATAGTCAGCGAGGGATAGAAGGCTGCCCGTGCCGAGTTGGTGGCGTAGTAGGCCGCGGCGAGCTGCTGCTCGGCGACGCGTACGTCGGGGCGCTGGGCTATTTCGCGCAGCGAGATGCCGTCGCGCATGATGGCCGGGATGTCGAGGCGTGCCTCGGCGGGGATGGCCGTGGGGATACGGTCGGCGTTAAGGAGCAGTGCCAGCGACGATTCGGTGGTGGCCAGCGATGTACGGATGTCGGAAATCGAAGCGAGAATCGAGTAGTACTGTGCCTCCGACTGTACGACGGCGGCCTCGGTGACGCGGCCGGCGGTCTTGAAGTCGCGCATGGTCTGTACCGACTGCTTCCATACCTCGGAGGTCTGCTCGGCTAAGGCGAGCTGCGACTTGAGGTTGGCGATTGTGTAGTAGAGGGTAGCTACGCCCGAGATGAGCTGCGACTGTACGGCGTGCACGTAGTCCTCCTGGAGGTAGACGCTGGCCTGGGCTGCGCGTTTTTTGTTGAGCAGCTTGGCGAAGACGTCAATTTCCCACGACATCGACAGGGGGATGGAATATGTCCACGTGAAGTGGTCGGCTCCGGGGATGTTGTAGTAAGCGCCGGCACCGTTGGGGGTTAGGGCCAGCGAGGGGAAGTAGTCGAGTTTGGCCCCCTGGAGGTTGGCGCGGGCTATGTCGACATTGAGGCGCGTGTTCTCCAGGTTGACGTTGTTGGCCAGGGCTATCGAGATGTAATCCTGGAGCAGGGGGTCGGTGAAGACCTTCTGCCAGGCCAGGTTGCCGTAGGCGGTCGAATCGGGCGACTCCTTCACCGCCTTGGCATATTCGGCGGTGACGGGGTCATCCTGAGGCATCTCGAATTTCTTATATATGTTGCACGACGACAGCATCAGCAGCGACACTGCGGAGGCAACAGCTATTTTCGAAATATTTTTCATATTGATTATCTTGAGTACTGTTCAATCTCCGATTCGATACCGGCGTTGTTGGTGTCTTCCCACTTGATGGGGCTGATCTTCTCCTGAAGGTGCTGGAATGCAATGAACATGGCGGGCACTATCAGAATCTGGAATATCATGCCGATAAGCATACCGCCTACCGAGCCTACGCCGAGGGCGCGGTTACCGTTGGCGCCCACACCCGATGCGAACATCATGGGGAGCAGACCGATAATCAGGGCCAGCGAGGTCATCAGGATAGGACGCAGACGGGCTTCGGCACCGGCTACGGCGGCGTTGAATATCGACATGCCGCTACGGCGGCGCTCAAGGGCGAACTGCACGATAAGGATGGCGTTCTTGGCCAACAGACCGATAAGCATAATCAGCGCAATCTGCAGGTAGATACTGTTCTGTATGATTTTCAGCACATTGCCCGTGGCAAGGTTGGTGAGGTTGAATATCCATACCATCACGAACGAGCCCATCAGACCGAAAGGAATGGAGAGGATAACCGACCAGGGGATGACGTAGCTCTCGTACTGGGCCGAAAGCAGCAGGTACACGAACAGCAGCGACAGGCCGAAGATGATGGCGGTCTGGTTGCCGCTCTGCTCGCCCTCCTCACGCGTCATACCGGCCAGTTCGTAGCCGTAGCCGGTGGGGAGCGATTCGCGCGCCACGCGGGCGATAGCTTCGAGGGCCTGGCTCGACGAGTAGCCCGAGGCGGGGTTACCGGTTACCGAAATCGAGGTGAAGAGGTTGAAACGGTTCAGCAGGTCAGGGCCGTAAACTTTGGTGAGCGTCACGAAGTTTTCGAGCGAGGCCATCTCGCCGCTTGCCGAGCGCACCTTGATGTTCTTGAGTGTCTCGGGCGATACACGTGCCTGGGGGGGCGCCTGCATCATCACACGGTAAATTTTGCCGAAACGGTTGAAGTTCGACACGTACATCGAGCCGTAGTAGCCCTGGAGGGTGGTAAGGATGCCCGAAGTCGACAGGCCGGCCTGCTTGGCTTTGGCTGCGTCGATGTCGATGCGGTACTGCGGGAAGGTGGGGTTGAAGGTGGTGTTGGCGCTTTCAATTTCAGGCTGTTCCTGGAGTTTTGCCAGGAAGTCCTGGGTAACGGCGAAGAAGTCGTCGATTGAGCCGCCGGTCTTGTCCTGGAGCTTGAGCTCGAAACCGTTGGTTACCGAGTAACCCGTAATCATAGGGGGCTGGAAGGCAATTACACGGCCGTCCTTGATTTTCTCGCCGGCTTCGCGGAATACCTGTACCTGCACGTGAGTGGCGCTCTCGGTCGATTCGTCGCGGTATTTCCAGTCCTTGAGCTTTACGATGAATGTACCGTAAGTGGGGCCGGCGTCTGCGATGAACGAGTAGCCGAGAATCTGCTGGCGGTATTCCACGGCGGGTATGCCGGCCAGAATGTCGTCAACCTGGCCCATAACCTGCTCGGTGCGCTCCTGCGATGTGCCCGGGGGCATATCCACCATCACGAACAGTGTGCCGGTATCCTCCGAGGGCACAAGGGTGGTAGGGGTGATACTCATGAGGAACACCAGGATAAGCACCGAAGCTCCTACGATGATGAACGAAATCACTTTGTGGCGGCCGAAGAAGGATACGCGTTTGGCGTAGCCCTTCATGGTCTTGTCGAAGACTTTCTCGAAGGACTGGTGGAAGCGTTCGCCGAACATCCCCATGATGGCTACTACGGCGAAAGCCAGGGCGATGATGCCCTTGACGACGCTCTCGAACTGGAACCAGCCGAGCACCATGAAGGTGATGGTGGCAGCTAAGAATATGAGGGTGACAACCGGGGGCATGTTCAGGCCGCACGAGCGTTTCACCTTCTTGGCGTAGGCTTTGCCGGCCTCCTTGTAGGCTTCGCCGAGGCGTTCCTTCAGCGGTTTCTCCTCTGTGTCGTCGGTCTTGTGGGGCTTCAGGAAGATGGCGCAGAGTGCCGGCGACAGGGTCAGGGCGTTCAGCGCCGAGAATGCGATGGCGATTGCCATGGTGATACCGAACTGCTGGTAGAAGATACCCGATGTGCCGGGCATGAACGATACGGGGATGAACACCAGCATCATTACCAGTGTGATGGAGATGATGGCCGAGCCAATCTCGCTCATGGCGTCGATCGACGCCTGACGCGAACTCTTGTAGCCGGCGTCGAGCTTGGCATGCACGGCCTCTACCACCACAATGGCGTCATCCACCACAATCGCAATGGCCAGGACAAGGGCCGACAGGGTGATGAGGTTGATGGAGAAACCGATGAGGTTCATCACGAAGAATGTACCCACCAGGGCCACGGGGATGGCGATGGCCGGGATGAGGGTCGAGCGGAAGTCCTGCAGGAAGATGTACACCACGAAGAACACCAGAATGAATGCCTCGATAAGGGTGTCGATTACCTTGTGAATCGACGCGTAGAGGAAGTCATTGTTGTTCATAGGGATGGCGAAGTGCAGTCCGTCGGGGAGAGCCTTGGTCATCTCATCGACCTGTGCGAGACAGTCGTTGATGATCTGGGTGGCGTTGGAGCCGGCGGTCTGGAACACGATGGCCATGGTGGCGGGCTTGCCGTTGAGCGACGAAGAGAATTCGTAGGTCACCTTGCCTAACTCGATGTCGGCCACGTCCTTCAGGTAGAGGACGTCACCCGACGAGTTGGCGCGCACTACGATGTTCTCGAACTCTTCGGGATTCTCGTAGCGGCCGCGGTATTTCATCGTGTACTGGAACGACTGGTTGCCCTGGGCGCCGAACGAACCGGGGGCTGCCTCGATGTTCTGGTCCTTGAGGGCTGCGGCTATGTCGGAGGGGGTCAGGCCGTACTGGGCCATGACGTCGGGCTTGATCCATATACGCATGGAGTAGTCGCCGCCGAACGACATCACATCACCCACGCCGTTGACACGCTGGAGCACCGGGATGATGTTGATTTTCATGTAGTTGTCGAGGAACTCCGTGTCGTAGTTGGGCGAATCGGAGTAGAGTGCGATACCCACCAGCATCGACGACTGGCGTTTCTCGGTGAGCACACCCACCTGGGTAACCTCGGCGGGGAGCAGGTTCTGAGCCTTTGCCACACGGTTCTGCACGTCGACGGCAGCCATATCGGGGTCGAAACCCTGCTTGAAGTGTACGTCGATGGTAGCCGAACCGGTGTTGGTAGCCGTAGATTCGATATATGTCATACCCTCGGCTCCGTTGATTGACTCCTCGAGGGGGGCGATCACCGAGTTGAGCACGGCCTGGGCGTTGGCGCCCGAGTAGGTTGTGCTCACCGAGATGGTAGGGGGTGCTATGTCGGGGAACTGCGTGATAGGCAGCGAAATCAACCCGATCAGGCCTAACAGCACGATGAAGATGGAGATCACCGTGGAGAGCACCGGCCTGTTAATAAATGTGTCAAGTTTCATTCGGTGTACAATTTTTGAGGAAGTGTACTGAGGTGCGGTGAATTACTGGGCCGGTTTGATGCCCTCCTGAGCGGCCATCTGGGCGTCGGTCTGAGCCTGTTTGGCGTCGACCTGCTGGAGTGTCACCTTGCGGGGTTTCACCTCCATGCCGGCTGTCTTGATAGAGGAGCCTACGCCTTCAACCACGATGCGCTGGCCCGGTTTGAGGCCCGAGGTGACCACGTAGTCCTTGCCGTTGGAGAGCGACTGCACTTCGATGGCGGTGGGCACGGTCTTGTTGGAGTCGTTGAGCACGTATACGAACCGCTTGTCCTGCACCTCGTAGGTGGCCTTCTGCGGAATCAGTATTACGTTCTCCTCGCGCTGGGGGATAAGGATTGAGCCGGTGGAACCGCTCACGAGCATTCCGCTGGGGTTGGCGAAGCGTGCGCGAACGTTGGCGGCGCCGGTGTTCTGGTCGATGAGGCCGGCCACGGTGGCAACCTTACCGGTGATGCCGTAGATGTTGCCGTTCGACAGGCGCAACTGCACGGCAGGCAGGGCATCGATGGCTGCGGCGAGCGAGCGCTTTCCGCCGTCGGTGAGGTCGAGGATGTCCTTTTCGTTGAGCGAGAAGTATGCATATACGTCAGAGTTGTCGCTGACTGTTGTCAGGGGCACCTGCATCGAGGGCGATGCCAGCGAACCCTCCTTGTTGGGGATGGTGCCGACCACGCCCGACGACGGAGCGGTAATGACGGTGTAGCTCAGGTTCTTGCGTGCCGAGGTGACGGCAGCCTGGGCTGTGGCCAGGTTGCTGCGTGCGCTCGACAGCTGGCTCTGAGCTGTCGACAGCTGGTTCTGGGCCAGGGTGTAGGTGTATTCCGATATGATGCCTTTGTCGAAGAGCGATTTCTGGTTGTTGAGCTGAAGCTGAGCGTTCCTTACGCCGACTTCGGCGGCGTTAACCTGGGCCTGAGCGGCTGCGGCCTGGGCCTGAGCCTGCTCTACGGCAGCCTTGAATGTCACCTGGTCGAGGGTGAACAGAGGCTGCCCCTTGGTGACGTGCTGTCCCTCCTGTACATGAACCTGTGTGATGAAGCCCGAAACCTGCGGGCGGATTTCGATGTCGGTCTTACCTTTGATGGTGGCGGGGTATGAGAGCGACAGGTCGGAGTTGCCCTTTTCTACTGTCAGAACATCAACCTCGGGGGTTCCCCCGGTGTTTATGGCAAACTGCGAGGCTCCTCCTCCACATGCTGTTAAAGCCACCGATGCGGCCAGTGCGCCGCAAAGGGCCAACATAGAATTAAGCCGGATGCTTTTCTTCGTTGTCATGAGTGTGAATAGCGATTTTTATGATGTTAATTTTTGGAATGCAATATTGTGCGCGGAACAATCGGGGTATTATACCTTAGAACATATAGTTATTGTATTTTGGTTGCAAAATTACGCAATAAATATAGTGCATTATATGATATTTGTCATATCGGGCCAAATTTTAACATCATTTAAATCTTATTATTGTTGTGTAAATGTATATCTTTGTGCATCTGTTTATCTAAACCAATCTTCCAAGGTATGAAAAACCTGAAAAATTACATCCTGCTGGCCCTTGCTGTAGTGTGTCTGGGGCTGACTTCATGTTCCAAAAAGTCTAAGACGCTCGAATATATCCCGGGCGATGCCGACATTGTGGCGGGCATCAACGCTGTGGCCCTGCTCGAGAACGCCGGCTGCGAGAACGCCGGTTCGACGGTGAAAATCGCCGGCCCGCTCGCCAAGCTCTTCAACATGGGGGGCAGCGAGACAGCTCTGATGCGCAAATTTATAGAATCGGAGAGCGTCGACCTCACGGGTGTCTTCGTAATCGGCTCTTTCACAGGCGATGCCTATATTATGGCTTCGCTGTCCGACGCCGGTAAGTTCGAGTCATTCCTGAAGGAGCAAAACCTGCGCGTGGAGCACTCCGGTGGCTTCAACTATGTGCGCACCGGCGACTATTCGCCCCTGATTGCATGGAACGACAACATCGTGGTGTCGCCCGTATCGTCGTACAAGGACGCCGACAAGCAGATTATCGGCATCAACGACCTGCTCGACCGCGCCGAAAAGGGTTCGCTGGCCGATGCCGGCTGGAAAGCCGACCTTTTTGCCGAGGAGAACGCCGCCGGCTTCTTCGTGGCCTGCCAGAATCTGCCCGCTATCGTCCGCACCCAGATGCAGCGAGAGGGCGGCGAGGCCATTGCCAAACTGCTCGAGGGGAACTTCTGCGGCACACTCCGCCTCGACAATGCCAAGGCCGAACTGATTGCCGGAATCCGCGACAAGGATGGCAAAGCCGTCAGCGTAGAGGGATATGGCAACTACAACAAGGCCATCGACCCCGCTATGCTCAAATATCTCAACAACTATGATGTAGCCATGCTCGCCTCGGGCATCAAAGGCGACACACCCTGGCGCGAGCTGCTCGGTGCATTGGGCAAGATTTACGGCGACCAAACGCTGGGCGTTGTCTACCCCTACCTCGAGGCCATTGACGGCACTGTGATGATTGGAGCCGGTCCCACACAGGGCATCCAGTCATTCTCGTGCAACGCATCGAATGTGAGTACCTACTGGGATTTCGTTTGCGCCGTACAGCTCAAACCCGGTAAGGCTCAGCTCTTTACCGACGGCATCCGCACCCTCATGCAGACCCTCAACCCCAACGGTACCGAATACGAATACAGCGAGGAGGAGAATACTTTCGTGGCATCGGAGATTCCGATGAGCTCCTGCGAGCCCTACGAGGGCAACGGTCTGAAAATCAAGATTCCCGACGGTCCGATGGTTTATGTCAAGCCCGACGGCAACAACCTGGTACTGGCCACTCGCGAGTTCACCGACAAGGGCGGCACTCCCATCAAGGCCGATATGTTCTCGGGCAAGAACAACGCTTTCGTGATGTACCTCCCCAAGAACAGCCCCATTCTCACCGAGATGAATCTCAATTTCGGCTTGAAACTGAGCATGTTGCCCAAGGATACCGAGATGTCGATGACCCTCGAGGTTGAGGATTCCGACAAGCCGCTGCTGGAGACCCTCCTCTCTTCTGTCCTTTGATATAAGCAAATTGTATGGTCGCGGCATGCCGTGACCTGCTCTCAAAATATTGAGGAGTCACAACATATCGCGGCCTATCAGGCGATATGTTGTGACTCCACAAAATGAATTAAATTTCGGCCCTTCGGGGCCGTTGCTATGGAAAAAATTACTTTGAAGCGCCTGCTCCCCGACGTGTTCCGAGGGGCCGAAAACGACCCTCCGGTAAGCCGTTCGCAGGTATGGCTCCACAACCTTGAACTCTCACGCGGCGATGAGTATCTCATCGCCGCTGAATCGGGTACAGGCAAGACTTCGCTCTGCTCGTTCATCTATGGCGTGCGCACTGATTATCAGGGCGATATCCTTTTCGATGGCGAGAACATCCGGTCGTTCGACACCGCGCGGTGGTGCCACATACGTCGCCGTCACCTGGCGTGGCTCCCCCAGGAAATGCGCCTCTTCCCCGAGCTGTCGGTGATGGACAACATATTGATAAAGAATCGCTTGACCGACTGCTGCACCGAGGCCGAGATACGCCGTATGCTCGAGCACCTCGAGGTGGAGAACAAAGCCGACACCTTGGCGGCCTACCTCTCGGTGGGTCAGCAGCAGCGCGTGGCGGTAATCCGCGCTCTGGTTCAGCCCTTCGATTTCATAATCCTCGACGAGCCGGTGAGCCACCTCGACGCCCGCAACAATGCCGCCGTGGCAGCGCTGGTTACCGAGAGTGCCTCCGCCCGGGAGGCCTCGGTCATCGCCACTTCGGTGGGTAACCACCTGGCGCTCAATAATCCGAAAATTATACACCTCTGATGTCATACGCTAATATTACAGGCCGCCTGCTGCGCCGCAACATCTCTACCGGTCAGCTTTTGGGCTATGCTCTCGCCAACCTCGTGGGGCTGGCGATTGTGATGTGTGCCATTCAGTTCTACCGCGATGTGCGGTCGTCGTTCGACACTGATTCTGACGCGTTTATCAACCGCGACTACCTGGTGCTCTCGCCCCAGGTGTCGTCGCTCGGCACCGTGACGGGGGCACAATCGGGCTTCACGCCAGAGATGATTTCAGAGCTTGAGGCGCAGCCCTGGACGCGCCGTGTGGGTCGCTTCTCGAATGCCGAATTCAATGTGTCGGCCTCTATCGACTTCGGGGGCCGCGGCATGAGCACTTTCCTCTTCTTCGAATCGATTCCCGACGAATTCTTCGACGTGCGTCCCTCAGGATGGCGCTTTGACCCCGAGCACCCCGAGATACCTATCATTGTATCAAAGGATTACCTGGCGCTCTACAACTTCGGGTTCGCCTCGTCGCGCGGGCTGCCGCAGCTCAGCGAAGGGGTCATCAACAAGGTGCCGCTCAACATCAGCCTCGCCGGCAATGGCCGCATGGCCACCTACCCCGGCCGCATCGTGGGTTTCTCGTCGCGCTTCAACACTATCGCGGTGCCCGAGTCGTTCATGACCTGGGCCAACAGCAATTTCGGCGATTCCGCCAAGGCCGGCGCCAATCCCTCGCGGCTGATTGTCGAGGTGGAGAATCCCGGTGCGCCTGAGGTGCGACAATTCATTGAAAGTCATGGATATGAAGTGGCCGGCGACAAGGAAAACTCATCGCGCGCAGGCTATTTCCTAACGGTGGTGACGGGCATCGTCATAACCGTGGGTGCCGTGATTTCGCTGCTCGCATTCTTTATCCTGGTGCTGTCGCTGGCGTTGCTGCTGCAGAAGAACCGCCGTAAACTCAGCGACTTGATGCTTCTGGGCTACTCGCCGCAGAGCGTGGCGCGCGCTTATTTCCCGATAATCAGCTGGATAAACGGCGCGGTGTACATTGTGGCCGCCACTTTGACGGGCGTGGGCGCATGGCTCTGGGAGGAGCGGCTCGAATCGGCTTCGGTGGGTGCTACATCGTTGTGGCCCACGCTGTTAGTGGGCTTCGCCATCATCGCCGCCATCACTTTGTTGGGGTATATGTCGATTTTGGGGCGTGTGCGCCGTTATTTCCGCCCGTAGCCCTTTCGGGGCTATTTCCCTCTGTTTCCGGTGTTTACGCGGCTGCATATCGAGTCGAAATTGAGTCGGCGCGTAACGGTGAGGCGTGGCGGACAGGCGTACTGCGGCGCCGTGATGTCGCGGTTCGCGCGGTAATAGAGGGGTGTGGTGACACCGGCGAGATTCAGCACTGTCTGGCCGATATTGTCGAGCATACCGGGGCGTGCGGCCGACTGGCCGATTCGGCTCCAAACTTCGGGGCGCAGCGCCGCGTAATCATCATTCACAAAGATAAACAGCGGTATGGCGAACTGGCGCCCGAGCCAGCCGGCCATGTCGCCCGACGGTTCGTTGCGACAGGCTATGTCCGATGCATCGTACATCTCCTCTCCGTGGTCCGAAAAATACACAAATATGGTCGGAGTTCCTTTATAACGTGCTGCTATTCTTGAAATTACCCAGTCGTTGTAGAGCGTGGCATTGTCGTATTGCGCCACCATCAGCCGCTTTTCGGGGGTGAACCATGGCCGGTCGTAGGGGAGAGAATCGCCCGTCCAGCGGTCGAACCGGCTGCCGAGCGGATAGCGTTCGGCAGGTGCAAAGTGCTGACCGTAAAGGTGATATATGTCGAAGTTGCCAACTGTGCCGTCGAAGGGGTACTTCCGCTCGACGCGGTCGAGGAAGTCGCCGTCGAAGGGGTCGATTGAATCGTTGGTCAGACAGTAAAACTCGTGCGAGAGGTCGGGATTGCGCACTATCGACGCTAACTGCACATCCACCACGTATTTGGGCTTGACTATCTGATTGTCAAAAAGGTTTACCTTCCATCCGGCGCGCCGGGCCACCAACGGGAAGTAGGCGCTGCGGTACCACTCCTCGCCGTCGCCTACCGAATTGAGGTTCAGTACGTTGCGCAGCGATACCGACGTCAGGTTGGCCGGCGCGATATAGTCGGTGAAGTGCACTAAGCGCCCCGAATCGGCTTCAGCCGTCATCCAGGGGGTGGTGTCGAGCGGGTAGCCGTAGAGCGGGCTGTGACCCCTGATGAACGATTCGCCGATGATTACCACCACGTTGACCGAGTCGGCCTCGGCCGAGCGCGGGATGTCGGCGGCTATGACGCCGCCCTGCACTGCCTCCCATTCGGGCAACTGATGCAGATTCAGGTAAAGTCCCCATAATGAGTACGGTACCACGGTGAAGGCGTCGCCCACCGACACCTCGGTGCCGCGGAAGAAATCGGGCACCCATGTGCTCTGCCGCGTCGACCACATCTCGAAGGCCGTGAGGTCGCGCACCAAGAAGTTGCGGTAAAGGTCGACAAGGCGGTATGCGCCGAAGATGAATACCGGCACGCACAGCAGCAGAATGGCCGTGCGGATGCTGCGCTTTATTCTGATTTTCAGCCAATTGACCGCCACTCGGCAGAGCCACGGCAACAGGGCAATCCACGCCGCCAGGAGCACCGACCCCACGCATTTCAACGGGGTGACGAACTGGTGGGCGAAACTGCCGGTCTCGCGCGCGTCGGTTTCGAGCACGAGCAAAAGTGTGGTTGGCGAAAATGCCTGGCTTGCGAAGATAATCGGTTGACACACAAGCCACGACAGCACCCCGGCAACTGACATCAGCACCACTCCGACCCAACGGCGTGTGACCGTGGTCAGGGCCGCGGCGAGGTAAGCGTACACAAATCCCTGAGCCAGAGCGGCTAACATCATTTTCCGCAACGGCGACCATGTGGCGGCAGCGAGCACAAACGGCGGCAGCGCAAGCATCAGCGTGATGGCCAGCACCATCGGCATATTGCGGCGCAGCGGGGCCGCGAGCGCCGGGAGAATGCGGCTCAGTATTTTATTCGGGGAGCGGAACGAACTTGTTAAGTTTTTCATTTTCAGGGAAATCAATACTGCGGACGTCGGGCGGCAGCAGCCGCTCGGTCCCGTAGAGGAAGTAGGTGCGGCCTCCGGCGCGGAATGGGTAGGCCGCGAAGTAACGGGTGACGCGCGATCCGTCGTCAAGGGTCAGCTCGAGCGCGGTGGCGCGGAATTCGAGTCCCTCGATTTTGCGCGGAATCACGTCGCCGATGAGGTACCCGCTGATACGGGCCACGTGCGCGTTGCCGGGGAGCGGCGAGGCGAAGCGGAATCCCTTCAGTACCACCGGAACGACTGCCCGCGCCTCGTCGACGCTGAGCCCGAGGTTGTAGCAGGCGTGCTGGAAGTGGCTCTTCCACATTCCCCGGAATGTGTTTCCCATAATCAGCGGAGAGGCGTCGGCGGCGGTGCTCACGTCGAAATAGAAGGTGCCATCGGGGAGGGATTCAAGCTTGTGGCGAATCAGCCGGTCCTCTCGGGCCACGGCCCGGGCGTCGGCGACAGTGAGGCCGGCCGGTATGGCGGTGAGCAGCCCCGCGGCCGCTCCCCACATCAGTAGGCGGCGTTTGCAACGCTCTGACCTCCAGGCGAATTCACGCCAAATCTGCAAAAGCGAGATGGTGGAGAAAACCTGCGTGAGCCAGCCGTAGCGCGGCGTGGCTTCGTCGAAAATGAAACAGATTGCCGCTCCGGCTAAGGCGTTGAGCGCCGCTGTGGCGAACACCGGCGTGCGGAGCAGTGCCGCCATGCGCCGGCGACTCGTGCGACGCCACAGAAGTACCATGGCCGTGATAATCAGCGCCCATAGCAACGTACAGTAAATCAGCGTATAATACCCGTGAACGAGAATCGAAGTGCCGCCATGCTCGCGGGCCGCGCGCCCCAAAATGCCGGGCGACAGAGTCACCACCAAAGTACCGGCGAGGTAAACAAGGCCGAGGGCCCATGCGGCCGGGGGGATGCGCAGCCGCCTCAATATTGTCACTAAGCCGCAGGCGCCGAGCATCGGCAGCGACAACCCTTCGTGCATCATGCCCGTCACGATGGTAAGCGGCAGCGCCCACACCAGCCACCACAACGGCATCCAGCGCTCTAAGGCGCGCAGCCACACAATAAGAAATATCAGATTTAACGCGGTGGAATACAGGTAATTGAGCGAGTAGTCTGGGTAGAGCAGATAGTCGCGCCAGGGCCAAAGGAACAGCACCACCGGCATCATCATCAGCAGCGCGCAGAAGTTGAAACGGGGGTCGGCCGTGCGGCGCCACTGCGCCAGGCGGATGGCGGCATACATTACCCAGGCCGTCGCCACGCCCGTGAGCGATGCAAACAGCCACCGCGGCACATACATTGTGGCCAACGGCGCCACAAAGTTGGCCAACCGGCCGTTGGTATCGAGCCAGAACCAGTGGGAATACTCCCAAAAAGCACCCCACAGGCTGCTGTTACGCTCCTCAAAATGAGGGAGAAAGTATTGGAATGCTATGTCGTCGGCCTGAATCGGCACCGTGTAGCTCCAGACCCCGAAAAACGCTGCCACAGCGGCAAGCAGAAGCAGCCATGCAACACTGTACTGCCGGGCGTTCGCATGGCAGTTCGGTGAAATCTGGGGCTTGAATTCTGGCTTCCGGGGTGTAATCATCGGCACATCAGACAACTTATTAGGGCAAAAGGTGAGCAAAGTTAACGAAAATATTGCAGCCGCCGCGATTTTTTTCGTAATTTTGCACGATAATGTGCGACAGCCGGGAGATGTTCATACCGCTTTGAACCGTTTCCCGATAACCCCGATACGATTATGACAGATTCCGAAGCCCGAAAACCTATATCCGAAACGCCGAAACCCGAAGCCGCGAAGCCGCTGGCCGAACGTCTTAAAGCCGTTCCCAAGAACTTTATCGAGGCCGTCAAGCGCCCGCAGGTGTGGGGCTTTTTCGTTGGCTTAGCGGCGATTATGATTATTTCGCTCGCTTTCTTCTACCCCGACGCCTCGATGGGTAACGAGCTCAGGCAATACGATATGCAGCAGGGCGCGGCAATCGGTCACGAGACCCAGGAGTGGATGGAGACCCACGACGGCGACCAGCCGCGATGGACCAACTCGCTATTCTCCGGAATGCCCACCTTCCAGATTTCGCCGACTTACCCGTCGAACAGTCTGTTCGGCTGGATTTCAACCGTTTACGGCGCGGGGCTCCCCTCCCCTTCGAATCTGCTCTTCATGATGATGGCCGGTATGCTTATCATGCTGATGGCCATGAAGATACAGTGGTATTACGCCCTCATCGGGGCCGTGGCATGGGGCCTGTCGTCGTACTTCGTGATACTCATCGGCGCGGGCCACATCTGGAAATTTGTCACCCTCGCCTATGTGCCACCCACAATCGCCGGTATCATCATGGCCTATCGCGGGCGTTGGTTCACCGGCTCGGCCCTTGCGGCGCTCTTCGCCATGATGCAGGTGCAGAGCAACCACGTGCAGATGAGCTACTACTTCCTCTTCGTCATCCTGGCCCTCGTGATCGGCTACCTCGTTAAGGCTGTCAGGAAGCACGAACTCGCCGTTTGGACCAAGGCCACCGCAGCGCTCGCCGTGGCTGCGGTACTGGCTGTATGTGCCAATCTGCCAAATCTTTACAACACCTATAAATACTCCAAGGAGTCGATGCGCGGGGCTCATTCCGAGTTGACAGCCGCCACCGATGGCGGTGACGCCGCCAACCGCACCTCGGGCCTTGACCGCGACTATATCACCCAGTACTCCTACGGCCGTGCCGAAACCTTTACCCTGTTGATTCCCAATGTGAAAGGCGGCGCTTCGGCCAAGCCGCAGCAGGGGCAGATGACCGCCCTGTCGGTGCTCGATGTCCCCGGGGCAGACGATGTGGTGGCCAAATACAACCTCGGCGAACCCGAACAGCAGTTCCTGGCCTACATGAGCCAGTATTTCGGCGAACCCGAGTCGACCAACGGCCCGGTGTACGTCGGCGCGCTGATTTTCGCACTTGCGCTGCTGGGGTGCATTATCGTCAGGGGACCGACCAAATGGGCGCTCCTTGTGGTGGCACTGCTGTCGGTACTCCTTGCGCTCGGGCGCAACATGCAGTGGCTCACCGACTTATTCATCGACTATGTGCCGATGTATTCGCGCTTCCGAACCGTGGAATCGATACTCGTCATCGCCGAATTCTCGCTGCCGGTGCTCGCCGTGATGGGCCTCTACAAGCTCTTCACCACCCCCGACGGCCTGCGCAAATACCGCACGGCCATCTACGTAAGTTTCGCCGTACCGGCCTTCTTCTGCCTGCTCGGCTGGCTCTTCCCCGAAGTGTACGGCAACACCATCAGCGAGGGCGACATGCAGGTCTCCGACTACATCGGCTATCAGCTCCAAAGCGCCGGTGCACCCGCTGAGTATCTGAGCATTATGTCGGTCAATAACCCCTCGATTGCCGGCGCCCTGAGCGAGATTCGCCGCGGGATGGTAGTCGACGACTCGATGCGTTCGCTGCTGTTCATCCTCTTAGGCTTCGGCGCCGTGATGCTGCCGGTTATCGTCAAGGGCATCAAGCCGTGGATGGCCGTCACCGTCACCGGGCTATTAGTACTCATCGACCTCTACCCCGTCGACAAGCGTTACCTCAGCCACGACTCGTTCTGCACCCCCGAACTCACCGCCTCCGACCCCTTCCCCCTGTCGGCCAACGACCGTGCCATCCTACAGGATACCGCCATGAATTACAGGGTAATGGATATCCCGATGTTCCAGTCGCCGGCGCCGTCGTACCACCACAAGATGATTGGCGGGTACCATGCAGCCAAACTCACTCGTTATCAAGACCTTATCGACCGCCACCTTCTCAGCTTCCAGCAGGGCAACCCCACCGAGGCCGATTTTCGGGTGCTCAATATGCTAAACGCCAAGTATATAATCACTCCCGACGGACAGCTCACCATCAATCCCGACGCCTTAGGCAACGCCTGGTTTGTGGATACTCTCACTTTTGCCGGGAATCCCGATGCCGAGATGGCTGCTCTGTCGACATTAAATCCTGCACATCAGGCTGTTGCCGATAAGAAGTTCGCTAATGTGTTAGGCAACGCCACCCCGACGGCCGCCGGCGACACCATCTTCGAGACCTCGTACGCGCCCGACCGCCTCACATACCACGCGAAGAGCGCGCGGGGAGGCGTGGCAGTATTCTCCGAGGTTTACTTCCCGTGGGGCTGGGAGGCTGCCATCGACGGCAAACCCGCCGAAATCGGTCGCGTGAACTATGTGCTCCGCGCCTTAGCTATCCCTGCGGGCGAACACACCGTGGAGATGACCTTCCGCCCGAAGTCGGTAACCGCCACCGATTCCGTGGCTAAAGTCGCGGTGATTGCCATTTACGTGTTGCTGCTCGGCGCGCTCGTATGGTCGCTCGCCAATCTGCCGGCACCCTCGCGCAAGCCCGACCCCATCGACTGACCTTAAACAGCCTCTAAAACTCTGATACCATGTTTAACCGGATTAAAAGATGGCGCACAAGTCGTGGGTTCGGCGTTCACTCGCCGTTCGCTTTCAACTTGATTACCGGCGTGTTACGTGAATACGACGCACATTATTATGCCTACGCCGAAATCGATTCGCTCTGCCCGCGCGCACGCCGCAGCCGCCACGTCGACAACTTCACAGGCCTGAACTACGCCATCCCCGACGCACGCCTGCTCTTCAGGCTGCTGTGCCGCTTCAACCCGGGCCAGATTATCGAGGTGGGAAACGGCCACGAGGTGACCAACCTCATCATCGAGCGTTCCATTCCCCGGGCTCTGCGTCTGCGCTGGGTCACCAACCGTAAAATCGACTATTTGCATGACGCGTCGACGTTTATACTTATCAATCAGATGCGTCCCGAGATACTTCCGGGCGTGCGCCGCATGATTCTCGAACGCATCGGCTGCCCCCGGGGCGCCGTGGTGTTCATGCTCAACGTCTACCCCGGACACCCGGCTTACGACCTATGGCAGGAGCTGCGCGCCGCCCTTCCCGCCGGAATGGACTTCTACAACCGCCATGTGGGACTGATTACGGCCCTCCCGGGGCTGCCGCGACAGTCGTATGTACTTGATTTCTAACTGTCTGTGCGAACGCTTCCCGACATCGACCGACTCCTTGACGGCTACCGCGCGTACCTTACAGTGCAACGCGGTCTGTCGGACAACACCGCCGAATCGTACAGCTTCGACGTGCGACATCTCCTCGATTATATCGCTACTGAAAACCTTACGCTTCAGCAGGTTACATACGAAGTGCTGCAAGGATTTCTGGCGTCGCTCCACGATGTCGGCATCGGGCGCCAGTCGCAGTCGCGCATAGTTTCGGGCATAAAATCGCTCTTCAGGTATATGCACACCGAAGGGTTCGTCGACGAGAACCCGGCGCTGCGCCTGCGCAAGCCCCGGAAGGTTGAGCACCTCCCCGAGGTACTGTCAGTCAACGAGATAGATGCCATGATTGAGGCCATTCCCGAGGGGCGCACAGCCCTGCGCAACCACACTATCATGGAAACCCTCTACGGCTGCGGCCTGCGTGTGTCGGAGCTCGTAAACCTTGAACTATCAAACCTTTACCTCGACGAGCACTACCTGATTGTCACCGGCAAAGGGTCGAAGCAGCGCCTCGTTCCGATGTCCGACATCTGTGTAGACCTCATCCGGGAGTATATCGCCGGGGAGCGCAGCGGCATCGTAGCCAAACGCGGCGAGGATAACATACTGTTTCTCAGTACTCGGGGCACACGTCTGACCCGTCAGATGATATTCATACTCATACGCGATTTGGCAGCGGCCGCCGGAGTGACGCGCACCATCTCGCCGCATACCCTGCGCCACAGTTTCGCCACCCACCTGCTCGAAGGGGGCGCCAACCTGCGTGCTATTCAGCAGATGCTCGGGCATGAATCCATCGCCACCACCGAAATCTACCTGCACATCGACCGGAGTCATCTCCGCGCCGAAATCCTCGCCCACCACCCCCGCAACGCCCGATAAGCCACACCCGCGATGCCCGATAACACTCCCTCGCACTCTCGTTTCACTCCAAATGTGAAAATATATTTTAAAATAGCCGATTTTCGGAGTGAAGTGTTAATTGGTGTTAATCAAATGTATTTTCTTGCCCAAAAATTATGTTGCATAACATAAAAGCTATACCTTTGCATCAGTTTTTCATGGTATTAGATTTAAGGTAAGAAGATTATTCGTCGGGATGACGAGTAATTTTTTTTTGTACCTACCCCAAACGTGCTCATCACCTGCTAAACCACCCACTGCTTCCACCTCTTTGAGATGTAGGACGGTGCGGCGAAAATGAGGCCGGGTGACCGGATGGGGTGACGCTCCGGCCCTATGGAGCTTTGGTTGAGGAGGAGGTTGCCGGCGACCTCCGAGTCACTCCGGGACTTTGGTGGCCGGCAGCGGTGTTTCTTGGATCTATGGGGCTGTGGGTCCCCGATAACGCCATTTACCAAGAGAACAACGCCAATCTCCCGTGCATCTATGGAGCCGGAGACTTCGTCCCGCGGAAACAAGGAGTCTTTGCAGACTCTCATATTCTCTCCCCTCAAAAGGCAGCGTCTCAAAATTCGGCACATCGCCTTTTTGTGCAATGTTGTAGGGCCGCGGCATGACGCAATGCGGCCTATTAGGTGATTAGTAATATTGCTTTGATATACAATTGGTCTGATGGTAGGTTTCGGCGTACCGAAGGCGAACAATATAGCGCAAAAAAAGGCGGTGTGCCGAAATTTGACACACCGCCTTTTAAAGAGTCCTTTACTGAATCTCTACGAAGTGCGAGCGGTCGACTCCGCAGACCGGACATACAAAATCATCGGGCAGGTCGGTCGCCGATTCAACGACATAACCGCAGACATCGCATCTGAAGCGTCTTACTTCAGGTTTCTCCGCGGATGACGCCGGAGCTGTGGCGGCCGCCGGAGCGGTCGCTGCGGTTTCGCGATATGTGGGAGCGTTCTTAGGTGCCGAACCCTTGATTACCTTATGGTAATAGGCATAAGTCATGGGGGTTCCGCTGCCGGGATACGAGTTTTTGAGCCGGGCCACGACTATGACGTGTGTGCCGCAGTCAACAAAATCGCATGCGTCGAGCACAAGGCGCCCGCAGAACTGCCCCTTTACGGCCGGAGCACCGTCGATTTCATCGTATCCGAAACCGGCATATTTGTCGGCGTCGCGCGACGACCGGAATCCGAACGAGCTGATGATCATCGTGTCGGTGTCTTCGGCGATAATCGACACGCTGAAACGAGGATTCTTCTTTATGCACTCAAGTGTAAAGTTGTTTTTATTGAGGCAGATGGCCAGCATGGGGTTCTCGCTCGTTACCTGAAAACAAGTGTTGATCACGCAGCCGGCAGGTCGGTCGCCCGCGAAGCATCCTACCACGTAGAGTCCGTAAGTGATGCTGTAAAGTGGATTTTCCATTGCTAACTCAGGCTTTAGGTGAGTTAATCAAAAGTTCTCGGCCTTGATTTCGAAGAAGCTCTGTTTGTGGAGACAAACGGGGCAGACTGCGGGAGCCTTCTTGCCGATGTGGAGGTGACCGCAATTGCGGCAGAGCCATACGGTGTCGCCCTCACGAGAGAATACAATGCCCTGCTCGATGTTGGCCAGCAGACGGCGGTAACGCTCCTCGTGATGCTTTTCGATGGCGGCTACAGCGCGGAAACGATGTGCGATTTCGGGGAAACCCTCGGCATCGGCATCCTCGGCCATCTTGGCATACATATCGGTCCACTCGTAATTCTCGCCTTCGGCTGCAGCAACCAGGTTGGCGGGGGTGTCGGAGATGTCGCCGCCGTTGAGAAGCTTGAACCAGAGTTTGGCGTGCTCCTTCTCGTTGTTGGCTGTCTCTTCAAAAATGGCAGCAATCTGCTCGAATCCGTCCTTGCGGGCTTTCGAAGCGAAGTATGTGTACTTGTTGCGGGCCATTGACTCTCCGGCAAATGCTTCGCGGAGGTTTTGTTCGGTTTTTGTTCCTTTTAAATCTTTCATATCATTAAATAGTTAAGTTTTAGATGTTTGTCATGAATCACTCTGATGATTTCGCGGCGCAGTGCGGACAGATGCCCTTGAAAAACACATTGACGTTGTCGCACTGAAATTTTTGAGGCATCTCTATCGACGACATATCGAAGGATATGTCGAATATACGTCGACAGACCCGGCACATAAAATGCGCATGCCGAGCAAACGCGGCCGAATCGTAGCGGGTAGAGTCCGGCAGAATGTTTATGTCGTTTACAAGCCCCTTGTCTGAAAGCAGCCTGAGGTTGTTGAACACTGTCGCCCTCGAGAGGGTAGGGTTTTCATGCACAAGGTGCTGGTACACCTGCTCGGCCGTCGGATGCGACTCACACGATGATATGTATTCCAAAACGGACAGCCGATGGGTCGTGGGCTTGATGCCTGCGGCGCAGAGCATTTCAATCAATGCAGCTTTACTGTTAGCGGTTTTCATTTGGAGTATATATCATTTTAAATTGAGTGTAAATTTATATCAAATATAATTCACGACCAAATATATTAACATTCTTTAATATTAGAGCCTGCTTAAAATAAATGTTAAACAGCCTCTTAATCACGCCGCCGACCGGGAAAACAGTGCTCGTTCCCGGAGCCGCGAGCCGCGAGACCGGGGCGCCCAAAGGCGGTGAGCTACAACCTCAGCCAAGAGGCAGCCCGGGCGCACGCGAGACCACGGTTTCAACGCCTCTTGCTTAAATCGCGGAATATTCGTAACTTTGCGCTCAAACATGAGCCCGGAAACTTCTCATACCTCGGTTTCGTCGGCGACACACGTCGCCGACGACGCCGTAGGCGTGCCCGCCCTCAACTGGTATGCCGCCATTGTCAACCCCCGACATGAGCGAAAAGTAGCCGAAAAACTCACCGCCCTCGGCCTCGAAACATACGTAGCAGCCCAGGAAGAGCTGCACGTATGGAAAAACGGCCGGCGACGCCGTGTGCAGCACGTCATCATCCCCTCGATAGTGTTCGTGCGGTGCACCGAACTGCAGCGGCGCCGCATTGTCGCCATGCCGTTCATCTTCCGGTTCGTGGTGAACCGCGCCGCCGACACCGGGACTCTGCGCCGCCCGGTAGCCGTAATCCCCGACCGCGAAATGGACAAACTCAAGTTCATGCTCGGCCAGACCGACTGCCCCGTAGACTTCCAGCCCGTGACATTCCGCGTCAACGACCATGTGCGCGTGATCCGCGGCGCGCTCACCGGCCTCGTCGGCGAAATAACACAGGAACCCGGCGGACACCACACCCTCACCGTAGCCATCGCCCAACTCGGCTGCGCACGCGTCACCATCAAGCCCCAGGATGTCGAAATCATCTCATAACACGCCCAAAAAGCCCAAGATAATCCGCGCCTGCACCGTCTCGAACTCCATCTCGTTCGTCGAC
>CAMEPD010000018.1 GCA_945931475.1 uncultured Muribaculaceae bacterium | reverse complement strand
TGCAAAGCAAAGGAACCCTCGGAAGTATCATTGCCGGTGTAATCGCGTTTTTCCTGGTGCTTGTGTGCCTGTTCTACCTGTCGTTCTCGCTGGTGTCGTCACATCAGGAGAAGAAAGCCGAACAGTACGCGCTCAAGGTTAGCGGCAACGCCAATTCCGACCAGTACAACAAGGCTTACAAGGCCTACATCGATTCTATCAGCAAGACCCCTGTCTGGCTGGGCTACAACTACAACGAAGTTCAGAAGTGGGGCGTTGGCCTCGGTCTCGACCTTAAGGGCGGTATGAACGTCATCCTTCAGGTATCGATGCCCGATATGCTGCGTTCTATGAAGGAGAATGCCGACGATTCGTCGTTCAACCTCGCGCTGGCCAAAACCGACTCCCTCTTCAAAGCCAACAAAACCACCGACTATGTGGGTACCTTTGTTGACCAGTACCGCGCCATCAACCCCTCGGCTGATTTCTCGGTAGTTTTCAAAACAATTATCAAACCCGACACCAAGGACGGACAGGTAAAGACCATCCTCAAAAACGAGGTTAAAGACCGTGTCAACAACTCCGCGACCAACGTGCTCCGCTCACGTATCGACGCTTACGGCGTGGTTTCGCCCAACATCCAGGTGCTTCAGGATAACGACGGTCAGATTCTGCTCGAACTCCCCGGCGTAAAGGAACACGACCGCGTACGCGAGCTGCTGCAGCGTTCGGCCAACCTCGAATTCTACGAAACCTACAAAGGCTCGGAGATCGCAGGCAACATGAGCGCCCTCGACGCCCAGCTCAAGAGCGCCGGCAAGACCCCGCTGAGCGCCTACTTCCTGCAGATTCAGCCCGGCGAAAGCCCCGTCTACGGTATCGCCACCACGGCCAACCGCGAGGCTATCGACTCGATACTCAACACCGCCGAGGCCCGCAACACCCTTCCCTCCAACCTCAAGCTCCGCTGGCAGGTTAAGCCCATGGTCATCAACTACAAGGATACCGTTTCAGGCAAAGAACGCCAGATGGACGCATGGCAGCTCGTCGCCCTCAAGACCAACAACGGCAAACCCGCCCTCTCGGGCGACTGCGTAGTAGGCGCCACCAGCGACTTCGACCAGATGCAGGGTAACGTCGTGTCGATGAACATGAACTCAGAAGGCGCTCGCCAGTGGGCCAACGTTACCGAGGCAAACCTCGGCAAACCCGTGGCAATCGTGCTCGACGACCTCGTTTACTCGTACCCCAACATCCGAAGCAAAATCGAAGGCGGCCGCTCGCAGATTACCGGTGACTTCACCGTCGAGGAGGCTCAAGACCTTGCCAACGTGCTCAAATCAGGTAAGATGACCGCCAAAGTCGACATCATCTCCGATATGGTCATCGGTCCCCAGCTCGGCAAACAGGCCATCGAATCGGGTATCTGGTCATTCGTCATGGCCCTGGTGCTGCTGATGATCTTCATGTGCTGCATCTACGGCCTGATTCCCGGCCTTATCGCCAACTTCGGCCTTATCTGCAACCTCTTCTTCACATTCGGCATCCTGGCATCGTTCCAGGCCGTGCTCACCCTGTCGGGTATCGCCGGTATCGTGCTCGCTCTCGGTATGGCCGTCGACGCCAACGTGCTTATCTTCGAACGCGCCAAGGAGGAACTCAATAACGGCAAGACCGTCCGCACCGCCATCGCCGACGGTTACTCCAACGCCTTCTCGGCTATCTTCGACTCGAACCTCACCTCGATTATCACCGGTGTAATCCTGCTCTTCTTCGGCACAGGTCCCATCAAGGGCTTCGCCACCACCCTGATTATCGGTATCATCTGCTCGTTCTTCACGGCTGTATACCTTACACGTATCTTCTTCATCGTGTTCGGCAAGACCAAGGCATTCAGCAACCTGAAGTTCTCCACACCCTTCTCGCGCAACCTCTTCAAAAACGCCCATTTCAACTTCCTGGGCGCACGCAAAGTTGCCTTCCTAATCGTCGGCCTCTTCGTGGCTGTGGTAGTCGCTTCGCTCTTCGCCAAGGGACTCAACCAGGGCATCGACTTCTCAGGTGGCCGTAACTACGTTGTGAAACTCGGCAAAGCTGTCGACACCGAACAGCTCACCAAGGACCTCACTCCGATTTTCAACTCCGACGGTCAGACCGCTGCTGTTTCGGTTATCACCATCGAGAACTCCGACCAGGTGCGCATCTCCACCAACTACAAAATCAAATCCGACGAGGACGCTTCGGCCATTGAACAGGAAATAACCAAGAAGCTCTACGACGCCTTCATGGCCAAGAAACTTCTCCCTGCCAACATGACCCTCGAGCAGTTCTCGACCACCGACGAAACCCAGGGTATCATGTCATCGCAGACTGTAGGCCCGACCGTTGCAAACGATATGCGCAACAAGGCCTACGTCGCCGTAGTACTCTCGCTGCTTGCCATGTTCCTCTACATCCTGCTCCGATTCCGCAACGTCGCCTTCTCGCTGGGCGCACTTGCAGCCGTTGCCTTCACAGCATTCTCGATTATCGGCTTCTACTCGATATTCTGGGGACTGCTCCCCTTCGCAATGGAGATTGATCAGAGCTTCATCGCCGCCATCCTTACCATGATCGGTTATCAGATCAACGATACCGTGGTGGTATTCGACCGTGTGCGCGAGAACACCGCCCTCTATCCCAAGCAGGATTTCTTCACCACCATCAACAAGTCGCTCAACCAGACCCTCGGACGTACCATCATGACTTCACTGTCGACATTCCTGGTACTCGCCTGCATCTTCATCCTCGGTGGTGATTCAATCCGTTCGTTCATCTTCGCCATGCTCTTCGGCGTAGTAATCGGTACACTGTCGACCATGTTCATCGCCACACCGGTTGCATACCTCACCAACCGTAAGAAAGGCGTGATTCCCGCCGCTGCCGCCAAATAACAGCCACGGCTACCAGACCCATAACCCGGGGCGGTGCGTCAAAATCTGACGCACCGCCCTGTTATTTATGCCGGAGCTTTTGACATTTAACAAAATAAATGTTACATTTGCAAAGAATATGACCTCGCCGGCGGACACTTTTGTCAACTTCCGACGTTATATTATAGGTGGTGGCCATGCACAGCGCCGCCATGCTATTGCACTATCTCAACTTACATCTTCATAAATTCCTCCAATCCGACATGAAGAAATTATCCATCTATAAGAACGACCCGTGGCTCGAGCCCTTCGCCGGTGCCATCGACGGCCGCTATCAGGATGCCGTGCGCAAGGAAGCAGACCTTACGCAGGAGTCAAAAACTCTCAACAACTTCGCCAACGCCCACAAATATTTCGGTCTGCACCGGCGCCGTGGCGGATGGACATTCCGCGAATGGGCGCCAAACGCCACCGGCATAACCCTGATCGGCGATTTCTCCGACTGGCAGGAGAAACCCGAATACGCCCTCAAGCCCCTGGGCAACGGCACCTGGGAACTCGACCTCCCCGCCAAGGCCCTCAAACACGGACAGCTCTACAAGATGCGCGTGCACTGGCCCGGCGGCGAAGGCGACCGCATCCCCGCCTATGTCACCCGAGTGGTGCAGGACCCCGAAACCAAGATTTTCTCGGCTCAGGTTTGGAACCCCAAAGCATATCAGTGGAAAGTCGAAACCTTCGTGTCCGACGTACGTCCGCTCCTCATCTATGAGTGCCATGTGGGTATGGCACAGCAGAAGGAGGGGGTCGGCTCGTACACCGAATTCCGCGACAACATCCTCCCGCGTATCTCCAAGGACGGCTACAACGCCATCCAGATAATGGCTATCCAGGAGCACCCCTATTACGGCTCGTTCGGTTATCATGTCAGCAACTTCTTCGCTCCCTCGTCGCGATTCGGCACTCCCGAGGAGCTCAAGAGCCTCATCGACCGCGCCCATGAACTCGGCATCGCCGTAATCATGGACATCGTGCACTCCCACGCCGTGAAGAACGAGAACGAAGGCCTCGGCCGCCTCGACGGCACACGCTCAACATACTTCTACGCCGACCACCGCGGCGAGCACCCCGCATGGGACTCGCTCTGCTTCGACTACGGCAAGAATGAGGTGCTCCACTTCCTGCTCTCCAACTGCAAGTACTGGCTGGAGGAATTCAAGTTCGACGGTTTCCGCTTCGACGGCGTCACCTCGATGATCTACTACGACCACGGTCTGGACAAAGCCTTCGGCTCGTATGCCGACTACTACGACGGTGGTCAGGACACCAACGCCATCACATACCTCACCCTCGCCAACAAGCTGATTCACGAGATCAACCCCCACGCCATCACCATCGCCGAGGAGATGAGCGGCATGCCCGGCCTCGCCCTCAAAATCAAGGACGGCGGCATCGGCTTCGACTACCGCATGGCCATGGGCATCCCCGACTACTG
Organism: uncultured Muribaculaceae bacterium; assembly: GCA_945931475.1. Taxonomy (GTDB): domain Bacteria; phylum Bacteroidota; class Bacteroidia; order Bacteroidales; family Muribaculaceae; genus UBA7173. The sequence continues at coordinate 31,314 of CAMEPD010000018.1, read as the reverse complement.
GATCAAACTCCTGAAGGAGAAGAAAGACGAGGACTGGCATCCAACCTCAATCTTCTGGGAACTCACCAACCGCCGTTACGACGAGAAAACCATCTCGTACGTCGAGAGCCACGACCAGGCACTTGTGGGTGACAAAACAGTGATTTTCCGACTGATTGACAAGGAGATGTACTGGCACATGATGGTCGGCGACAACAATTCGGCCGTAGCGCGCGGCATCGCCCTGCACAAGATGATACGCCTGGTGACACTCGCCACCATCAACGGCGGATACCTCAACTTCATGGGCAACGAATTCGGTCACCCCGAGTGGATTGACTTCCCCCGCGAAGGCAACGGCTGGAGCTACAAATATGCACGCCGCCAGTGGGACCTCGTTGACCGCGAGGACCTGCAGTATCAGTTCCTCAACAACTTCGACAACGCCATGATCGAACTCGTAGGAGGCGTGTACAACTTCCAGAAACTCCCCATCGAGAAACTCTGGGAGAAGGACGACGACCAGGTGCTGGCATTCCGCCGCGGCAATCTGGTGTTCGTGTTCAACTTCTCGCCGTCGCAGTCGTTCGACGGTTACGGCATTCTCGCTCCCGCCGGCAAATACAAGGTGGTTCTTTCGTCCGACAACCCCGTTTTCGGCGGTTTCGGCAACGTCGACGAGAGCGTCGAGCACCTCACCCAGTACGACCCGCTCTACGCCCCCACCGGCAAAGAGTGGCTCAAACTCTACATCCCGGCGCGTTCGTGCCAGGTACTCAAAGCTGTGACTCCGCGCCGCGCGCAAAAAAAATAAGAGGCTGTCATGACACTCCCCGAACTGACCGAAGGCACGCTGCGCGAACTGCTCGACTCGGAAGCCGCCCGCATCAACTCGCCGGCATTCATAGCCGACGACCCCGTGCAGTTTCCACGGCGGTTCAGCCGCCAGCCCGACATCGAGATTGCCGCACTGCTTGCATCGGCCATCGCCTGGGGAAACCGCCGCATGATCTGCCGCGACGCCGACCGAATGCTCGCCATGCTCGACAACCGGCCTCACGATTTTGTGATGGACGAAGCCTACGAGGAGCTACCCGACGGCAACATCCACCGCACATTCTTCACCGCCGACCTGCGCGCATATCTGCGCGGGTTACAGCGGATATATTCCCGCTACGCCACCCTTGAGGAGTTTGCCCGCGCCAACGGCGTGGAGCGCTCCCCGGCGCCGGCGTGGGCCCTCGCCGAAGCCATCAACGCAGAGTTGGCCGCCGCAAACAACCAGGCCGTCTGCACCGACCCGTCGCCCGGCCGCCCCTCGAGGTGTCTGCCGCAAAATCTGCGCACCACCGCCCTGAAACGCCTCAACATGGCCCTGCGGTGGCTCGTGCGCCGCGACGGCATCGTCGATTTGGGTGTGTGGAGTCTGCTCGACCCCTCGCAACTGTACATACCGCTCGACGTCCATGTCGGCAACGTGTCGCGACAGCTCGGCCTGCTCACCCGCAAAAACGACGACCGGCGCGCCGTCGACGAACTCACCGCCTCACTGCGTCGCTTCCGACCCGACGACCCCGTGATTTACGACTACGCACTCTTCGGCATCGGCATCGGCATAAAATGACCGCGCCGGTCCGGGTGCAATACATCGTCAGTTCAAACGCACCCGCACTCCACGGCATTAGAGGCTGTTTAAACGTATAATATTACCTAAATCAAAAATGAAAATATATGAGCTGGTTTGAAATAATCGGCGCCCTCGCCGCCATCTGCATGGTGTTCGGTTACCTGCCGCAAGCCATCACCACCATCCGCACCCGCCGCACCGACGGCATAGCCATGCCCACCTTCCTGCTGATGGGATTCGGGTCAATATTTTTCGTAATACAAGGATTTCTGAGCGATCCCGTCAACCTGCCGTTGATAATAACCAACCTGATTACCGGCACCTGCTCGGCCATAGTCTTCGGCATCAAAATATATAACGACCATTTCCGCGACAAGAAGTGAAAAAAGCCGGAATCAGAAGGTAAATATTCCGGAAAATTTACCGAATCCCACACCAAAAACAGACAAAAAAGGGACGTCTCACGACGTCCCTTTTCCTTTAAACCTTTATCTTAATCTAATACTATGAAAAACACACGTACAAAGGAACAAATTTTTCCTGAACCGTGCAACACATTGCTATATGTTTTTAAATAAATTTCACAGTTTTGCAACCATGAATAGAGCTTGTATATACAGTACAGAGGTACGACACGCCATATATTAGTTCTGTGATGTAGTTATTTATGCAGATTGCATAATATACAGCCAACCTCAGACAGACATATTACGCGAAATACGAATTAACTAAATTTAACATAGCGTACACCTCTATTTGTTTTATCTATTTACCTGTTCATTTTTGTCATACCATCCGCTGCATTCCCGGCACCCGGGACCTTAAAATGCCATATACTGTAATCTCACACGGACCCATACGGCCTCATCACGACCTTATCCGACCTTATCCGACTACCTTATCCGTAAATTTTTCCAAAAATTTTTTGGCCGAAAATTTGGTGGGTTCAAAAAAAGGGCGTACCTTTGCATCGCGTTTGAGAAATCGCCCGTTTACAGACTTATCTTTATTCATTGTCTTCGTAGCTCAGTTGGTAGAGCAACTGACTCTTAATCAGTGGGTCCAGGGTTCGAGCCCCTGCGAGGACACTTGAAAGCGACTCTTTTTCAGGGTCGCTTTTTTTGTAACCGCTCCGCCCCGGCAAGCGACGCAGCGGATGTAACTGATATATCTTATGTAGCGGATGAATCTTATGTAGCGGATGAAACTCATGGAACGGATGGAGTTTCCATGCAGTTTCTGAATAAAATGCCACGAACAGTTTCAATTGTTTGGTCACGCCGCCAAAATTGACTATATTTGCACCCGGCTATTGAAAACCGGAAATTTCAGAACGTCACAACCTCTTTCCGCCGTCAAGTTTTTTACGAATAATATTTCAAGCTTAACGCAATTAATTCAGCCATTTTAACGTTATTTAATTGTTATTGGCCTACAATGACGTCTGATTTTCGAATTCTTCCGGGCCTCACGTACCGCCCGTCTATTTTTGTCAGTCAAACAACCTGAAATTTATACTGATGCAGAAATCGATAAAGAGGATTTTCGACTTTATATTCGCACTGCTCGCCCTTATAGCGCTCATGCCGCTATGGATAGTGATAGCAGTGTGGATACTTGTCACCTCACCCGGAGGCATCTTTTTCAGGCAAAAGCGCACCGGATACAACGGGAATGTTTTCGAGCTGCTGAAGTTCCGGTCGATGTACATCAACGACGAAGCCGACGAGGAGCAGTCGACAGAGCACGACCGGCGCATCACCGCAGTCGGGCGGATGCTCCGCCGTACCTCGCTCGACGAGCTGCCTCAGCTCATCAACGTGCTCAAAGGGGATATGTCGATTATCGGGCCGCGCCCGCACATGCTTAAGCATACCGAATACTATTCAAAACTGATACCCGACTATATGCGGCGCCACGAGATGCGTCCCGGACTCACCGGCCTGGCGCAGGTCAAGGGTTTCCGCGGGCCCACTCCGCGCGTGGAGGATATGGCCAAACGTGTTGAGGCCGACCTGGAATACATCGATAAATTCTCGCTTTGGCTCGACATGAAAATATTCTTCCTTACCATCTGGAAAATGCTGACTTTCAGACTATAATCCCACAGCCTCGCTACAGAATGAGCCACAAAAAAAAACGGCAAAAACGGCAGATAACGGCAGAATATTTCACTGCGTCGCCCACACCGGCAACTCCCTGTTACGGCCCATCAAAAAAAATACTGACATAAACACGATTTCCACCCCGCTCCAAACCCGACGAGGTGGCTTTTTTATCCCCGCGAAAAGCGCCGGGCGTTTGCAAATGAAAACAGCAACAGGATGTGGATAACTTTTTTCGTGAATTTTAAGATTTTTACAGTTTAGTATTGTAAATTTTGCTTGGATTTTTGTAATTTTACGCTCGATTTCAGACACGTCACCACTCTGAGGTTCAGCGGTTGACGTCTCAGCATTAAGCCAATGGAAGAAAACGCAGAAAATACCCGCACAGAATACCATGTTCCGGCGCTCCTGCAGCAGTCGCTCGAAGGCTTACATATCAAGCCCTCAGGCGTTTATGTCGACTGCACACTGGGCGGAGGGGGGCACTCGCGTGCCATCCTGCGTCAGCTCGACGCCTGGGAGGGCGGACACCTGCTCAGTTTCGACCAGGACAGCGACGCCATTGAGCGGGCTGCGGCCGACCCCGAGTTCCGCGAAAATCCGGCTTTCACCGCCGTACACGGCAATTTCCGATTCCTGCGCAACTTCCTGCGGTTCTACGGTTACGACAGCGTAGACGGCATTCTTGCCGACCTCGGCGTATCGTTCCACCACTTCGACGACCCGGAGCGAGGCTTCTCGTTCCGCTGGAACGGGCGCTTGGATATGCGCATGAATCCGCAGGCCCACCGCGATGCCGCCACACTCATCGCCGAGGCCACTCCCGACGACCTGGCGCGCATATTCCGCCTCTACGGCGAATTGCCGCGCGCCCGTCAGCTGGCCCAGGCCATCTGCAACGCCCGCGCCAAGCAACCGGTGACCACTGTCGAACGACTTCTCGACATAGTGCGGCCTCTCATCGACCCCCGGCGCGAGAAGAAGGAACTGGCCCAGCTGTTCCAGGCGCTGCGCATTGAAGTCAACGACGAAATCGCCGCCCTGCGTTCGCTGCTTACACAGGCTCTGGACGTGCTCAGACCCGGCGGATACCTGGCCGTCATCACATACCACTCGCTCGAAGACCGCCTGGTGAAGAACTTCATGCGCACCGGCAACCTCGACGGCGAAGTCCGCAAAGACTTCTTCGGCCGGCAGCTCTCTGAGTTGAAGCTCATCACCTCCAAAGCCATCACCCCCGACGAAGCCGAGACAGAGCGCAACCCGCGGTCGAGGTCGGCCAAGCTCCGAATCGCCCGCAAGAACCCCGAATAAGCCGTCAACTCAATACATCACCGTAAAAACCTCCTCCAACGATATGGCCGCCGAAACAACCGACACACCACGCAACAGCGAGCCCCGCAACCCCCAGCCGAAGAAGCACATCTGGTCAGGTGCGCTCCACGGGCGCGTGCTCTCGCTCGACTTTCTGCGGCGCAACTGGCTGCTGGTGCTCGCCATCGCGGCCATGCTGCTGATCTACATCACCAGCCGCTACACCTGCATGACGCAGATGGAAACCATACAGAAACTCCAGAAGGAACTTGAGGTAGTAAAGACCGAGCGCATCCGCGAGAAGTCGAACTACATGAGCCGCATCCGCGAATCACAGATGCAGCACCTGGCCGATTCGATGCGCCTGGGCGTCACCGTGCAGGAACAGCCTCCCTACTCCATCTCTCTGAAAGACTGATTCATCTCCTCATATTCTCCACAAAATGAAACTGAAACCCACACAGAAGAACAACCGCTCGCACATCCTCTGGCGATACGTAGTCATCTCGGCAGGCATACTGCTGTTTACCGTTGCCATTGTCGGTAAGCTCTTCGCCACCAGCGTAGTACACGCATCGGACTGGAACGACAAGGCCATGAAAGAGATGGAACGCGTCGACACCATCCTGCCCGAACGCGGCGACATCCTCGCCGACGACGGCTCGATCCTGGCCACAAACCTGCGTTACTACACCGTGCGGCTCGACTTCCGTTCGGAACGTTTCATGGAGAACCGTTACCGTCTGGCCCTTGACTCGATAGCCGACTCGCTGGCGACATATTACCCTCGCCAGAGCCGCGACGAGTGGCGCGCACACCTCGAGAAACCGCTTAAGACCGACCCCGAAAAGCGGCCGCGCGCATTCAAGGTTATCTCGGGCCTGAGTTTCTCACAGCTTGAGCACCTGAAGACCTTCCCCTTCTTCAACATACCCAATCCCAACAAGAACGGCATGACCGTAGAATCGGTAATGAAGCGCTCCAACCCCTACGGAGCCATGGCACGCCGTTCGATCGGCGGCGTGGGCCAGACCGACAAGTGCAGCCAGGTTCACGGCATTTCGGGCCTGGAGATGGCCCTCGACAGCCTGCTCTACGGCGTACCGGGCGTGGCCAAGCGCATCCCACTGACCCGCAACATCGGTTCGTGGACCGACATACCGGCCCAGCCCGGTTACAACCTGCGCACCACCATCGACGTGCGCCTTCAGGACATCGTTGAGAACGAGCTCAACCGCGTGCTCGACTCATGCGATGCCGACTGGGGGTGCGCCGTGCTCATGGACGTCAAGACCGGCGACATCAAAGCCATATCCAACCTCGAAAAATCGAAGAGAGGCCCCGGATACATCGAGGCCGTCAACTACGCCGTCATGGGCTTCGAGCCCGGCTCGGTAGTGAAACCCATCTCCATGATGATAGCCCTGGAGGATGGGCTTGTCAACAACCTCGAGGAGGTAATACCCATCGGCAAGAGCTGGGCCTACGGCGGAGGCCGACCCATCACCGACTCGCACTTCAACGCATCGCTGCGTGTGCGCGAAGTCATCGAACAGTCGTCGAACATCGGCATGGCCCGCATCATCACCCGCGGCTACGACAGCAACCCCAAGGGGTTCGTCGAGCGCCTGCGCGGCATCGGATTCCTCGACCCGCTCAACACCGGCATCGCCGGCGAGCGCCCGCCACGCTTCAACCCCAACCCGCAACGCGTCGATCTGTCGCGTATGTGTTACGGCTACTCGTCGGAGATTCCCCCCATCTACACCCTGTCGATCTACAACGCCATCGCCAACAACGGCCGCTACGTGCGTCCGCGCCTGGTAACGAATCTGCAGACCGAGAATTTCGACTCCGTCATCCCCGTGTCGTACATCCGCGACCGCATCTGCTCCGAGGAGAACGCACGCAAGATGCAATATATGCTCAAACAAGTTGTGTGGGGCAACCACGGCACCGGCCGCTCGCTCAAGAACGACAAAGTTGCCCTGGCCGGCAAAACCGGCACCTGCTACAGCGTCGACCCGGTGACCCACACCTACAACACCGGGCGTAAGCGCCTGGCATTCTGCGGATTCTTCCCCGCCGACAATCCGCAGTACTCGTGCATCGTGCTCACTTTCTATCCCAAGCGCAATATGTTCGGCGCCGCCTCGACCTCGGGTCAGGTGATGCGCAATATCGCCCTGAAAATGTACTCGCGCGGCCTGCTCGGCGAAGCCCCCAACTTCGCCGAAGGGAATACCGGCACGAAGCGCCCCATGCTCTACGCCTCGCTTCAGGACGGACTCCACAGCACAGTGCGCAAAGTCACCGGCGCCCCCAGCGAACTTCATCCGGCAGCCCCGGCGCGCCAGCCCAAAGGCACCGTTCCCTCAGTGGCCGGCCTGGGTCTGCGCGAAGCCATCAACACCCTTGAGAGCGCCGGCTTCGAGGTGAGCTTCTCGGGCAACGGATTCGTGCGCGGTCAGGAGCCCGCCGCCGGCACCATGGCCCGCGCCGGAAGCCGTATCCGGCTCACACTCGGCGTGTAATCAACTGAAAAAACTAACAACAATTCAAGATATATCAAGCAAATGCAGCTTAAAAAACTTATAGAAGTTCTGGGACAATGCCAGGTCACCGGAGCTGTTGACAAAGAGATTACCTCCCTCGAAAGCGACTCGCGCAAAGTGGCTGAAGGGGGGATGTTCGTGGCTGTCCGCGGCGTCACCGTCGACGGCCACACCTTCATCCCGTCGCTCAAGGAGCGCAAGGTTGCAGCATTCGTCGTTGAGGAGATGCCCGACGAACTTTTCGACGGCGCCACATATATTAAGGTGAACGACACAGCCGAAGCCCTTGGTCTGCTCGCCTCGCACTGGTACGGCGACCCCTCGCAGCACCTGCACCTTGTAGGCGTCACCGGCACTAACGGCAAGACCACCACGGCCACCCTCATCTATGAGATGGCCCGCATGATGGGTTACAAGGCCGGGCTGCTCTCAACCGTCGTAAACTATATCGACACCGAGGCCGTGCACGCATCGCAGACCACCCCCGACCCGCTGACAATCAACGCCCTGCTGGCGCGCATGGTCGAGGCCGGATGCACCTACGCCGCCATGGAGGTCAGCAGCCACGCCGCCGACCAGAAGCGCATCGCCGGCCTACACTTCGCCGGAGGTGTCTTCACCAACCTCACCCGCGACCACCTCGACTACCACAAGACCGTACAGAACTACCTGAACGCCAAAAAGAAATTCTTCGACGGCCTGGGCGCCGACGCCTTCGCCCTTACCAACATCGACGACAAGACCGGCGAAGTGATGCTGCAGAACACCGCCGCCAAGAAGAAGACTTACTCGCTGCGCACCATGGCCGACTTCCGCGGCCGCATCATCGAGGAGCGCATCGACGGCATGGTGCTCGAGCTCAACGGCAAAGAGATAAACGTGATGTTCACCGGACGCTTCAACGCCTACAACCTCACGGCCGTCTACGGCGCATGCTGCCTGTTAGGCTGGGACCCCGAAAAGGTTCTCGTAAACATGAGCGCGCTTCTGCCCGTGGCCGGACGCTTCCAGGCCTTCCATTCGCCCCAGGGCGTCACCGCCATCGTCGACTACGCCCATACCCCCGACGCCGTGGTGAATGTACTCACAGTAATCCGCGATGTGCTCGGCAACAAGGGCCGCATCCTCACCGTGGTAGGCGCCGGCGGCAACCGCGACAAGGGCAAACGACCCATCATGGCGCAGGAAGCCGCGCGACTGAGCGACCTGGTGTTCCTTACCAGCGACAACCCGCGTTTCGAGGAGCCTGAGGCCATACTGCGCGACATGGTGGCCGGCATCGCCGACGACGCCGAAGCCATGGCCCGCACACGCCGCATTGTCAACCGGCGCGAAGCCATCGGCGAAGCCGTACGCACCGCCGAAAGCGGCGACGTGATCCTCATCGCCGGCAAAGGGCACGAGGACTACCAGGAGATACGCGGCGTCAAACATCACTTCGACGACCGCGAGGAAGTTAAGAAGGCTTTCGGAATCTGTTAACGACCACTCTAAAATTGTAATTCAAAGTGCTTTACTGGCTTTTTGACATACTCAAGGAATATGGCGTGCCCGGAGCGCGACTGATGGACTACATCACCTTCCGCACCGGCGCCGCCCTGATACTGTCGCTGTTCATCGCCATGGTATTCGGCCGTAAAATCATCAACCGCCTGCAGCGTATGCAGGTCGGCGAGATTGTGCGCAACCTCGACCTCGAGGGGCAGATGCGCAAAACCGGCACCCCCACCATGGGCGGCATTATCATCATCATCGCCACGCTGGTCCCCTGCCTGCTGGTAGGCAACCTCACCAACGTTTACATGATACTGATGCTCGTGGCCACCGTGTGGCTCGGCTCGCTCGGCTTCGCCGACGACTACCTGAAGATGAAGCGCCACAACAAGGACGGCATGAGCGGCAAGTTTAAAATCATCGGTCAGGTAGGCCTCGGCCTCATCGTCGGCCTCACCATGATGCTCTCGCCCGACATCGTGACCCGTCAGAACCACGAAATCATCAACCGCGAATCCAATGAGGTTGAGGAGGTTATATACGAAACCGAGAACATCAAAAGCACCCAGACCACCATCCCCTTCGTCAAGGAGAACAACTTCGACTACGCCGACCTCACACAGTGGATGGGCGACCACGCCCAGACCGGTGGCTGGATACTCTTCATCCTCGTGGTGATATTCATCGTCACCGCCACCTCCAACGGAGCCAACCTCACCGACGGCCTCGACGGCCTCACCACCGGGTGTTCGGCCATCATAGCGGTGGCCCTGGCCGTAATGGCCTACCTCGGCGGCTCAATCATCTACTCGAGCTACCTTAATATAATGTATATACCGGGCAGCGAAGAGCTGTCGGTGTTCTCGGGAGCGTTCATCGGGGCGCTCATCGGCTTCCTGTGGTACAACGCCTTCCCGGCGCAGGTATTCATGGGCGACACCGGTTCGCTCACCCTCGGCGGAATCATCGCCGTCATGGCCGTGCTCATCCACAAGGAGCTGCTGCTGCCGCTGCTCTGCGCCATCTTCTACGTTGAGGACCTCTCGGTGATGCTCCAGGTAGCTTACTTCAAGTACACCAAACGGCGCACCGGCGTGGGGAAGCGCATCTTCAAGATGACCCCGCTGCACCACCACTTTCAGAAGCAGGGCAACGCCGGCATCGACGCACTGCTGCAGAAACCTATCCAGGCCGTGCCCGAATCCAAAATCGTAACCCGTTTCTGGATTATCGGCATCTTCCTTGCCGTAATCACATTCGTAACCTTGAAAATCCGTTGAATCAGCAACTCTGATATCAACACAAGATACAGAACGACATGACTGAAAATCAATCAAATAGAGCTCACCGCTTAGTAGTGCTCGGCGGCGGCGAAAGCGGCGTCGGAGCCGCTATACTCGGCAAAGCCCGCGGCATGGACGTATTCCTCAGCGACATGGGCCGGCTGGCCCCGCACTACGCCGATGAGCTGCGTGAGCGCAACATCCCCTTCGAGGAGGGTGGCCACACCGAAGCACTCATCCTCAACGCCGACGAAGTGGTGAAATCGCCCGGCATACCTCCCACTGCCCCTATGGTGCAGAAACTCATCGCGCAGGGCACGCCCGTCATATCCGAGATTGAGTTCGGCGGCCGTTACACCGACGCCCGAATGGTGTGCATCACCGGCTCCAACGGCAAGACTACCACCACCATGCTCATCCACCATATCCTCACTGAAGCCGGCGTCGACGCCGGGCTCGCCGGCAACGTCGGCCGCTCGCTCGCGCGCCAGGTAGCCGAGGAACCCCACAAGGTTTATGTGGTGGAACTCAGCTCGTTCCAGCTCGAGAACATGTACAATTTCCGCGCCAACATAGCCGTGATCATGAACATCACCCCCGACCATCTCGACCGGTACGACTACAAGATGGAGAACTATGTACGCGCCAAATTCCGCATACTGCAGAACCAGCAGCCTACCGACGCCTTCATCTACTGGGAGGACGACCCCGTGATTCAGCGTCAGCTGATGCAGGTCTCCACCGAGGCACGCCGTTTCCCCTTCGCCCAACATCCCGGCAAAGAGGTTGCCGCATGGCTCGACAGCAATGGCCGCATGGTGCTCGACACTCCCGACGAGGAGGTTGAAATCCCCCAGAAGGAGCTCGCCCTCCACGGGCTGCACAACCTGTTCAACTCCATGGCTGCCGGTCTGTCGGCTTGCCTGCTCGACATCCGCAAGGAGGATATCCGCCGCGCCCTCTGCGACTTCGAGGGTGTGCCCCACCGCCTTGAGGGAGCCGGCACCGTCGACGGCGTGCGCTGGATCAACGACTCAAAGGCCACGAACGTCAACTCATGCTGGTATGCCCTCGAGAGTATGCCCCCTTCGCGCAGCACAGTGCTGATTCTCGGCGGCAAGGACAAGGGTAACGACTACTCCGAAATCCTGCCGCTGGTCAAAGAAAAAGTCAAGGCCATCGTAGCCATGGGAAAGGACAACGCCAAGATACTCAGCTACTTCGGCAAAGAGTGTCCCTCCCTGCCCATCGACGACACCCACTCGCTGGCCGACGCCGTCGAAGCCTGCCGCGCCCGTTCGACCGAGGGCGACACCGTGCTGCTTTCACCCTGTTGCGCCAGTTTCGACCTATTCACCTCTTACGAGAACCGCGGCGACCTGTTCAAGGCTGCCGTCAAGGCCCTCGCCGATAAAAAATAACCCTCCAACCCCGAGGGTATATCACCGGGTCACGTCATCCCCCGCTGATATACCGTCGCTTTCCTCCCCTCCCTGAAATGGACATCTCAACTACTGCCCGACCCACACCCGAAAGCGGTGCGATTTCCCGCGAGAAGAGGGCCCTTCCCAAGGCCGACAAATACATCTGGGGCATATACCTTTTTCTGCTTGTATTCTCGCTGATTGAGCTTTACAGCGCCTCGTCACGCGAGGTTACGGCGGCCAACGTATTCGCCCCCGTTCTCCGCCACGGCAAGATGCTGCTCATCGGCCTGGGCATCACCCTGGGCCTGTCGCGCGTGCGCTTCAAGTGGCTTGTGCCCGCAACGCCTGTATTCGTGGCGTTTGCGGTAGCCATCGGTGTGTACGTACTCTTCAAAGGGCAGATTATCAACGGCGCTCGCCGCTCCATGTCACTGTTGGGCATCCCGCTCCAGTCGGCCGAGCTGCTGAAGCTGGCGGTGGTACTCTTCATCGCCTTCGTGATGTCACGAACTCAGGAGCGTAACGGCGTGAAGAACAGCGGCATAATCATATCGGCCGGATTTGTGCTGTTATGCGGAGCCATACTGTTCAGCCAAGGCCTTACCAATACGCTGCTGCTGATGGGCATCTCGTTCGCCATGATGCTGATTGCCGGCGTCCAGACCAAGAAATTCATCATAGTGCTTGTGTGCTACGGCGTACTGGCATGGGCCGGCCAGTCGTACAAACATTCGCATGAAGAACCGGAATCGCAGGCCGAAACCGAGGCCATCCTCACCACCGGCCACGACCTGCAGGGCAACATCGCCACCCACGACCGCAAGGAAACATGGTCGGCGCGTCTCGAGCGCTGGTGGGGCGATTCCATTCCCAAATACCAACAGAAAATCGACGCCAAGAACCGCCAGGAGATGTATTCCTATATGGCGCAGGCCAACGGCGGCTGGCACGGCGTACTCCCCGGCAATTCGCGCGAGACCGCACGACTGCCTCTGGCCTTCTCCGACTATATCTTCGCCATCATTGTAGAGGACTGGGGCTTTCTCGGCGCCGTCTTCCTCCTGGTAATCTATCTGGCACTTTTAGGGCGTGCCGGCGCCATCGCGGCCCGGTGTACCAAGGTGTTCCCCGCGCTGCTGGTAATGGGTATGGCGGTGATGATAGTGCTGCAAGCACTGTTCCACATGGCCATCGTGACCGGCGTATTCCCCGTGTCGGGGCAACCGCTGCCGCTGATATCCAAGGGCGGCTCGTCGATTATATGTACATCGATAGCCTTCGGTATCATGCTGTCGGTAAGCCGATTCGCCGGTCAGAAAAAGAAAATGAAGAAGAATGCCGAAACGGAGTCTGCGGTCCAGGAGGAGTTGCCCGACAACATGACGGCTCCCAACCCCACCCAACTCTGACAATCCCGTACGGATTCGCAATACATCAATTTAAGTTTATAAGAATATGAAAGTTCTGATATCCGGGGGCGGCACCGGCGGCCACATATTCCCGGCGCTATCCATAGCCAACGCCCTGCGCCGTCTCTACCCCGACACGGAGATTCTCTTCGTGGGTGCCCTCGGGCGCATGGAGATGGAGCGCGTGCCCGAAGCGGGTTACGAAATAGTCGGTCTGCCCGTGGCCGGATTCGACCGAAAACGCCTCTGGCGCAACTTCAAAGTGCTCGCCAAGCTGTGGAAGAGCATCCGCATGGCCAAGAAAGTGCTCGCCGACTTCCATCCCGACATCTGCGTGGGCGTGGGCGGCTACGCCTCGGGCCCGATGCTGAAGGCCGCACAAAAGAAAGGCATCCCCACATTGCTGCAGGAACAGAACTCATACGCCGGCGTCACCAACAAGCTCCTGGCCAAGAAGGCCAAAGCCATCTGCGTGGCCTACGAAGGGATGGAGCGATTCTTCCCTCAGGAAAGCATCATGCTCACCGGCAACCCCGTGCGCAAAAACATCATCGCCTCGGGAGTCGACCGCGCCCACGCCAAACAGGAACTCGGGTTCGACCCGGCGCGTCCGTTGGTGGCTGTGGTGGGCGGTTCGCTCGGCGCACGCACCATCAACGAGGCCATGAAGGCCGGCCTGGCAAAGATTTTAGGCTCCGGAGCCTCAGTGCTTTGGCAGACCGGCAAATATTATTCGCGTGAATGCCAGGAATTTATGGAGAAGTTCCGCCGCGAATACCCCACAGTGAAGGACGACCGTCTCAAGGTAATGCCCTTCGTAAAGCGTATGGACTTAGTGTACGCCGGAGCTGACTTGTTAGTGTCGCGTGCCGGAGCCTCGACCATCTCCGAGGTACAGATTGCCGGAATGCCGACCATCCTGATACCGTCGCCCAACGTCGCCGAAGACCATCAGCGCAAGAACGCCGAAGCCCTTTCGTCGCGCGGAGCCGCCGTGATGGTGCTCGACGCCGAGGCCGTCGACAAGCTCGCCGGTGAAATCGTGCGCCTGCTCGGCGACACATCGGCGCGCACCTCCATCGCCCTTGCCGTACAGGCTATGGCGCTCCCCGGAGCCGACGACAAAATAGCCCGTAAAATCAAAGAAATCGTCACTGATTCAACAAAATAGCTACCCCTATGAGTTACCCCAACATATACTTCGTAGGCGCCGGAGGCATCGGCATGGCCGCCCTCGAGCGCTATTTCATCGCCGAAGGCTTCAATGTGGCCGGCTACGACCGCACTCCATCTTCACTCACCGACGAGCTTCGCGCCGAGGGTGTCGACATCACCTTCACCGACTCTCCCGACGAGATTCCGCAGGAATTCCGTGACCCCGACACCACCCTGGTGTGCTACACGGCCGCCATACCCGACAGCAACGCCATCCTGTCATACTTCCGCAACAACGGTTTCGAAGTAGTGAAACGCGCTCGCCTCCTGGGCGAAGTGACCCGCGCCACGCGCTCGCTCTGCTTCGCCGGAACACACGGCAAGACCACAACCTCGTCGATGGCCGCACACATCATGCACGAACAGGGCACGGCCATCAACGCCTTCCTCGGCGGTGAGCTGCGCAACTGGAACTCCAACTTCCTGCTCACCCCCGACGCCGAATTTTCGGTAGTTGAGGCCGATGAGTTCGACCGCTCGTTCCATCAGCTCACCCCCTACATCGCCGTCATCACCGCCACCGACCCCGACCATCTCGACATCTACGGCACCGAAGAGGCATACCTCGAGAGCTTCGCACACTTCACCGAACTTATACGTCCCGACGGCGCCCTGCTCGTGCACGAAGGGCTGAAGCTGAAACCCCGTCCCTCCGAGGGTGTGCGCGTCTACACTTATTCGCGCGACAAGGGCGACTTCCACGCCTCATATATCTCGTGCGACCAGGGGTGCATTACCTTCGATTTCGTCTATCCCGAGGGAAAAATCCGCGGTATCAGCCTCGGAGTGCCCGTCGACATCAACATAGAGAACGCCGTAGCCGCCCTGGCCGCCGTGTATCTGTCGGGCACGCTCGACGCCACGTCAGCCCGCCGAGCCTTAGGTTCGTTCATGGGAGCCAAGCGCCGCTTCCAGTTCTGGCTCAAGGAGGGGGGACCCAAGGGACGTGCCATCATCGACGACTATGCTCATCACCCCGACGAATTGGCAGCCTCAATCCGTTCAGTACGCGCGCTTTACCCCGGGCGCAAGCTCACCGTCGCCTTCCAGCCGCACCTGTACACACGCACCCGCGATTTCGCCGCTGAGTTTGCGCGGGCCCTGTCGCTGGCCGACGAGGTTTACCTGCTCCCCATCTACCCCGCGCGCGAGGAGCCTATCCCCGGCGTGGATTCCGAAATGATTCTCAAAGATATAAAATGCAATAAAAAGCAGCTTGTACCCTACAAAGATTTGCCCGAAACGCTAAAAAACAGTAACTTTGAGATTTTATTGACAGCCGGTGCCGGCGACATCGCCAACCTGCTGCAGCCGATTACCGATGCCGTGAAGGCCGCCCCCGAAAACCGATAACCCGATAACCCGAATGCCGATAACCCTTTTCAGACAGCTCTGAAGATATGGAAAAAAGTTCAGTAATCCGATGCCTGCTGGCCATAGCGCTCACCGTCTACCTGGTGTTCGCGCTGATGATGTCGTCGAATCTGTCGGCATCGGCCCGGTGTGCCGGATTCGATATCCGCATCCATGACAACCCGGGGCAGAAGGGTTTCATCTCCGACAGCGAGATTACGCGCATGCTCCATGAGTGGAAGCTCGACGACACAGGCAAAACCGCCGCCGCCATCAACCTCGGCGAGATTGAGCGTCGTCTCAACGGCGTGTCGACCATCGAGACCGCCAACGTGCAGCGCATGCCCGACAACAGAATCCGTATCGACATCACCCCGATGGTACCCGTGGCCCGCGTCTTCGATTCGAAGGGTCGCTCATACTACATCAACCGTCAGGGCAAGAGCATGACAGCCAACTCGCGCTTCCATATCGACGTGCCCGTCATCGCCGCCGACTTCAACAGGAAGCATCCGGCCACCGACGTGCTCCCCGTGGTGGAGCGCCTCGAGCACGACCCCGAGTGGAAAGCCCTGATTTCGCACTACCGCGTCGACCCGCGTAACGGCGACATCATCCTCGTGCCGGTAATCCGCGGCCATGTCATAAACTTAGGCGACACCACGACCCTCGACTCCAAGCTGCAGCGTGTGCTGGCCATGTACCATAAGGTGCTCCCCCTCAAGGGGTGGGAGTACTACGACACCCTGTCGGTAAAATGGGGAGGCCAGTGTGTGGCCACACGCCGCGACAAGAGCATCCCCGAATCGATGATACTCTTCGATCAGGAGGGCGAAGCCGAGGAGGAGAACGTCGAGTCGATGCTCGTATCCACCGAATCAGACACCGTGCACGCCGGCACCCCCGCCTACGCGCAGTAATCCTGAAAAACAGAACAATATAAAACATAACATAATATGCCAGAAAGATATATCGTAGCCATAGAACTCGGCAGCTCCAAACTCCGCGGCGCCATAGGCACCCCCGACGAGATGGGAATGCTCGACGTACTCGCCGTGGAGGAGGAGAAACTCACCGGCTCAGTGCGTTACGGCTGCATCAACAACGTAGAGGTAGTGTCGAACGCCATATCGCGCATCTGCCAGCGCCTGGAGAGCTACCCGCGCATAGCGCCGCGCACCATAAGCGGAGTGTACGTGGGTCTGGGAGGCCGCTCCATGATTTCGGAGCTCGTCGACGTGGAAGCCAACCTCCCCACCGAGATGGAAATCACCCGCGAGACCATCGCCAACCTCGGCAGCCGGGCGCGCCAGCACGTGCCCCCCGAGCGCGAGGTGGCCGACGCAGTGCCCGTGCGCTTCACCGTCGACAACAAAGCCCAGCAGAACCCCATCGGCTCGTACGGCACAAAAGTCGGCGCCCGTATGTGCGTGGTATCGTGCAGCCCCGCCATCAAGCGCATGATACGCCGTGTGCTCTCCGAGCGCCTCGGCTACGACATCAACGGCTACATCACACGCCCATTGGCCGAGGGTGCGCTCGCCCTGACCGACGACGAACGCCGTCTGGGCTGTATGCTCGTGGATTTCGGCGCAGAAACCACCTCGGTGGTCATCTACAAGAACGGAGCTCCGGTATATCTGGCTACCCTGCCGTTGGGCTCGCGCAACATCACCCTCGACCTCACGACCCTCAACTACATAGAAGAGCGCGCCGAGGAGATTAAGAAGGTATCGGGCAACGCCCTTGGCGCCGACCAGGCCAAACGCCCCGGCGCCGATGGCATCGACTACTCGGAAATCAACAACTACGTACACGCCCGCGCCGCCGAAATCGCCACCAACATCCTGGCGCAGGTCGACTACGCCGAGCTCAAGGCCACCGACCTCCCCGGCGGCATCATACTCATAGGCGGCGGCTCGCGCCTGCGCGGCTTCGCCGAACTGCTCCAGCAGCAGAGCAAGATGAAGGTGCGCATGGGCACCACCCAGTCGGCCGTACGAATCTCCGACACGGCAATAAACCCCGCCGACAACATCGACGTAATCGCCGTGCTCGCCGCAGCCGCACAGATGCCCGAAACCATCTGCATGGAGGAACCCGAACCCGAACCGACCGACGAAACCGACTACGCTCCCGAAGGCGATGAAGCCGACGGCGACAACGTTTCGCGCATCGGCCACCTCGACGACAATTTCGATGACGACGACGATTTCGCCACCTCCAAACCCGAGAAAAAGAAGGAAGCCAAACCTGCCAAGCCCAAGAAACCCAAGGGCAACGGCATCTTCAGCTTCCTGAGAAACCGCATCTCCGACCTGGTCGACGAGGGCGACGATATGTAATCCGCTCCACACCTTTACTAAAGACTACTCGATATGACTCCCGAAGATATTGACCTGACCGCAAATTTCGTTGACGGTCACCACGAAGAAGTAATCATCAAGGCCGTGGGCGTAGGCGGCGGCGGCGACAACGCAATCAACCACATGTACGAGCAGGGTATCGACAAGGTATCGTTCGTAGTGTGCAACACCGACCGCCAGGCGCTCAACAACTCGCCTGTGCCCAACCGCCTGCTTATCGGCCCGACCGTCACCAAGGGACTCGGCGCCGGCAACGACCCCGAAGTGGCCCGCCGCGCTGCCGAGGAGAGCGCCGACGAGATTGCCGCGCTCTTCGACGACGGCACCCAGATGGTGTTCATCACCGCCGGTATGGGCGGTGGCACCGGCACGGGCGCTGCCCCCGTAGTGGCCCGCATCGCCCGCGAACGCGGCCTACTGACGGTGGGTATCGTCACCATTCCCTTCATGTTCGAGGGACAGAAGAAGATTCTCAAGGCCCTCGACGGCGCCGAGGAGATGAGCAAATACGTCGATTCGCTCTTAGTGGTAAACAACGAACAGCTTACCGAAATATACCCCGACCTCGACTGGATCAACGCTTTCGGCAAAGCCGACGACACCCTGTCGAACGCCGCACGCTCCATCTCTGAGCTCATCACCTGTTCGGGTAAAATCAACCTCGACTTCAACGACGTCGACAAGACCCTGCGCGACGGCGGAGCCGCCATCATCTCCACCGGCTACGGCGAGGGCGAGAACCGCGTCAGCAAAGCCATCGAGGACGCCCTCAACTCGCCGCTGCTCAAGAACCGCGACATCCTCGGCTCGAAGCACCTGCTCTTCAACCTCTACTTCTCGCGCAACGCCGACACCCCCTTCCTCATGGGCGAAGCCAACCAGCTCACATCATTCATCTCGCAGATCGACTCCGACGTCGACGTAATTTACGGTATCGCCTTCGACGACACCCTCGGCGACAAAATCAAAATCACCATCCTTGCCTCGGGCTTCGAACTCGTAATCAAGGGCGACACCAAATTCAAGCCGAAGACCGCCGAACACGCGGAGCGCGGCGGATTCCAGCGCCCCCGCGACAACAGCGAGAAACAGCTCGACCAGCAGGAGGCAGCCCGCGCCGCCCTGCGCAACGCCTACGGCGACGACAAGGTCGACGCCATGGAGAAGGTGCGCGACACCCAGCGCTACATAGTGCTGCGTCCCGAGCAGTTCGACGACGACGCCGTAATCGAGACCCTCGAGCAGCAGCCGGCCTACAACCGCGACCGCAAGACCACCGACCGCCTGCGCACACAGAGCGCCTCCCAGGCTTCGAAAGCCGCTCCGGCCAACGACCGTACGGCCTCCGACGACACAGCCTCAGCCTCCGGCAAAGTCATCAGTTTCTGACCTCTCCCCGCACATACAGCCATAAGTCTGTATCAAACCCGATTTTTTATGTGGTAAAATGTCGTGGTGCGGCTTGCCGCGAAAATGGCGGTATGCAGGGATTCCTCTCCCTACAATCCATGTGTGAATCCGTCCGAAACAATACGTTTTGGAGCAACGTAGTAGCCGTGCGCTCGCCGAGCGCCGGCACGCCATTCTCGGCATGGATTATTTCCGCTTTCCTCAATTAGGGGCCGGCGCTCGGCGAGCGCTCGGCTACTAAATACGGTGGCCGAGGGCGCGGAGCGGGTGAACCACAAAGTCGCGCTCGTTGTAATGAGGGTGAGGGATGGTGAGTTCGGGCGAATCGACCGCAAGGTTGCCGTAAAAAATTATGTCGATATCGATGTAGCGGTCTGAATACGAGCCGTCGGGGTTGCGGTGTGCGTTACCGAGGTCGGCAAAACGGTCGGCCACAAGCCGCTCTATCCCCTGCAGGGCATGCAGCAGTTCTATGGGGGTAAGGCGCGACGAAATCTCTACGCCGATGTTCAGGAACCGGTTGGGCGACACGAAACCCCACGGTTCGCTCTCATAAAATGGGGAGCGGCGCCGCACTCCCTCAGAGAGTGCAAACACTTCGGCGACAGCCGTCTCGATAATGAGACGGCTGTCGCCGAGGTTCGAGCCGATGTTAAGGTGAGCCACCAACGGCTCGGGTGGCTGATAATCAGCAGGTTGTGCAATAAATCGTGACAATATCAGTCCTCGTCGTTGTAGTCGGGGTTGTCGTAGATGGTTACGCTGTCGTCGTCATCTTCGTCGTCGTCGTCATCTTCGTCGTCGATGTAGAGCGACACTTCGCGGTTGAAGTCAGTCATCTTTATGGCGGCCTGGGCGGCTTCGGCGCCCTTGTTGCCGTATTTTCCTCCGGCGCGGTCGAGGGCATCCTGCTCGTTGTCGGTGGTGAGCACGCCGAAAATCACGGGGGTGTCACCCTCGGCATTGATGCGCGTAACCCCTTCGGTGACGCTCTGGCATACGTAGTCGAAGTGGGGCGTGCCACCGCGTATCACGCAGCCGAACACGATGATGGCGTCGTAGTCGCCGGTGTCGGCCAAGCGTTGCGCGGCGAAGGTAAGCTCCACTGCACCGGGCACATAGTACACATCGACATCTTCCTGGATGTCATAGCCTTCATACTGGAAGACCTGAAGGGCGCCCTGCAGCAACCGCTGGGTTACCTGACCGTTCCATTCGGCCACCACGATTGCCACATCGAGGTCATCTATCTTAGGGAGCGGGCGCTGCGGTGCAGCCCCCTGATTGAGCGTTGACATATTTAGTAATTTAATAGATTATAACATTTCGTCATCCGGCTCAACCTTTCTTGGCAACGCTGCCGAGGTATCCGCCGTGGTGGCGCAGGGCATACTCGTGACGGGTGAAGCCGATTGCCTTCATGCAGCTCACCACTAATACGTCGCCCATCACGGTCATGGCCGTGGTCGAGGTGGTGGGAGTCAGGCCCAACGGGCAGACTTCGGGGGCACCTCCGGTGAACAACGTTACATCGGCCAGCTCGGCCAATGGTGAACCGGCGTTGCCGGTGATGGTGATTACCGGCACATCGGGAGTGAGGCGGCGCGCCAGTTCCACAAGTTCGAGTATCTCGCGGGTCTTGCCTGAGTTTGACAGCAGCAGCAGGACGTCGTTGTCCTGGAGGATACCAAGGTCGCCGTGCTGCGCTTCGGCCGGATGGAGGTTCACTGCCGGCGAACCGGTCGAGCAGAAGGTCGTGGCGATGTTCATGGCAATCTGGCCGCATTTCCCCATTCCTGAGGTGACGATTTTGCCGTGACGCCGGTGCACTTGCTCCACGATAATCTCCACAGCGCGCTGATACGAGCCGTCGACCGGGATGTTGCGTATGGCGCGGCTCTCAGCCTCAAGTATCTGAGTCATGGTCTGCTGCACATCCACTGCCTGTATTGTTTTATCCTTGGTTTCGCAGGTCATTTCTGTTGAGATGGTGTTTCTTCGGCAAAGTTAGGAGTTTCGGGCCACTTTTCAAAATCGGCGGCTGATTTAATCCATTCCTGCGGCACTTCGGCGCCGGTGGCGGTGCGGGCGTCGAAACAGGCCATGACGGTGCGGGCGTAGCATTTCACGTCGCCGGTCAGGGTGTTGATGATGCGCTGCTCCAGGGTGAAACTGTGGCGCGACACATGGATACACGCCGTGAACACGGCCAACGGCTCGCCCATATACGCCGGCGAGGCGAACGACAGGTTGATGTTCACTATCACGGCTGTGGTCTGCCCGAAGTCGAAGTCGTGGTGCAGCACGTCGCGGTAGTAGCCCACCTTGCCCATGTCGAGCAGGGCCATGTAGACGGTGTTGTTCAGATGTCCGAAGATGTCGAAATCCACGAAGCGGGTCTGAACCTCGGTGCAGTAGCGCAGCGGCGCCGACGGGGCCGGCACCTTGGGGTTGTTGCAGGGCGGGAAATCGGAGTATTCTTTCATAATTCAGTGCAATATGATTTTACGCACCACTTCGCGGCCGAGTATGTCGTTGATCGAGGCGGCGATGCGCTCGCGCGAGAACGACAGTTCGGCCTTCATCGGGGCCGACGAGATGTATACGTGCAGCTCGCCGTCGCGGAAGTAGCGCCGGGTGGTCATACGGTTGACGCCCGGGCCTACGACATCGGGCCACAGCGCCGAGGCGCGGTAGCCGAGGAATTCGTCGCGCGAAGCCGACCGGTCGATTACCCGGTCGATGATCTGGCGTATTGTCATGGGATCGGTGCGTTCCATCGTCGTTGGGAAAGTCAGGGGTTTGTGGGGGTGAAGGCGCCGGCGGTGACGAGCCACGAGCGGTGGTCGCCGCCCGAACGCGCCATGATGCGGTCGAGATGCGAGCGGTTGGTGTCGGTGATGAAAATCTGGCCGAACATCGGCGACGACACCACCTCGACAAGGCGCTCCACGCGGTGGGCGTCGAGCTTGTCGAAAATATCGTCGAGCAACAGCAGCGGCTTCATGCCGGTGGCGCGCGCCAGGAACTCGTACTGCGCCAGGCGCAGGGCTATGACGTAGGTTTTCTGCTGCCCCTGCGAGGCTGTGCGGCGCACGTCCATGCCGTCGAGGCAGAGCAGCAGGTCGTCGCGGTGCGGCCCCACCGATGTGTGGCCCACGGCCTCGTCGTGGAAGCGAGCCTCGTCGAGGAGTGTGTCGAGCGACGCGCCGGGCCTGTCGGCAAGATGGCTGCGCAGCGCCAGAGAGGGCTGTTCGCCCCCGGTGGCTATGTCGTGGTAGTGCGCGGTGAATATGCCGGTAAGTTCGGCCACCCACTCGGCGCGGCGCCGTGTGATATAGTCGGCGGCGGCGGCCATGGCGCTCTCCACGGCGCCGTAAAGGCCGTGGTCAACGCATCGGTCGCGCAGCAGCTTGTTGCGTTGCTGCAAGGTCCGCCCGTAGCGTATAAGCGCATCGAGGTAGCGGGCGTCGGTCTGCGAGATTACCTGGTCCATCAGTCGGCGGCGCTCCTCGCCCGTGCCGGTAATCAGGGCGGTGTCGGCCGGCGCAACGAGCACCAATGGGAAGGCCCCGATATGCTCGCTCAGGCGTCCGTACTCCTTGCCGCCGCGCTTGAACGACTTGCGGCGTCCCTGCTGCAAGCCCAAGGTAACCTCCTCATCGGCGTCGCGGCGACGGTAAAGGCCGCGCAGGGTGGCGAACGTCTCGCCCCGCCGGATGAGCTGCAGGTCGGTGAGCCCCGAGAAACTTTTGCAGAAGCTCAGGGTGTACACGGCGTCGAGCAGGTTCGATTTGCCCATACCGTTGTCGCCCAACAGACAGTTGATTTTGCTGCTGAACTCCAGCCGGGCATCGGCTATGTTCTTGAAGTTGGTTATGGCGAGTGAGTTGAGTATCATGGTGTTACATTGCGATAGCCGCCACGGTCAAAAACGCCGCGGCGAAGAAAAGTTCGGTCATGGCCGTCATACCCAGCACGGGGTTCAGGGCGTGACCGCTGCGGGTAGCCAAGAGCCTAAGCAGCAGCATCGACGCCACAATCTGCAACGTCGGGAACACCAGGGTCCACGCCCCGGCGCGCAGCCACAGCCCGAATGTTAGAGCCGTGGGGAGAATGGCCTGGATGGCGTAGTCCCACAGGGCGTACTTGCGCCCCCACAGCACCACCTCGGTGTGCTTGCCCACGGCCTCATCCTCCCGGCGGTCGCGGTAATTGTTGACCACCAGGATGTTGGATCCGAGCAGACCGATAGCTACCGAGAGCCAGAGCGAGTCGACGTTCATGGTATCGGTCTGCAGGTAGTAGACAAGGTTCACCGGCACGATGCCGTAGAAGAGCAGCACGGCCACTTCGCCCAGGGCGTGGCGCGACAACGGGAAGGGGCCGGTGGAGTATGCCAGCACGCCCACGGCGATGAAGGCGCCGGCGGCGATGAGCCACCATCCGCCCCACAGGATGAGCAGGCAGCCTATTGCACAGGCTGCACCCAGGGTAATCCATGTGGCGGCGAGCATGGCGCGGGGGGTGATGTCGCCCTCGGTGACGCTGCGTCGAGGTCCCTCGCGTCCGGGAGCGTCGAGGCCGTCGCGGTAGTCGAAGTATTCGTTGGCAAAATTCGAGGCTATCTGGGCCAGGATGGCAAAAACCAGGCAGATTACCGCCGGCGCAGCCCGGAAGCACCCGTTGAGGCACGCCAGGCCTACCCCGGCAAGCACACTTGCGGCGCCTACCGGGAGCGTGCGCAGGCGCATCGCCTCTATCCAGTATCCGATTCGTTTCATATTCGAAATGTAAAGTTACAAAATTCCGGCAAGACAGCCAAAATTGCATGGTTTTAACTTAATTTGCGTTAAGAGTTTACGACTTTAACTTAACAGATATATAAAATTATTAATTCCGCACAATTCGCAGCGCATTCGCTTTCGTATTTAAAATATCGTTTGTAATTTTGCAGTGTCAAAAAAAGCGGAACCCGTCACAGCGGGCCGCCTCCTCAAAGAATAACCGACCAATCGTATCTCAATCATTATCTTTGCATGGCGCGAGCCGCCTGAAACGCTCCCAAGTCCGCCTCGGGCGGATATCCCTCTACGACAACTAAAACTCCCCGACGAACACTTTTATCTTCGACATAAACAACAGTTTCCGCTGCTGCTTATCCCTCTCTGTCCCCTATCTCTCCACTCCTCTCAATCCTTCCCTCTCTCCCCCTCTTTCTCTTTCAGCAGACGGAAACTAACCATATCCACGGAAGATAACCTGAAAGTATCGCGTCTTTCTCATAAGCCTGACACGCCGCTCGCGGCGAACACGACAACAACGCTGAGAAGATTATTGTTTCCTAAATCAACTGCTGACGAGTTCAGCAACTTATTCAATTTCTACGGCAAGTCGCGATGATTTCCCACTGTTTGAATAATGCTTTCTATCATTATTTTATGGCAAATTTGAAATTGATGATGTGAACTGAGGAAGATGTTTTCGTGAGAAAACAGTGCAATACTTCAATTTATCTTTCTCCAGGCGATGTGTCAAAATTCGGCACATCGCCTTTTTGCTTTTGGGGAATCTCTTGTACCCGAACTCGCGGGGTTACAGTGTATGTTTCGGATGCTATGCCGTGCAGGGGAGCTCCACCTTGAAGGTGGTGCCTTTGCCGAGCTCCGACCAGGCCACGAAGATGCGTCCGCAGTGATACTGCTCGATAATTCGTTTTGCTAATGCCAGTCCCAGGCCCCAGCCGCGTTTCTTGGTAGTATAGCCTGGGTTGAATACGGTCTTGTGGTTCTTGCGCGGGATGCCCTTGCCGGTATCGGTCACAGACAGTTCGGCCATGCCGTTCACCAGCGATGTTGTAACTGTGATGCTCCCCGAGCCCTCCATGGCATCGACGGCGTTCTTGATAAGATTTTCCATCACCCACTCCATCAGCGGAGCCGAGGCGCGCACCGGCAGCGGTTCGTCGCACAGGTTGACCTCCAATGAGATACGCGACGAGATGCGAGTGCGCATATACGATGTGGCGTGGAATACCAGCGAATTGAAATCCTCGCTCTCCATCTGCGGCCGTGAGCCGATTTTCGAGAAGCGCGAGGCGATGGTCGACAGGCGCGTGACATCCTTGTTCATCTCCTCGACCGTGTCGCGGTCGACCCCCAACTCGGGCAGCAGCTGCATCCACGCCATCAGCGAACTGATGGGGGTTCCCAACTGGTGAGCTGTCTCTTTCGACAGACCTACCCACACCTTGTTCTGCTCGGCTCGCCGCGTGGAGTTTACCGCGAAGTACACCACAAGGATAAATGCCAGCATGATAACGATTTGCACGTACGGGTACCAGCTCAATTTCTTCAGCAGCTTCGAGTCGTCGTAGTAGAGGTGCTGCATATTCTCGGGCGATATGATAATGTGTATCACATTGGCTCGCTTCTCCAGCGAAGCGAGCCGTTCACGCAGAAAGTGTTCATTCTCAGGCGACAGCTCGTAGGGGTTGAGGGAATCGACCGGCTCGGGAAGGTCGAAATTGCGGTGGTCGAGGATGTTGCCGTCGTTGTCGGTGAGTAGCACCGGGATGGTGTGGTTCTGTTCGATGATGTTGAGCAAAAACTCCAGATTGTCAGGCGATTGTGCCGCCTCGGGATTGGCCCCGATGTCGGCAATCTGTTTGGTGGCGTCAGCCCATATCTGCATACGCTCGCGCTCCTGACGCGCCAGGTCGTGCACCAGGTTGTTGGAGATGTACAGGAACATTCCCACCAGTACGAGCGTCACCAACAGGAAGAGTGCCACTCCGAATCTGCGCAAGTCGTAAATATTCATGGGTCAATCGTTTAAAATAAACTTCGGTACAGCGATTTCGGTGTTGCGGCCGATAACCACGTCGGCCTGCGCCTTCACTTCGGGCAGGGCGTTGCCGACGGCCACGGCCACATCGGCCTCGCGGAGCATCGGCAGGTCATTGAGGTTGTCGCCGAATACCACCACACGCCGGGCGCCGGTGCGCTCCTTCATCTTCCGTAAGGCTGAGGCTTTCGACACCCCGGGGGCGTACAGGTCAATCAGTCCCGTGGCCGGGCGCACCGCATCGCGGTACCACGCGACGGCGCACCGGGTGGCACTCTTGAGCTCGCGGTCGGTGGCCTCGATAATCTCCTCGGGGCCGATGGCGAAGAACAGCACCACATGAGCCATGTCGGAGGGCTGCTGGTCGAGGTGGAAACGCTTGAGCTGCAGACGTCGGCGATCCTGATAGAACGAATTCTCGTAGGCCGACATCGCCTGCGGGTGATATACGTTGAGGAACGAATTGCCCGACAGACAATAGGTGAACGGCCGCAGCCCTGAGCGCTCGAAAGCCGCACGGATGGCCATGGCGTCCGCCTCGGGTATCAGGGCGATTTCGGTGTACTCGCCCTTCTCGTTGTCCCAAAGCGCCGAGCCGGTCATCACTATCCAGGGGACGCGCAGTTGCTCACCGGCGGGGGTGGTGAAGTGGGCGGCCGGAACCCCTTTGAGCAGCCCCTGCACGGTAGCCGGTGTGCGCGCCGTGGCTACAGTGAACATGGCCCCGTCGTGAATCAGCCCGCTGAGCATCCTCACGGCCTGCGGCGGCACGTGCGATGTGTCGTCGAGCAGGGTGCCGTCGAGGTCGGTTATGTAGAGTGTGTCGGTTCGCATGCCACAAAGTTACGAAATTGCACTGATTTATTGATATTTTAATTTTACCTTTGTATCGTTGAAATCAATTTGCATCATCTGTTAGTTAATATGTAAGCGGCAATGAAATGCCGACTGTTTGATATTTTATAAAATTACATATATGACATTTGAAGAATTAGGCGTGAACGAGCCTCTGCGCCACGCCATCGAAGATATGGGCTTTGAAAACCCTATGCCCGTTCAGGAGAAAGTCATACCACATCTGCTTGAAAATGAGGGTGATGTGGTGGTATTGGCCCAGACCGGCACGGGCAAAACGGCGGCTTTCGGGCTGCCGGTGATTCAGCGCACCGACGTGTCGCGCAACGTGCCGCAGGCCCTCATACTGGCCCCCACGCGCGAACTTTGCCTTCAGATAGCCTCCGACCTGGCCGATTTCTCGAAATATATCCCCGACCTGCGCGTGCTGCCGGTCTACGGCGGCTCGTCGATTGAGAGCCAGATACGCGCCCTGCGTGAGGGCGTGCAGATTATCGTGGCCACTCCGGGGCGTCTCATCGACCTTATCAACCGCGGCGTGGTGCGCCTGGGCGACGTGCACACGGTGATTCTCGACGAGGCCGACGAGATGCTCAACATGGGATTCCTCGACTCTATCAACGAGATTCTCGACCATGTCCCCGCCGAGCGCAAGATGCTGATGTTCTCGGCCACTATGCCGGCCGAAATCGAGAAAATCGCCAAGCGCTATATGAACGACCCCGTGGAGATTGTGGTGGGTAGCCGCAACGAGGGCGCCGAAAACGTGAAACACATATATTATATGGTGAACGCGCGCGACAAGTACCTGGCCCTGAAACGAGTGGTCGACAATTCGTCCGACATCTACGCCATAGTCTTCTGCCGCACACGCCGTGACACCCAGGAGATTGCCGAAAACCTCATCCGCGACGGGTACAACGCCGAGGCCCTTCACGGCGATCTCTCGCAGCAGCAGCGCGACATCGTGATGAAGAAATTCCGCGACCGCGTGACGCGCATACTCGTGGCTACCGACGTGGCGGCCCGCGGGCTCGACGTCGACAACCTCACCCACGTCATCAACTACGGACTACCCGAGGACACGGCCGTATACACCCACCGGTCGGGCCGTACGGGCCGCGCCGGCAAGAGCGGCGTATCGGTGGCCATCATCCACTCGCGCGAGAAAGGGAAACTGCGTGAGATTGAACGCATTATCGGCAAGAAATTCGAGCGCCGCGAAGTGCCCACGCCCGAGCATATCATCGAGAAACAGCTCTACCACCTGGCCGACCGCATCGAGCGCGCGCAGGTCGACGAGGAGCAGATGGCCAAATACGTGCCCGGCGTAATCAAGAAACTCGGCTGGCTGTCGTCGGAAGACCTCATCAAGCGTGTGCTCTCGCTCGAGTTCAACCGTCTGCTCGAATACTACAAGGACGCCCCGAAAATCGACTTCATCGACGAGAAACCCCGCAAGGAGAAGAAGGAGAAATTCGACCGCGGTTCCGACGACAAGGACCGCCGCACCGCCTCCAAGGGGATGGAACGCATATACGTGAACCTGGGCAAGCGCGACGGGTTCTATGCCGGCAACCTCATCGACCTGCTTAACCGTAACGTCGCCGGCAAACGCGTCGACGTGGGGCGCATCGATCTGATGCCGTCGTACTCGCTGTTTGATGTCCGCAAGGCTGACGCGCGCCGCGTGGTGACTGCGCTGAAGGGCGCCGACTTCGTGGGCAAGCGCATCTACTCCGAGATTGCCGAAGCCGACAAGGACTATGCCCACGCCGCCACTCGCCGCTCGCGCGAAACAGCCGACGAACCACGTCCGTTCGGCGCCCGCAAGGGCAAAGGTACCGCGCGCCGTCGCTGAAATTTTTCGCTCGGGAGCGAGCGGTTTCAATTTTATTCGCTACTTTTGTAACAATGAAAATCAACAGCAAAATATTCGCCGTGGCGCTGCTCGGCATCGCGGCGTTCTTAGGCCTGATGCCGACGAACACCGCCGGTGCTTCGTCTCCCGACCCTGCGGCGCTTGAGCTTGACACTGTCGCAGCCCTCGCAGCCCCCCCCCTCTTTGACGGGATAGAGGCAGTCGACTCCGTGGCGTTCGACCCCGATTCTGTCACAGCCGAATACCTATTCATGATTGCCCCTGTCGAGATTGTCCCCACCATCGACGAGATAACTCGCCTCGATATGCTCGACTACTTCAAGGCCGGCATGGACCACCCCTCGAAGAACGTTTTCGGCAAGGATGTGCGCATCACTTCGCTCAGCGACGATCAGATTACCTTCACCACCTCGGCCGTGGGCGAACGCACCATCAGCATCATCAACAACGGCAAAGGTGAACGCGACGTCATGGTTATCAACACGGTGAAAACGCCCCAGGAGGACTCTACGGTGAAATTCTACAACCTCGACTGGACCCCCTCGCGCAAGGGCTACTTCATGGTACCCACGCTAAGCGACTGGATACTCCCCGAGGCTAAAAAGCGGAAATCCGACCTGGAGAACGCCGTGCCCATAATGCTCGCAAAAATGATTTACAAGCCGTCGACCGGCGAACTGATTCTCAGCAACAACCTCGGCAGCTATCTCCCCGAAGAGGTAACCGACCTGGTAGGCTCGTCGTTGCGGGGCTCGCTCACATACCAATTGACCGGAAAGGGTTTCAAACTCAAGAAGTAACGCTATGGAACAGGCTCTCACGCTCGAGCAGTTGCTTAACACGGTGAAAAACCTGGTGCAGCGCCCCGAAACTCAGAACAAATGGGTTGTTGCCGAGCTTCAGGACGTGCAGGTGCGCGGCGGCCACTGCTACATGGAACTGCTGCAGAAGGACGACGTCGGGCGTCAGGTGGCCCGCGTGCGCGGCTGTATCTGGGCCAACAACTACCGCTGGATTGCGCCGCAGTTCTATGCCGCTACCGGTCAGCAGTTTGCGTCGGGCCTGAAGGTGATGGTGCTCGCTTCGGTATCGTACCATCCGGTTTATGGTATCTCACTGGTAATCAGTCATGTGAACCCCGAATACACCATGGGTGACCTGCTGCGCCGACGTGCCGAGATTCTGCGTCGCCTCAAGGCCGACGGAATACTCGAACTCAACCGCAGCCTCGAGTGGACGCTCGTGCCGCAGCGCATCGCCGTAATTTCGGCCCCCGGAGCCGCCGGATACGGCGACTTCATCAACCAACTGTACAGCTCGGTCAACCGTATCCGCTTCACCACCAAGCTCTTCCCGGCAACAATGCAGGGCGCGTCGGCCCCGCAGTCGATTATCGCGGCCCTCGACAGAATCAGTAGCGAAGTCGCCGATTGGGACGGCGTGGTGATAATCCGCGGTGGTGGCGCCACCTCCGACCTCCAGGCATACGAAGATTACGACCTGGCGGCAGCCGTGGCGCAGTTCCCGCTCCCCATAGCCATCGGCATCGGCCACGAACGCGATGTCACCGTGCTCGACTGGGTGGCAAATACGCGCCTGAAAACCCCTACAGCCGTGGCCGAATGGCTCATCAGCCGCGGCGACGTTGTCCTCACACAGTTCATCACCTTAGGGCAGCGCATCCTGCAGAGCGTCACCGATCGCCTTACCGGCGACCGTGAACAGCTCGCCCAGGCACGGGGACTCCTCCCTGTGGCTGCAGCGGGAGCCTTCGAACGCGCCAAATCGCGTCTTACCAACGCCGTAAGCCTTCTCTCCGGCGTTTCGGGACGCCTCATCCACCCGCAGCTTGAGCGCCTCGCCATGAAGGGGGAGGCTATCGCCGCAGCAGCCGCGAACATCATACAGCGGCGCCGCGCCGATCTCGACAACGATCAGCGCCTGCTCGACACCCTATCGCCGCAGGCAACACTCCTGCGAGGCTACTCCATAACCCGCATCAACGGCCACGCCGTAAAGTCGGCCGCCGAAATCACCGCCGGTGACACCCTCGAGACAACCCTCGCCACCGGCACCATTACCTCCACAGCCCTTTAACTCCACTAAGAGGCTGTTAAAAAATAAATGTTAACGTTACGGTGGTCGGTTTTTGAGATAAATCACATTAAATCAAAAGGGAGCATAGCGGGCT
>CAMEPD010000017.1 GCA_945931475.1 uncultured Muribaculaceae bacterium | reverse complement strand
CGAGTTTCTTTCTTATAGAGGTTTTCCGAACATAGATTGTGGAAGTGGTCTGCCCGGTTATGACACTGATTTCCTTTGTTGAGAAACCTGCCAACATGAGCACGATTATCTGTTGTTCTTTCTGTGTTAGAACTTCTCCGTATTTTTTGTGGAGTTTACCATAAAATCCGTTGTAGAGATTGTCAATAATTTCATAGACGTTATTCCAATCTACAAGTTCGCCGTTGGTCTCGCCGTCAATAGATGAGAATTTGCGGAGCATCTCACGATTCTGTTCAGTCGGAGTCTCTGCCACCATCTTGATAATCCCAAGTTGCCTGAGCATGGCGCTACGGAGTACCGACGAGTTCTCGATTTGTGTCTGCGGCTCAGCCTGAACGTATTTATACTCATCTACCATTTTCTGCAATGCTTCTACGCGTTCTTCATTTTCACGTTCGCGCTGACGACGCATAACCACAATCCAGACTGCTCCGGCAATAACCAATAATGCCACAAAACTTATGACAAGAATAACCACTGTCTTATGCTCGCTTTCAGTTTTCAGCACTAATGCGCGGTTCTGCTGTTTCAAGGCACTGCGTTCCGACTCCCATTGAGAGGCTTTCATGCGGTTGTATCTCTCGCTCCGCCGATTGTTAAGGCCGTTGATATATATCAGCTTTATGCGTCCGGTCTGCTTGAAGACAATCATTGCATGGAGTAGATTGCTGTAACTCCTGAAATATGCGTCATCATCACGACGCAGACTTGATGCAATGCTATCAGCTAATGCGAGATGGTGGGATGCAGCCCGAATGTCGCCTGTATTCAGTGCATTTATAGCATACTGGAATTGCAGATAATCGGCGGCTCCGTTATCCGGTCCGGCTTTACGGAATATTTCTGTGACGGTATGGTTGCTTTCTTGGTTTCTACCTGCTTCGGTTAAAAGTTGTGCCCGTTCAAGCTCAAATATGAACTGTTTGTCACCCATATTGTGTGTTCGGGCGTAGTCCACAAGTTCATCTACGAGATGGAGGGCCGAGTCCATCTCGCCTGCATACTCATACCCGGTCAGAAGCATGTATTTAGCTTCAATTTTTCTAAGGGAATCGGTTTCAAGAGCCATCAGTCTCTTTGCATATGGAATGAGGGGGTAGCCCTGATATTCCGAGGCGCCGAGCAATACGCGGATACGTAGGGTCTGCATCATTATAGAGTCCGGGACATCGGGCAGACCTGCAAGAGAATCAAGCATTGAAATAGCCCCCGGGGTGTCTCCAACCCAAAATTTGTACCAGGCGAATGCGATACCACTTCTGACACCTCTGACCTTATCAATATTCCGATAATAATTATGAGCGAAACCAATCAGCGAGTCCCCGATCATTGAGCGGTTCTGTTTCATGTGGCCATACGCTTTCAGAAAATGGTACTTTGCCTTTAAGGAATCAATTTTAAGGTCTGAGGGGTCAATTGCTTCAAGCACCAACAGGGCACTGTCAGTATTTGTCTGAATTAGCCTCTCCGCATCACATAACTCTTTATTATATCGGGAGGCTGATCCTGAGCAAGATGCAACGCACAATGCTATGACAGCGAATATCAAATATAGCGCTTTTCTCATAGGTATCACCTCCATAATGGCTCTTTCTCCCATCTTATCGGGAATCCATATCTTACAAGAGGAATATCAGAATAAGCAGAGCAAAGTTGTTTTACTGAATTAGTAAATCCATGCTGAGGATTTACAGCCTTGCATAGATATGCAATGGCGCAAATTACCGCGTAGGGCTTCTTTTTTTGCATTTCAGTGAGTCCACCGTTAAGCCATGCATCTCGTCTTCCTTTTGGATCAATAATCTTTTTACCAAGGCTTCTATTCCATAAGCGCGAATGGTGAGCTACAATATTACGCATAAGAGAGACCACCTCAATCCAGTTGGAAAAGTCTTTTGAGGAATACAGCCCGAAGTCATTGACTACTGCTGAGCGCTGAGGCAACTGACTCTTAAGATTCTTATACATTTTTGAAAGAGTCCCGAAAGTTGCGACCTCTATAATGAGCCATGCATCAGGGTTGTCACCTGATAAAGATTCGCTATCCCAATCCGGGTGTTCCGATATATATTTTTTAGCGAATGGTTCGGTGCTTCGTTCAAACTCATATTTTAAATCGAGGACAAAATCTTGGTGTCGTTGTTTATCCTCAAATAAAGAAGAATCAAGATACCACAATCCATGCCCGGCTGCTTTCGACATGTGGTCAATGATTTTGGCTCTAAGAGCAACTTCAATCGTTTCAATAGCATCAAAAAGTATTACTCTTAGATTATGGTCAAAGGCATATCTTTCTATAATGGTGGAAAATGTTGCGCCATCCACAAAATCGCCGTCTGTATCTTCATCAATTAAATCTCGCCAATAGTATTTAAGCCGTGAATAGCTGACACGCGAAAACAAAGCAGAGGCTGCTTCCTTATCAGGAAACGCCATCCCTTTTTGTTGGAGATATTTTATATGTTCGTCTATCGAACGAGGTAGTTGGTTCATATAAAAAAGAAGTGACCCGCCAGCAGTTCTACGGGATGCTAACGGGTTCGGTTATCTTTGACTCGGTTGAAACCGATAGTCGCCTTATTTTGCTCTGCAAAGGTACAATAGTTTTTTTATATGAACAAATTAAAGGAGAAGAAAATAAAGATAATGCCCAAATTTTAACTTTTATTAGGATGTTCGGTCATAACACGCCTGACATTGTGAGCGAGAAAGCATCTCTATAAGGGAATTTCTCACAACCTATATACAGCGTATCAAACGCATCTGTGCCGTCGGTGCGGTGTTCGAGGAGGTGTTCCTCCGACTCGGCAAGTTTCTCGCCGCCTTTGTCCTTGCGAAAACCGTTACGGCCACGGCTCACGCCGGCTGCTTGAATGGCGAGGATAAGGTCATCGTTATTCTGGCGGTTGAAGAAAGGCATAAGGCGTTGCTTGCCGGCAAAACCTTGGTTGATGAGAAGATATTTCTCATCGTGCCGCATGGGATTGCCGAGATAGACCGCCTCGACAGTCCAGCCGTGGCGTTCAAACTCGTGGACGACCACCCAACGGAAGTCCTGTTCGTTGACGGCATAGTTTGAGCCGAGAGCGGTAGCGTCGTAGTAATAGACCACCGTCTTATTGCGATGCTCCGTATAGTAGCGGCAGAAGTCATCGACGAGTGCCGGTATCTTACGCTCGAACTTGACGTAGAACGACATGATAACATTGAGTCGGTGGTCGCGCGGCTGACCGGCGACAATCCAGTTGATGTTGGCGTTGTAGTCCATTCCGATGCAGATAGGCGCGTCGGGGTCAACGTCCTTGTCGGCGCGGGCGTCGAGCGTCGAGAAGTCGTAATCATATCCGAGAGTATCGAGGTACTGATTATCGTTGGCATCGTACTTGTGCCCCTCGCGCATCGAGGAATAGAAACCGTCCTTTGCATTGGGGCTGTGTCAAAATAGGCGCAGCCTCTTTTGACACAGCCTCTTGATTATATCTGTACCGGTCGGGAGGTCAGCCGGACGCGGAGGCAAGGCAATTGTAAACGACCCGGGAGAGTGTGGCGATAACAGAGGCAGACTCCATGGGCTTCAGCGCGGAATCGGCGATAAATACGACGATGGAATATGACCGGCCGTCGGGAAGGGTGATGTAGCCCACATCGTTCACGGCGATTTGACGCCCGGAGGGGTTGAGGTCGCCGGTGCCGGTTTTGTGGGTCAGCACAGCTGAGGTACGCTGCAGAGGGGCTGCCAGGCGGTCGAGACCGGTGCGGCAATCGGTCATGAGTGTGGCGATTTTGGCATAACGGGCATCGGTCAGCCGGAGGTCGCGCATGAAATACTCCATCAGCCGGGCCATCTCCAGGGGTGTCGACGAGTTGCGGTAGCAGCGCATCACATCGCTGTGCATAGCCTCCTCGGTGTCGCGGATATGAATGTCACAAAAGCCCCGGGCGTGCATCAGGCTGTCGGCTACGGCCGGTCCTCCGATGAAGTCGAACAATATGTCGCAGGCATTGTTGTCGCTCTGCTGAAGTGTATAGCTCAAAAGTTCTTCAAGAGGGATACGCAAGGCCTTAATACCGTACTTCTCGCGTAACGGGCTCCACGTATTCTCCTTGATTTGTGCGGGTTGGATGTCGATGGAGTCCTCGAAGGCAACGCCGTTGGCGATACAATAGTCGGCCACGGCGAGTGCCTGCGGGAATTTGTAGACGCTGAGCATGGGGAAGTCGTCGCGGCCGGCAACGGTCACCGTGTCGCGGCCATCAATAATCACAGCCACCCCGATCCGGGCGTCAAGCGAGTCGATACAGGAACGTAAGGCATCAGCCGAAAGGCATGTGGTTGCCGTCGGCGAACCGGCAGCGGCCATAAAACTTTCGGTGGCCTCGATGTCGCCGAGCATCGATACCCCTTTGGCTACAAACTGATTATCGGAATCCTTGAGGGTGTCGTAGTTGCCCACAAGGTCGCCGAAGAAGGGGAAAAGGGAGGTGGCCTGTGATGTAATCACGCCCACTAAGAGCATACAGAATGCCAAAAGCACTTTTTTCATGTCAGTAAGGGTGTTAAGTAAGTGTTAATACTATTATTGTCTGCTCACAAAGTTAAGATAATGCAACCACAAAACCAAATCAATTCAGATTTTACAGCAAAAAATCACAAATATTTGTCGGTTAAAACGAAATTCCGTATCTTTGTGCGCTTAATATGCGCACCGGGTAAGCCCGCACCCCGCTGCAGGGCGATATGCGGTGGCCGATTTACATTGTTTTGAAATATAATAAACAATCATAAACCATTTAACTTTAAATGTCTACACTTGAACAAATCCGGCAGCGTCCCATCCTTATCATCTCGATTCTGGGTGTGGCTTTGCTGCTGTTCATCCTCACGGCGGTTGACCGCCCCCAGGAGCTGTTCACCGACAGCCACACCGTGGCTAAGGTCGACGGCGAGAAAATCGACTACCTGGAATTCCAGAAACGCGTCGAACAGATGCAGGAAAACTACCAGAACCAGGGCTACAACGATGTTGACCGCGACATGCTCCAGAGCCAGGTGCTCGAGGGTATGATTCAGGAAGCCCTCCTTAAGAAAGAATACAAGCGCCTCGGCCTCACCGTCACCGACAACGAGCTGTCGAAGGCTATCATCGGCCCCACACCCCACCCCTACGTACTGCAGATGGTGCAGCAGATGGGTATAGCCGACCCCAAGATGCTTTTTGAAGCCTTCACAAACCCCTCGAAGCAGGGAATCACCGACCCCCAGCAGATTCAGCAGCTCCGCGAAGTATGGGCTAACCTCGAGAAACAGACCGAGGATATGCTCATGGCCTCGAAGTTCCAGACCCTGCTCGCCGGCTCTATGAACGCCAATAAGCTCGACGCCCAAAACGCATACGAACAGACCACCAAGTCGTGGACCGTGCTCCGCGCACAGAAGGACAATTCGGCCATCGCCGACAAGGACGTAACCGTTACGCCCGACGAGCTCAAAGCTGAGTACGACAAAATCAAAGGTCTCTTCCGCCTGACTCAGGACACCCGCGTCCTCTCGTATGTCACCGTGTCAATCGAGCCCTCGCAGAAGGACCAGGACGCCGCCAAGGCCATCGTCAACAAAGGTCTGGCCGACCTCAAGGCCAAACCCGCCACCGAAGGTCTTGCCGACAACAACGCTTTCGTAATCAACCGCGTAAGCACCACAGCCTCGGCCATGAACCCCCAGCTCAAGAACAAACTGGCACAGCTCGAGGCCGACACCGTGGTATCAGTTTCGTTCATCAACAACACCTACACCCTGGCCAAACTGTTAGGCTCTACCTCGCAGGTCGACTCAGTGCTCGTTGACATGGCCATCGTTGCCGACGCCAACATGACCGACTCCGTGATGGCTCAGCTCAACGCCGGTGTCAAAGTTGCCGACCTCGGCGACAAGGCCCAGGGTCAGGACAGCATCTGGACCTCGCTGGTCGACCCGCAGATGGCAGCGTTCAAGGATGAACTCACCAACGCAGAACCCGGCTCGTACTTCGCTCCGAAGAACGCTCCCCAGCCCGGCATGCTCCTGCGCATTCGCAACCGCAAGGCTCCAGTAACTGTTTACGACATCGCTCAGGTAACCTACGTAGTCGAGCCTTCGCCCGCTACCGTAGAGAAGCTCAACAGCGACCTCCGCAAGTTCCTGCAGACCAACAACACCGCCGATAAATTCACCGCCAACGCGGCAAAGGCCGGTTACACCGCCCAGGATGCCCAGGTAACCAAAGCGACCCTCCAGCTCAACGGCCTGCGCGACTCGCGCAACGTGTGCAAATGGGCTCTTGATGCCGACAAGGGTGAAGTATCAGGCGTATTCACCGACGAACGCTCCACACGCCTTATCGGCGCCGTGGTCGTTGACATCTACGACGGCGACTACCTCCCCATCACCGACTCACACGTATCGAAGTTCCTCAACGAACGCGTGATGGCCAAGAAGAAAGCCGACAAACTCGTAGCCCAGTACAAGGGCAAATCCAACAGCGTGGCCGGCTATGCCCGGGTAATGGGCGTCGCCACCGACTCGCTCACCGTATCGTTCGGCCGTGGCTCCGATCCCGTTCTTGCCGCCAACGTCAAAATGGCCAAGAAGGGTCAGCTTGTAGGCCCCATCGCCACCTCAACCGGCGCTACCGTCTTCCAGATTCTCAACGAGAGCACCCAGGGTCGTCCGTTCAACTTCACACAGGATGCCCAGGCATTCAACATGACTCAGGGCGGAATGTCGTTCCAGCGCACCTTCGGCGCCGTGCTCCTCGGCCACAAGAAAGTTGACTACCGCATCCAGAAATTCTACTCCAACCAGCAGAATTAATCCACACCTAACATAAAAAAGCGGCCGCATCCTCCACGATGCGGCCGCTTCTTATTATTTATCATTATTTGTTTTGGTCGGCGACCTTTAGGAAACCATGCCCCGATGACGAGTCGGGGGCAATGATTATTCGAAACCGGTTATTACTGAATCAAGAGAGGGAGAAGGGGTATATCGGCGGGGCAGAAGGGGAGCGAGGGGAGGTCGACGGGGTGAACCCACCGCAGCCCGGTGTGGACCGACAGATGCGGAGAGCCTTCGAGGATTCGGCACTCTACGGCATGGAGGCGAATGATGAATGTGGGGTATTCGTATTCGATGACGGCTATCATGCGGCCGGCCGTCACCTCAATGCCGAGCTCTTCGCGGAGTTCACGGCGCACGGCGTCACGGGCTGTCTCGCCCGGCTCGAGTTTTCCTCCGGGGAATTCCCATTTGAAGTCTGTTTCGGGGTTCTTACCTTTGCCGCGGCGACACGCCAACACCGCGCCATCCGTGTCATAAATAATGCCGGCGGATACCTGTACGAGGGGTTTGCCGCCGGAAGAAGGTTCGGAAACCATATTAAGAGGCTAAAGGTCATCGATATCGCCGGCCGAACGTTCAAGTACGGCTGCGGCAAGTGAGTCGCCGGCTTGCACAATTGCCACGAGCGGATAGAGCTGACGGGCGGTGTCGTAGTTGCGGCACTCCTCGAAACTGTTCTGGTTTACGCCCCATGCACCCATGTGCCAGCGGATGGCAAGCATCTCGGCGTCAGAGAGTTCGAGGCCCGACAGGAGCACCATTATCACCGACTTTTCTCCGTGACCCATCGGGAAACTCTTGTACGACACTTTGTACCCTTCGGAATCCTCCCATTGGCCGAGCTGATTCTTACGTTTCTTGACACTCCGGAAATAGATGTCGGTCTTGCACACGTCGTGAAGAAGCGAAGCGATGATTATACTGTCGCGCTGCACCTCTTTTTCGAGGACAGGGTCGAGCTGGCAGAGTCCCTCCCATACTTTGAGGGAAGCTTTGCAGACAAAAATGGAATGCTGTGCCAGACCGCCGGCCACATTCAGGTGATGTCCGGCAGATGCGGGTGCTTCGAAAAATCCGTCACGTTCGAGGTCTGAGATCACATCGTCAACGCCGGGACGTTCGGTGCTCCGCAGCAACCGGCAGAATTCCTCTTTACATGCTGTAGCGTCTATATTCATTTTCAAATTAATTTTAGAGGCTGTTTAAGGGCAGTCACCCCACTCGTAGATAATGGAAGCTCCGGCCATAGCCTGCGGCAGGGGCGGGTGAAGCTTGGTCACCTTTACGCGACCGCCGGTGACGGCCGGAAAGCGGCCGCGCACCTCGCGGCTGATATTGAGGGCCACCGTTTCGAGCAGGTCGACGGGACGACCCATCACCTCACGGATAATTCCGGCGAGGTCGGCGTAACTCACCGTGTTGTCAAGCCGGTCGGCCATTTCCGATATACCTTCAGGAATGACCGTGACGCTTAGGGTGACCTCAAAATCATTGCCCACAGCTCGTTCCTGAGGGAAAACACCGTGATACGCACGCACTTTCAGGCGGTCCACTTCAATTGTTAATTTTTCCATTGAAGTACAAAGGTAAGCTAATTTAGCGGATTTTCCTTCAGTCGTGGCATGGTTTTTGACTTGAATTTTGTAATTTTGTTGTTGTAAAGCATTATCCAACGTGTACTTCTCAATATATAACATAAATCCGATTGTATATATAGCCGTTGTAACAGCCCTTGCGGCCATGTTATGGCTGCTTGTGCCTTACCGCCGCCGCATCACCCTGAAAGCACCGGATGACGACGCCGAAGCCGAACCGCAACGGGACGGAGAAACTAAACTGCCGGCGCTGTCGGTCATAGTTTATGCGGCATTCAACGCCGATGACCTTGAGCAGATGCTCCCGCTGGTGCTCCGGCAGGAATACCCGGGAGAGTTCGAGGTAATCGTCATCAACGACGGCTCGTCGCTCGACCTGGCCGATGTGGTGAAGCGCCTGCAGAACGAATACCCCAACCTGCGCCACACGTTCGTACCCGAGGAGGCGCACAACCTCAGCCGCAAGAAGCTCGCTATCTCACTGGGTATCAAGGCCGCCAAACACGATTACATAGTGCTTACCACCGCCGGTTGCAAACCCGCGTCGCTGCAGTGGCTGCGCCTGATGGGTCGCCATTTCGCCGCCGGCAAGCAGGTTGTATTGGGCTGGAG
This sequence comes from uncultured Muribaculaceae bacterium, assembly GCA_945931475.1. Taxonomy (GTDB): domain Bacteria; phylum Bacteroidota; class Bacteroidia; order Bacteroidales; family Muribaculaceae; genus UBA7173. The sequence continues at coordinate 26,823 of CAMEPD010000017.1, read as the reverse complement.
CCGCATCTCGGGTCTCCGCAAAGCCATGCCTGCCTTCGACCAGATAGCCACCGGCGCCACATGGCTCTCGGCAGCCTTAGGGGGGCATCCCTACCGCGGCACCGGCAACAACCTGGCATACGCGCGTAAACTCTTCTTCGATGCCAAAGGATTCTCGCGTAGCATGAATATGCACAACGGAGACGACGACCTGTTCGTCAACCAGATAGTCACCCCCGACAATACCTCGGTGGAACTCAGTCCCGGCGCACGCATGAGCGTACGCTATTACGACCCGCTCAAGGCGTGGCGCGAGATGAAGATGAACCACGCCTTCACGGCGCGCTTCCTCCCCAAAGGAGCACGGATTTTCATGGGCTTCTCCACCATCATGATGTGGGTATGGATTGCCGCCATAGCGGTAGCGGCCGTGTTCTCCATCCCCAATCTGCTCCCCTCCTGCCTGCTGATACTGCTCATCCCGGCGTTGTGGATTCCGCTGACAAAGAGCTGGCAGACCACAGGCCGCACCTTGGGAGTGCGTCTCGCCGGCGCCCTGCTGTGGTGGCAGATCCTCTGGCGCTGGACCGCCGACCTCAAGGCACGGTTTCTCTGCAACCGGGGCGAGCGCCGCAACTACACCTGGTGGCAGAAGTAAGACTTACCTTAAGAATCACGAATCATCAAAACAAATTTCAGTGAAACGATTTTCTCTACATGCTCTCATTGTAGCCCTGATTATCGGACTGTTAGGCAGCCTGGCCGAGCCGGCCTACGCCAAAAAGCGGTCATCGGGGAAGGCAAGGACCGAGCAAACGTCAAAAAGCAAGAAATCGAGCAAGAAAGGTTCAAAGAAATCAAAAAAATCTTCGAAATCGAAGAGTTCCAAAAAATCGCGCAAAAGCTCCCGTCGCAGTTCACGCAGCTATAACCGCCGCGACGCCCGGTCGGTATCGTCGCGCCGCTCGAAGTTCAGCCGCCGTCAGCGCGGCCGCTCCACCGGAGGCAGCACCCACCGCATATCGCGCGCGTCCATAAGCCGCGGCAGTTACCGCCGCCCGTCGACACCCCGGCGCCCCGTCATCATCCGCGGCACCGACACCATCCTGGCCGAACCCGACAAATACATATCGTTCGACCGCCCGGTCGACATCACCCACGGTCTCGAGGGGCGCAATATCGCCCTGTGGCCCAGCCATGGCCTGTACTTCAACACCAGTTCCAACAGCTGGGCATATCAGCGTCCGAAGCTCTTCACCACACGCGAGGACCTGCTGTCGCACACCTTCACCACAGCCTACCTGGCGCCGATGCTCGAAAATGCCGGCGCTTACGTGACCATGCCGCGTGAACGCGACTGGCACCACACCGAGATAATCGCCGATTTCGACGGCATGGATGCCGGCGAATACGCCGTGTCAAACGGCAAGGAGGAGTGGGAGGAACTTGAAGACTCCACCGGCTACGCATGGTCGGCTCGCGCCCTGCGCCCCACCGACAACCCCTTCATAGCCGGTACCGCCGATGTTTGCAAGTGCGTTCTTCCCGACGACGAGGACGAGGCATCGACAGCCGCATGGAACGCCGAGCTGCCCGAACGCGGCAAGTACGCCGTGTACGTATCGTACACATCGCTCCCCAACAGCGCCACTGACGCCCATTACACCATCAACTTCCTCGACGGCTCGCGCGAGGTGTACGTAAACCAGCAGATGGGGGGCGGCACATGGGTGTATCTCGGCACATACGAATTCCAGAAGGGCCTCCAGGCCGAACCCATCGTCGAGCTTGACAATGTCTCCGACGAGGAGGGCGCCGTAGTCAGCGCCGACGCCGTGAAGATTGGCGGCGGCATGGGTTCGGTGTCACGCTCCACCTATTCGACCGATTTCACCTCGGGCGTACCGAAATTCAATGAGGGCTCGGCCATCTATCTGCAGACCGCCGGCTTCCCCCGCTACGTATGGGATCCTCCGACAGGCGACTCGTACCAGGACGACTACATGAGCCGTGCCCACTGGGCGAACTACCTGTCTGGCAGCTCGCAACTCTTCCCCGACACCATCGGCATGGGCGTGCCCATCGACCTGGCATTCGCCTTCCACACCGACGCCGGTGTGCGCCACGACGGCTCGACGGTCGGCACCCTCGGCCTATACTCCACCGACGACGGCAACCCCTTCGGCAACGGTTCGGCCCGTTCGGCCAACCACGAGCTGGTAACCGACGTATACAACTCGGTATTGAACGATGTGCGCAGCCAGTACGACCCCGACTGGAACGGCCGCTCGTATCTCGACCGCCGATACTACGAGGTTCGCGAGACCAAAATGCCCGCCATGATACTCGAAGCGCTCTCGCACCAGAACTTCGAGGATATGCGCCGGGGCCACGACCCGGAGTTCAAATTCCTGCTGTCGCGCGCCGTATACAAGGGTATCCTGAAATTCCTCACCCACCGCTACGGCCTCCCTTATCAGGTTCAGCCCCTGCCGGTCAAAGACCTGGAAATTTCGTATAAAGGCCCGGGCGAATACGTCATCTCGTGGCAGCCCACCCAAGACCCCACGGAGAAATCAGCGCGTCCGACCTACTACCTCATAGAGGAGCGCATCAACGACGGAGGCTTCGACGAAGTGGCCCTCACCCACGCCACATCCATCACCATGAAGGTGAAAGACAACGACATACACTCCTACCGCGTGATTGCCGGCAACGGCGGCGGCGTGTCGTTCCCCTCGGAGGTGCTTGCCCTGTACAACCATAAGAACGAGGCGCCCGAGGCCATAATAGTCAACGGATTCACCCGCACGTCGGGCCCCGGCATAGACAAAAGCGGCAAAGGCTTCGACATCGAACGCTCGCCGGCTGTGGCCGACGGCTGGGAAATCGGCACCACCGGCGCACAGTACAACTTCACCGAATACGATTCGTCGTGGGGCAACTCCTACAGCAACCTCGAGGACAAAGTATTCGCCGGCAACTTCCGCGATTACGTCGTTGACCACGGCATGGCCCTGCGCAACGCCGGAATAGGTTTCATCTCGTCGTCGCAATCGGCTTACTGTCAGGGTAAAGAGTCGGCCAAGGACCCCAAACTCGTCGACCTGATACTCGGTCTGCAGAAACACGACTACCGTCCCGGATCCAACACCATGCGCTTCGAAGTCTTCCCCGACGAACTGCGTGCCCGTCTGACGGCCCATTCGCGCCGTGGCGGCTCACTGCTCGCCAGCGGATCGTATATCGGCTCGGAGATTCTCAAAGGCCCCAATGATTCCACCGCCGTGGAGAACGACAAGACCGCCTTCGCCCGCGACATCCTCGGCCTGACCGCCTCGGTCGACGAGAGCTGCATCGGCGACAAGGTACAGATGATTCCGGGCAAAATCCCGGGCTTCGACCGCGGTACATTCGAGTTCCAGTCGCAACCCGACGAGCACTTCTACGGCGTTACCGCGCCCGATGCGTTATACCCTGTAAATGAAGACGATGTGGTGATGCGCTACCACGACTGCGGCGAACCGGCCGCCGTGGCCTCGCAGATTACGCCGTCGAACGGCGGAGCCGTCTCCCGCTCGTTGGTCCTCGGGTTCCCCATCGAGGCCGTGCGCAACGAGGCCCAGCGCGAATCCATCATCCGCGCCGCCCTGAAATACCTGCTCCCCTCGGAGTACTAATCCACCATCCCCCGTCCACCAATCATTAACAAGCTGACGTGAAACATTTTATCACACTGCTGATTATCGCCATCTGCACCATGACCCTTCGGGGCCAGGGCGCCGGTGCGTCGTCAACGCAGGAGGTGAAAGTCATATCTTTCGGTGCCAATCCCATCGACCTGGCGGCTCAGAAATATATGCGCAAGGATGTTCACGGCAACGCGTGTGCGCTGATAAAAATCAATGCGCTTACCCCGCAGCTGAGCTGCTCGGGGTCGGTGATCGGGTCGGTGGAGATGCGCAACCCCGGCGAATTCTGGCTTTACGTACCTGCCGACGCCAAGATGGTGAAAATTTTCTCCAGCTCTTTCCTCCCCAAGCTCTACGAATACCCCGAGGCGCTCCAGGGCGGCGTCACCTACAACCTCGTTTTGGAGGTACCTCAGACCGGTACGCCTCAGCCAACTATGCAGGGCTATCTTGTGGCGAAAGTATCTCCGGCCAACGCCACCCTGTCCATCGGCCGAAACGTATACCCCGCCACCAACGGCTATGTGAAGGTCTTGCTCCGCAACGGCACATACAGCTATCGCGTCGACGCTCCCGGATATGTACCCCAAGAGGGTCAGGCTGTCATCTCCGGAGAAACTGTCAGTCAGACCATTACCTTACAATCCGCAAAATCCAGACTTTCCGTAAAATCAGCAACTCCGGGTACACAGATTTTTGTCAACGGCGAGCAGAAAGGCACCGGCGACGCCGTGATTGACGTGCTGCCGGGTCTCTTTGAGGTAGAGGGACGCCTCGCGGGTCGCCGTAGCTATGCAGTGACCGTCGAGTTGGGCTCCGGAGAACTTCGCGAAGTTGTAATACCCGAATTATCACATCTTTACGGCTCGCTAAACATTGACTACGAGCCAATCGGCTCAGCCATCACCATCGACGGCACCCCCGCCGGCACCACCCCGCGCATGGTCAACAACCTGCCCGTCGGCCAACATACCGTCGTCATCTCAGCCGACGGATTCACCCCCGCCACCCTCTCGGCCACCGTCGCCGATTCGCAGACCGCCTCGCTGACCGGCTCACTGTCAGCCGCCGCCTCAGAAGAATCAGATAAGGTTACATATTATTCATTCTACAAAAACGGCCATTGGGGAATCAAAGACAACAATGGCCGCGAAATCGTCGCTCCGAAATACGACAACACTGAATTTACATTTTCCGAAGGGCTTGCCTGGGTAAAAACCAAAGGCAAGTACGGCTATGTCGACACTACCGGCCGCGAAGTCATCACTCCGCGCTTCCAAAAGGCCTCCAATTTCTCCGAAGGTCTGGCGATAGTGCTGATTGACAACCATCTGGCCTTTATAGACAAAACAGGCTCGGAGGTTTTGCCATTGAAATATTCCACAGCAAGGAATTTTTCGGACGGCTTGGCTCCTGTTGAACAAAATGGCAAATGGGGATTCATTGACCGGACCGGCACCGAGGTTGTTCCGCTGAAATATGACGATGCAAATTCATTTTGTGAAGGTCTGGCACAAGTGTGCCTCGGCGGCAAATGGGGCTTCATAGACCGGACCGGTACGGAGGTTGTTCCGCTGAAATACGACGGCTCGAAGAGTTTTGCAGAAGGTCTGGCCTGTGTGACACACAATGGTAAAATCGGTTATGTGGACACTAAGGGTAATGAGTTAATCCCTCTAAAATATAAGGATGCATCAGACTTCCAAGAGGGGATGGCATGGGTTTACCGCAAGGGTAAATTCGGGTTCATCGACCGTACAGGCAAAGAGGTCGTTCCTCCCAAATACGATGATGCAACCCTGTTTGTCGAAGGACTGGCGTCGGTAAAGAAAAACGATAAATGGGGATTTATCGACAAGACGGGCCGCGTGGTCATTCCCATCCAGTATGACCAAGTTTGGTGGTTCGAGAATGGCAAAGCCAAGGTGCGGCACTTCGGGAAAACGTATTATATCAACCGTGACGGGAAACAAGTAAAGTAATTTCTCTCCAAAAATCAGAAAACCACCCGAAAAACAATGAAAATTCGCCGGCCGGACCAAAGATTCCACGGCTGATTCTTGACAATTTGTTGAATATTTATTAAGTTTGTAGGTTGAATCGGGGACCCCTCCCGACAGACCGAACGCTAATACTTTTGATCATGGAACCAATCAGAATTAACGCGCTTTGTTCAACCACAGACCTACGCAATAAGCTTGAATCTCACCGAAACGAAGAATTCACACTTATCATAACAGGAAACGAAAAAATCGACCTGTCGGCCGAGGCGATTCGCCGCATGAAGCAGGTCGCCCGCAATACGGGCGCCTCGATGGTTTACAGCGATTTCTACACCATCGACCGCTGCGGCGCCATCGGCCGTCACCCGAACATCGCCTACCAGGAGGGCTCGCTGCGCGACGATTTCTGCTTCGGGCCGGTGACCCTGTGGCGCACCGCCGAACTACTTGACGCCGCATGGCTGCTGCCCCGCTACAACTATTCGGCGCTGTACGGCGTGAGGTTAGTATGCTCGCATTTCTCACCGATACTCCACATTCCCGAATACCTCTACTCGGTACACACCGGCGTGGCAAACCCGGGCGAAAAGCAATTTGACTACGTAAATCCGCGCAACCGCGCCGTGCAGATCGAGATGGAGATTGCCTGCACATCGTTCCTCCACTACATCAACGCCCATCTGTCGCGCACCCCCGAGGAGGTCGACGTAAGCTACGGCGAATTCCCGGTAGAGGTGTCGGTTATCATCCCCGTGCGCGACCGTGTACGCACCATAGCCGACGCTGTGAAATCGGCACTCTCGCAGCAGACGCCGTTCCCCTTCAACGTCATCGTCGTTGACAACCACTCGACCGACGGCACCACCGGCCTGCTCAACGAAATCGCCGCCGCTGACCCGCGTGTAATTCACATCATTCCGGAAACACGCACTCTCGGCATCGGCGGATGCTGGAACCTGGCCGTGAACCATCCGGCGTGCGGCCGCTTCGCCGTACAGCTCGACAGCGACGACCTGTACAGCTCGCCTTCGACCCTCCTCTCCATCGCCAAACGGTTCTACAGCGAACATTGCGCCATGGTTATCGGCGCATATACGCTCACCGATTTCGACGGCAAGACAATCCCTCCGGGACTCATCGACCATATAGAATGGTCCCAGTCGAACGGCCGCAACAACGCCCTACGCATCAACGGATTAGGCGCTCCGCGAGCATTCTATACACCCATTCTGAGAGAAATAGGCATCCCCGACGTGAGTTACGGCGAGGACTATGCACTGGGCCTGCGCATCTCGCGCCAGTGGAAAATCGGACGCATATTCGAGTCGCTCTACCGCTGCCGACGCTGGGAAGGGAACTCCGACGCCAACCTCTCGCTCGAAAAAGCCAACACAAACAATTATTACAAGGACTGGCTGCGGACCATGGAGCTTCGTGCCCGCATAAACCTCAACCGCAGCCTGCTGAAAAATGACTGACCCCCGACCCGCCCACTTCGACCCGGAGAACTTCTTCCACCGTCAACTTCAGGCGTGGCCCATGGCCACAGCCAATTTTGCCGCCCTCGAGGGGGTAGAGCAGCGCCCCGTAGGGAGCGACGGCACCATGGTGCAGTTCAACCCGGCGCGGGCCGCATCAACCGGCGCACGCACCGACGCTTCTTCAATCAGCCGCCGCCCCTGCTTCCTGTGCGCGGCCAACCGACCGCCGCAACAGGTTGCCGCCGACATCTTTCCCGGTTACGAATTTCTGGTGAATCCGTTCCCCATATTCCGGCGACATTTCACCATCGCCGACCGACGGCACACCCCTCAGACCATCGTCGGCCGCGAAGCCGATATGTACTGCATGGCGCTGACCCTGCAGGGTTACTGCGTGTTCTACAACGGTCCGCAGTGCGGAGCGTCGGCACCCGACCACGCTCATTTCCAGGCCGTTCCGGCCGGGGAGCTCCCCTACCTCGTTTCAGGCAAATTCCCATTCCGGGTGATTCAGTTCACCGCACCCACGGCCGAAGAGGCTACCCGACTGATACGCAGTGCATTGGGCGGTAGCATCTCCGAACCCGACGTGAACATTCTGGCCCGCGCCATCTCGCCGGGCGAAGTGGAATTCACGGTGATACCGCGGCGCGCACACCGGCCCGACTTCTACGGAACCGGCGATGGCGAAATGCTCATCTCGCCTGCATCGGTCGACCTCGGGGGCGTAATCATCACACCGCGGCGCTGCGATTTCGACACTCTCGACGAGGCCCGGCTCGCCGACCTGCACCGCCAGGTCTGCTTTACCGACGACCCGGAGATTACCGTCGGCATCCTCGAAGCCCCGTCGATTGACGTCAGGTTCAACGGCCCCTTCAACCGCACGCGCCGCGCCGACGGCACCATAATATACCGTCCCGAAAACCGCGAGTGCAGCTTCACACTGCGCGATGTACGCATCGGCAAGGGCTTCCACTGGGAGCGTAACGAGCACCAGACCTTCCGCGGCGCGCTTACAGTAATGCCGCTCGACAACGGCAGCCAATTGGCTATAAACACAATAAGTATTGAGGAGTACCTCAAGAGCGTAATTTCGTCGGAAATGAACGCCGACAGCGGCGAGGAGTTCCTCAAGGCTCACGCCATAGTGTCGCGCTCGTGGCTGCTGGCAATGCTGAGCCGTCGCGGCGGAAGCGACCTTCACCGGCGCATCATCCCCGCAGGCGAATGCGCTGACTGCGAGGAGATTGTGGCATGGCACGACCGCGAGGAGCACCGGCTGTTCGATGTCTGCGCCGACGATCATTGTCAGCGCTATCAGGGCATCACGCGGCAGACCAACCCTGCGGTGGAACGCGCCGTGGAGGCCACCCGCGGTATGGTGCTCACCTATGGAGGCAAGGTCTGCGACGCACGGTTCTCGAAATGCTGCGGTGGCCGCACCGAGCGCTTCGGCACCTGCTGGCAGGATGTAGATGTACCTTATCTCCAACCTGTTAACGACACCGTCGAAGGGCGTGCGAAAGATTTCTGCGACACCACCGACCCGGCAATTCTGGGCCAAGTGCTCAACTCCTACGACCGCGAGCACCCCGACCTCTACCGCTGGAGGGTCGAGCTGCCGCCCGACACACTGCCGGAGCTGCTCCGCGAGAAGACCGGAATAGATTTCGGACGCATAAAGGCCCTCACACCCCTCACACGCGGCGAATCCGGGCGCATTTCACGCCTGCGCATCGACGGCGAAAAGCGCTCGGCCATCATCGGCAAAGAGCTGGAAATCCGTCTGGCCCTCTCGCCCTCGTGCCTGAAATCGTCGGCTTTCGAAGTGGAAGCGCTCACCGACGGCGGTTTCCGCCTGCATGGCCGCGGATGGGGTCACGGCGTGGGCCTGTGCCAGATTGGCGCAGCCGTAATGGGCTCCGAGGGCTACACCGCCCGTCAGATTCTCTCGCACTATTTCCCGAACACCGAAATAACCCGTCTCAGTTAACCGCCAATGAAAAGAACCGGAAAACGCAGTCCCTGGACCTGGATACCAACACTTTACTTCGCGCAAGCGCTCCCATACGTGGCCGTAATGACCATCTCGGTGATTATGTACAAACGCCTGGGCATCTCCAACACCGACATCGCCCTTTACACCGGCTGGCTCTACCTGCCGTGGGTAATCAAGCCCTTTTGGAGCCCGTTTGTCGACATAATCCGCACCAAGCGCTGGTGGACCATCACCATGCAGTGGATAATAGCCTTCGCGTTAGCGGCCCTGGCATTCTGCATTCCGGCGCCCTTCTTCTTCCAGTTGACATTGGCCATTTTCTGGCTCGTGGGGTTCACATCGGCTACCCACGACATTGCCGCAGACGGATTCTATATGCTGGCGCTCACGGAGCATGAGCAGTCGCTCTACGTGGGCATCCGCTCGACCTTCTACCGCATCGCCACCCTCGCCGGACAGGGCCTGTTGGTCATCGTCGCCGGACTTATCGAGACCAACTCGGGCCTCGAACCGGTGCAGCTTACAGTCAACGCCGACCCGGCTGTCGAATGGTCGCAGCCCGACCTCGGCGCCATCGACGCCGCCACCCCCGACCTTGCCGGCGAAATGGCCTTCATAACCGCCGGTACGCAGATCACAGCTGCCACAAAAGTTCCTGATAATGTTACCGTTAACATCGGAGGAGAGCTTCGCGAAATGCCGTTCGACAAATATGCTGCCATGATGATGGATTCGGTGAAAACGCTCAATGTACGCAACGGTTTCGTGACGGCCGAAAAGCCTCAGACACCACAGACCAAGAAGGCCGACGACGGCCCATCGGCTTTCACGCTATGGGTGAAACGCATTTTCGGCGAGGAGCGCGCTGCAGCCGCATCGCACCACAACAATTTCGCCATCGCGGCTGTGCGCCTCAACCGCAAGCCTGCTGCCGGTGAGGAGATTATAATCAACTTCACCCACAAGACCGGCGACCAGAGCATCCGCCTGGAGCAGAACAAGCTCTCGACCCGATTCGTGTTCAACGAAAGCAACTGGGACAAACCCGCATACCTCTATTACGAAATCGACCACAAGCTCGCGGCCCCCGCAAGCGCCGGCTTCGAGGGTGCCTCGGGCAACATTCCTATGGCGTGGCTAACTGTTTTTGCCATCCTTTCGGGTTTCTTCTTTATAATGGCGCTTTATCACAGCTGGGCGCTTCCGCGACCCGACAGCGACCGTCGCGTGGGCTCGGCACGTACGGCCGGTTCGATATTCCGCGAGTTCTACGAGACGTTCCGCAGCTTCTTCCGCAAGCCGCAGGTATGGGTGGCCATAGCCTTCATGCTTCTCTACCGGCTTCCGGAGGCTCAGTTGGTAAAACTTATCAACCCCTTCCTGCTCGATCCCATCGACAAGGGTGGCTTAGGGCTCACCACCGGTCAGGTGGGTATAGTCTACGGCACGGTCGGCATCATCGGACTGACCATCGGCGGCATCATCGGCGGCATCGTCGCCGCCCGCGGGGGTCTGAAAAAGTGGCTGTGGCCAATGGCCTGGTCGATGTCGCTGACTTGCCTGACCTTCGTCTACCTCAGCTACGCCACGGCTCCGACCCTGCTCACCATAAATATATGTGTATTCATCGAGCAGTTCGGCTACGGTTTCGGCTTCACGGCATATATGCTCTACCTCATCTATTTCTCTGAGGGCAAGCACAAAACGGCACATTACGCCATCTGCACGGGCTTCATGGCCCTGGGCATGATGCTGCCGGGCATGGCCGCCGGATGGCTCCAGGAAACCATCGGTTACCGCCACTTCTTCATCTGGACCATAATCTGCTGTGCCGCCACCATCGGCATCTGCGCATTCCTGAAAATCGACCCCAAATTCGGCAAGAAAATCGAAAACAATGAATAAATTACGCATAATCAGCCTGTTGGCTGCCATATTAACAATCTGCGGCACCATCGCCGCAGAAGTGCACCCCGGCATCGAAACCCTGCGCAAAAGCGGCTTCGAGGCCCTCAAGGGGAAACGCGTGGGGCTGCTCACTAATGCCACCGGCGTAGACACGCAGCTCCGGTCGACCATCGACATACTGCACGAAGCACCTGACGTTGAACTGGTTGCGCTATTTGCGCCCGAACACGGAGTGCGCGGCGACATCATGGCCGGTCAGACCGTCACCTCGTCGGTGGACCCTGCCACCGGCATCAAGGTGTACTCGCTCTACGGCGCCACCAAAAAGCCAACTGCCGAAATGCTCAAAAACATCGACGTGATGGTCTACGACATCCAGGATAACGGTTCGCGCTCCTATACCTTCATCTCGTCGATGGGCCTGGCGATGGATGCCTGCGCCGCAGCCGGCAAGGAGTTTGTGGTGCTCGACCGTCCTAATCCGTTGGGTGGCAATAAGGTAGAGGGGAACGTCCCTACAAAGGCCAACCTCAGCTTCCTGGCCAAATTTCCCATCCCGTACGTCTATGGACTCACCGCCGGCGAACTTGCCCGCATGATAGTCGGCGAAGGGTGGCTCACTTCCTCCAAACCGCTGAACCTCACCGTAATACCCATGGAGGGATGGCACCGGAATATGCTCTACTCCGACACCGGAATGCCGTGGGTTCCCACTTCGCCGCAGATTCCCGAGGCACAGACCTGCATCTTCTACCCCGCCACGGGCATTGTCGGCGAGCTCAACTATGTGTCAATCGGCGTAGGATATACCCTCCCCTTCCAGACCATCGCCGCACCCTGGATTCAGAGCTACAGACTCGCCGAAAAGCTCAACGCCCGCAACATACCCGGCGTGCGCTTCCGCCCCATCAGCTACAAACCGTGGTTCGGCCAGTTCGCGCGCCAGAACCTGCAGGGTGTTCAGATATATGTCGTTGATTATGAGGCCGCTCCGCTCACACTGATTCAGTTCTATGTACTTGAGGAGCTCGCCCGTCTCTACCCTGACCACAAGGTATCGGCCACAGCAAACCCCAAGAAGCTCGCGACAATCGACATTGTAGTGGCCGACAAGGAGTTACGCCCGGCATTCTTCCGCAACCACAAGGTTGACGACATCCTGCCGATGTGGACCCACGGCACCGAGGAATTCCGCACCCTCAAAGCCAAGTATCACCTATATGACTAAGAGGCTGTTTAAAAATAAATGTTAAACAACCTCTAAACAGCTATGAATGAATGTATTTTAGTCATCGACTGCGGCGGCACGAAGTGCGCATGGTGCGCAGCCACTCCCGCGAGGGTGCGTCACCGGATCGTCACTGCGGGATTCAACGCGTCGGTCACTCCGGCCGAACAAATCGAGGCATCAGTGATTGAAGGGGCGGCAGCTCTCGCCGCCGAAGGATTCTCTCCCGCTGAAATCCACTTCTACGGCGCCGGATGCGGCACCGATGCGGCACGCGCCAACATCACCGGCTGTCTCTCGGCAGCATTTCCCGGCACCACTGTCCGGGCCAACTCCGACCTGCTCGGCGCCGCCCGCGCCCTTTTCGGCCACACCCCCGGCATAGCCTGTATTTTGGGAACCGGCTCCAACTCAGCACTTTACGACGGCCACGACTTAGCCGTGCGCATACCCGCATTGGGATGGGCATTAGGCGACGAAGGCTCGGGAGCATACTTGGGAAGGCTTCTGGTAGTCAGTATCTTGCGGCGCACACTCCCCGACGCGGTCATCGACGCATTTCAGGCCGAATATAATGTCACCGAAGCCGACGTCATCGAGGCCGTATACCGCCGTACCGGGGCCAACGCATGGTTGGCATCGTTCGCGCCGTTCCTTTCGGCCAATCTCGCCGTCCCGGAGGTCAAAGCGCTGGTTGTCAAAGCGTTCGAAGCATTCCGCGATGCATCTGTTGCACGCTACAATGCCGCCGCGCGCGAACTTTTTCCCGGGCTCGACAAGCCCCTCGAACTCGCAGTAGTCGGCTCGGTCGGCACCTATTTCGGCGGTGTCCTCGCCGAGGTCATGGCCCCCACGCCGGTACGCACGCTCGCCGACCCCCTCGAGCCCCTCGCCGACTTCCATTGTCGCTGATTATCGGCCCGGAACGTGTCGATAATCGTCCACTCATCGGGCTGTTTGTCATCTAATTGCACATGTTTTTGGGTATGTGGCAAGAAAATTGTAATTTTGCGAGGTAATTACATGATATGAAAGGCATATTTCAATACGTAAGGTACGGCGTGCTGGCAATGGCAGCCGCCGTCTGCTGCACCGACGCATGGGCGCAAGTCCAGACCCTCCCCGAAGTAAGCGTGGCAGGGCACATTTTCCGCTATTATGACGTGCAGCGTGGCGACAACCTTTACACAGTTGCCGAGAAACTCGGAATCTCAATCGACAAAATAACCGAAAACAATCCGGCAAGCGCCGACGGCCTCACACCCGGAATGCGCCTGTTCTTCCCCAGCGACCTCCGCAGCGACGTCATCCCGGCCGATATACATAATACGGCAGCCTACACCCAGAAGCCCCTCACCCACCTTGTGGAGAAAGGTGAGAGCATCTACGGCATCGCCAACACCTACGGCATCCCGGTAGAGAGACTCGTCGAGCTCAACCCTCAGGCCGCCAATGGTCTGAGCCATGGAATGATACTCCGCCTTGATGATGCCCCGCAGGTAGCACAGGCGCCGCAACCCGCTCCCTCATCCAAGCCTGCACCCGCTCCTCAACCTGCACCATCGCCTCAGCCGACACCGACGCCTCAGCCGACACCAACGCCTCAGGCCACAACTCCACCGGCTGCCGAAAAAACCATCTCGCTCGCCGACCTTATCGCACAGATGAATGCCGACCATGACAGCGACGACGCAGTGATAGCCGAAGACAGTATCAGCATCAGCAATGTGACCGCCGCCGCGCCCGAACGCGGTTCCGAGCCGATGAGCGTGGCCGTGATTCTCCCCTTCATGTCACACGAAAAGAGCCCCGGCCGCACGGCCCTGCGCAGCCGTGAGTTTCTCCGCGGCATGCTCCTCGCAGCCCGTGAGCAGGCACAATATCCTGACAACAGAATATTTATCCGCGCATTCGATACCTTCAACAACTCCGATTCGCTGGTCGCACTGATGGAGAAACCCGAGGTAAACGGCGCCGACATCATCATCCTCCCCGACTCCGAAGGTCAGATGGCCTTTATCGAGCGCAGCGACTCGCGTTCGGTGCTCCTCAACCTGTTCTCGGTGAAAGACACCTCGTACATCGACCACAGCAATGTCGTGCAGGCAAACATACCCCACGGCCCCATGTACGAACAGGCCATCAAGGGCTTCATTGACAAGTACATAAACGGCACCACGAAATACCTGCCGGTATTTCTCTCACGCACCGACGGCGACACCGACAAGAAGGAGTTCACCGATGAGCTGCGCCGACGCCTATACAACGACACCATCGACTACACCGAAATCGAATACTCCGGCAAGCTCGGAGAGGATGACCTCAAGGGGCTCGACCTGACGTCGCAGCCGGTAGTATACATCCCGCTGAGCAGCTCGCGCGCCGAATTCGCAAAATACGCCCCGGCCCTTATCGAGCAGGGCATAGCCGCCGACAACCGCAACGCCGTGGCCCTGTTCGGATACCCCGAATGGGTAACCTTCAAGGGTGACAACCTCACCAACCTTGGCAAGCTCAACGCCACCATCTACTCGCGCTTCTACACCAACGACAACGACGTGCTGGCCCGCGATATCCGCGAGCGTTACAAGGCCACGTTCGGCATCCCGATGGCCGAAGCCTACCCCACCCAGGGCCTTTTGGGCTACGACACAGGCAAATACATCTTTGGCTCGCTGCGACGCATTGCTGCCGGCGAATCAATCGACACAGACTTCGAGGGCGTGCAGAACTCGCTGCGCCTGGAGCGCGCCTCCGAGGAGCCCGAAGCCGGATGGGTCAATAACTCGCTCTACCTGATCGAATACTACCCGGCCGGCATCATCAATAAAATACGCCTTTAGCGAATGAAAGCCAAACTGCTCATATACACGCTGTTGTCCGTACTGGCCGCGCTGTCCGCACCGGCGGCTGCGGCCCAGCGGCATTATAAATCGCACGTGCATGTGGGCGTTCACGCCGGCATGTCGATGGCGCGTACATCGTTCTACCCGTCGGTGCGCCAGCAGTCGCTCGGCGGCTTCACGGCCGGCATCGACTTCCGTTACGCCGAGGAGCGGCACGTCGGACTCCTTGCCGAGCTGAATTTCACACAGCGCGGCTGGAAGGAGGACTTCGAGGAGGCCCCCTTCGAGTATACGCGCCGACTCAATTACATCGAGCTGCCGGTGATGACCCACATCTTCTTCGGCTCGCGGGTGGTAAAGGGGTTCATCAACCTCGGACCGCAAATCGGCTTCATGATAAGCAGCAGCATCTCGGCAAATTTCGACTACCGGAACGCCGAGAACCTGCCCGACTGGCCCGGGAACCGTCGCTGGCAACAGCTCGACATGAAAATCAGCAACCGCTTCGACTACGGCATCTGTGCTGGCGCCGGCGTGGAATTCAACATCAACCGCCGCAACAGCATATCGCTCGAAGGGCGCTACTACTACGGCCTGGGCAACATTTTTCCCTCGTCGAAAAAAGACTACTTCTCGTCGTCGCGAGGCTCGTCGATTCTCGTAACGACGGGGTATAAATTCCGTATCAAATAAGCTCATTTTATGAAGCCGGTTCTCTCCATCGCCAGCTTATGGGCCATTATATCGGTTGCCGCCGCCTCTACGGCCGCGGCGCAGAACGAGCTGCCGACACATCAGCCGGTTCAGCCCGACAGTGTAGGCGCCACAACGACTCCGGGCACAATGACGCCTACAGAAGTCAATACGGAAATACGGCCCGAGGTTGAGCGGGCAGCCGCAGCACCACCTCTTGACGAACTGCCCGACCGGGAGGGCACCAAGGAGATAACCTCAATGTATCTCACCCCCGAAATGGCCACTATCTACTCCGCCCCCAACACGGGCATCTGGGCCACCGGAGGCTCAACACAGTTCGCCGGAATGATGGGTGTGGAAAGCGGACAGCTCAACTTCGCACAGAGATTCGGGCTGTTTGACCTCACCCTGTTCGGTGCGGCAACTAAATACGGCTATTACCGGGGACTGACCACCTCATGGGGCTTTGGCGGCAATCTCACCTGGCACTTTCATCCCGACTGGAGCATTACCGTCTTCGGTGAATATTACACACCGGTGGCCTTCCGCACCGCCGGCGCACCTTTCACCATCAACAGCCCCGCCATGGGCGGTTACCGCGCCGTACCACGCTTCGGTGGCTACATCGACCGCTCGTTGGGCGCTCACTGGGGCATACGCGTAGGCGCCCAGGCGTACCGCGACTACGGCAACAGCAATTGGGAGCTTCAGCCCATAGTGATGCCATACTACAAATTCAACAGCAAAGTCTCCATCGGCGTCGATGTCGGCGGAATTCTTTACCAGATACTTTCCAGCAAAGCCGGATGGGACAGCGGCAACCCCACCATTGCCCCTCCGCGCGCCTTCCATTAATACATTTCTCTGTAATTCAAGCATTTCCGTAAATATGAAGAAAAAAATTTACTGCCTGGCATTTGCCGGCTCCTTAGCCTTAGGCGCTATGGCCGTCACCGGCAGCGACGCCCCCCTGTGGCTGCGCAATGTGAAAATATCGCCCGACGGCGACCGCATCGCCTTCACCTACAAAGGCGATATATGGACTGTGCCCGTCACCGGAGGCGAGGCCAAACGTCTTACGTCGAATGCCGCCTACGACACGGCCCCGGTCTGGAGCCCCGACGGCAAGAGCATCGCCTTCGCATCAGACCGCCACGGCAACCTCGATGTCTTCATCATGGACGCCAACGGCGGCAAAGCGCGCCGGCTTACCTCGAATTCGGCCGATGAAACGCCCAAAGCCTTCACACCCGACGGCAAGGATGTGCTCTTCTCGGCCTCGATACAGGCACCGGCCAAGTCGGCAATGTTCCCGGCCGGCCGCATGAGCCAGGTGTACGCCGTGCCGGTCATCGGCGGCGCATCGCGTCAGATCTGCGGCACCCCGATGCTCGACATAGCTTTCTCGCCCGACGGCAAGACCATACTTTACACCGACGTCAAAGGCTTCGAGGACAACCTGCGCAAGCACCATACCTCGTCAGAGAGCCGCGACGTCTGGGCCTTTGACATGGCCTCCGGGAAGCATACCAATATCACCAACCGGCCCGGTGAGGACCGAAACGCCATAATCGACCCCGCCTCAGGCGCCGTCTACCTGCTGAGCGAACGCAACGGCGAGCCGTTCAACATCTACACCTTCCCGCAGGGCGCCCCCGACAAGGCCGAGAAGGTCACCGACTTCGCCCCGCACCCCGTGCGCTTCCTTTCGGGCGCCAAAAACGGCATGATGGCATTCGGCTACAACGGTGAAATCTACACCATGCCGGCCGGCAAGGGGGAGAAGCCACGGAAGGTCGACATCACCGTCATCACCGACGATGAAACCGCCCCCACGCGCATCAGCGCCAAACCCGACGGCAACGCTCTGGTATCGCCCGACGGCAAGATGGTGGCCTTCAGCAGCCGCGGCGACATATTCGTGACTGCCGTCGACTTCCCCACAACCGTGCAGATTACCCGCACCCCGCAGGCCGAGGGGCAGCTATCATGGGCCAAGGATTCGCGCACCTTATATTATATGTCGGAACGCGACGGCCGTAAAGCCATCTGGAAAGCCACGATGAACCGCAAGGACGATGCCAATTTCGCCAACGCCACCGACGTGACCGAAAGCATGGTGCTCGGCAACGACGGCAACGAATATTCGCACCCGAAAATCTCGCCCGACGGCAAGAAAATGGCTTACGTCAAGAACCGTAACCACATCATTATCCGCGACCTGGCTTCAGGCACCGAAACTCCCGTGAAAGAGGAGACCTATCCCGGCAAGGACGACGCCATCGTGATGGTATGGAGCCCCGACAGCCGTTGGCTCGCCACTGAAATGGTGCCGAAAATGCACGACCCCTACACCGATATCGCCCTAATCAACGCCCTGACCGGCGAAGTGACCGACATCACACGCAACGGTTACTTCGACCAGTCGCCCCGCTTCACCCACGACGGCACGGCAATAATTTATGCCACAGACAAATACGGTATGCGAAACCATGCATCATGGGGTTCTCAGTCCGACATCATGATAGCCTTCCTCAACCGCGAGGCACGCGACAAATTCCGTCTCTCGGAGGAGGACTACAAGCTCGCCAAGGACGCCGAGAAAAAGGATGACAAAAAGGCCGAAGCATCTGACAGCAAAGCCAAGGATAAGAAAAAGAAGGGCAAAGAAACCGACAAAAAAGCCGACAAGGAGAGCAAACCCGTCGAGGTGGAACTCGACGGCATCGAGGAGCGCACCGAGCGCCTCACCCCCTTCTCGGCCGAATATACCGACGCCATAGTGTCGGCCGACGGCGAAACACTCTACTACCTCGTTGACCTCGGCCAGGGCAACGAGCTCTGGAAGATGGACCTGCGCAAAAACGAGCCCTCGCGTGCCGCCAAGGTGAGCGGCTCCGGCTCGCTGCAGGCTTCGGCCGACGGCAAGGAGCTCTTCATCATCGGTCAGAAAATGAGCAAAATCGACAAGGGCGACAAGCTCACCGCCATCACCACTAACGCCCGTCAGGATATCGACGAGGCGGCCGAGCGCGCCGCCATGTACGAAAACATGATTGTCGAGGAGGCCGAACGCTTCTACGACAAGAATATGCACGGCGTCGACTGGCCCATGCTCGCCGAAAATTACCGCCGGTTCCTCCCCCACATCAACAACGGCTATGATTACGCCGAAATGCTCAGTGAGATTCTCGGCGAACTCAACGTATCGCACACCGGCGGCCGCTACTACGCACCGTCGAAAACAGCCGACGACCGCACCGCCTCGCTCGGCCTGCTCTACGACATGACCTATAGCGGTCCCGGCCTTAAAGTCGAGGAGATTGTGGCCGACGGCCCCTTTGACAAAGCCGCGTCGAAACTCACTTCCGGCTCCGTAATCACCGCCGTCAACGGCAATGAAATCAGCGCCGAAGCCGACATGGCCGGCATCTTCAACAACCTGTCGGGCCACAAGACCTTAGTAGAGTTCACCACCCCGGCCGGAGAGAAACTCGCCGAAGTTGTGAAGCCCATCTCGTCGGGCGCCTTCAGCAACCTGCTGTACAACCGTTGGATACGCAACCGCGCCGCCGACGTAGAACGATGGTCTGACGGCCGCTTGGGCTATGTGCACATCCGCTCGATGGCCGATGGCTCATTCCGCCCGATGTACGCCGACCTCTTCGGCAAATACAACAACTGCGAGGGCGTAGTAGTCGACATCCGCTGGAACGGCGGCGGCCGTATGCACGAGGATATCGAAGCGCTGCTCACCGGTCAGAAGTACCTCACACAGGTAATCCGCGGCGAGGATGTGTGCGATATGCCGTCGCGCCGCTGGAACAAGCCCTCGATAATGGTGGTTTGCGAAGCCTGCTACTCCAATGCCCACGGCACACCCTGGGTGTACCAGCATCAGAAAATTGGCAAAGTGGTGGGTATGCCTGTACCCGGCACCATGACCTCGGTCAACTGGGTGGATATGCAGAATCCCGATTTCGTGTTCGGCATCCCCGTAATCGGCTACCGAACCGCCGAGGGCAACTACCTGGAGAACACACAGCTCGAACCTGACGTTAAGGTTGCCAACGCCCCCGAGACCATCGTCACCGGCGAGGACACCCAGCTGCGCACCGCCGTCGAGACCCTCCTCCGCGACCTCGACGCCGCTAAATAACCCCATTCCCCCAACAACAACCCAAATAGGCCATAGCATAATGATTTGCTGTGGCCCATTTGTTTCGTTGCTAACAATATTGTACTGTTTATTTGGCGATTTCCGGGGATGAAGCCTGTGAGATTTCGGAAGAGGAGGCGGAGGGGATTTCGGGGGAGTAAGCCACAGGTGCCGGGGTACGGGCATCCCTGATGGTGAAGGTGTTGCCGTCGGGTGCCTGGGTGAGGGTGAGACCGAAGTCGGGGGCAGCGATGGCAAAATCCTCGAAGATGTCGGAGAGCAGAGCCTCGAACGGTGCCCAATCGGTGATTTTCGAGAAGAATTCGATATTGAGGGGCTGACCGTAGTCCTTGGCGGGTGACAGGGCCACGATGATGAAGTCGGTGGGTTTGGAGGTGCTCACCTGCGGGTGATTGAGCAGGTAGGAAGTGATGTAGGCGCGGAACAGGCCGAGGTTCGTGTCGATTGAGCCGTTCGGTCGGGTCCATTCGTTGTAGACTTTCCCCCGGCCGGCGGCCTGTGCGTCGCGGCATTGCTTTACAAAGGGTGCCAGCACAGGATATTTCCCGACAATTTCGGTAAGCATGGCGCCGGTCATCGGGCGGATGGAGGGCTGGGCGATATAGATATCGCGGTTTACCAGACGCGCCCCCACATCGGTCATGCCGCGCCAGTTCTGAAACGATGTCGACACGAGCGTGTATGGCGGCAGCATTACGATGGTATTGTCCCAGTTCTGTACCTTCACCACCGACAGAGTCACGTCGATAACCACGCCGTTGGCGATTGTCGATGGTACGACAATCCAGTCGCCCACACGCAGCATATCGTTGGACGACAGCTGAATGCCGGCCACAAATCCGAGAATGGAGTCCTTGAAAATCAGCATCAGGGCGGCCGCGAATGCACCAAGGCCGGCAAGCAGTGTCAGCGGCGACTTGTCGATGAGCACCGATACCGAAATAATCATGATGATAATCCACACCAGGCCGCGGCAGATATTGAGTACTCCCTTGAGGGGATGGTTGTTACGGTTGTCGCGCTGATCGAAGCGCCACCACGAGTACTCCAGGATGGCGTTGATGGCGATGGCAATGGTAATAAGGCAGTAGACACCGGCCAGACGAAGAATCAGGTCGAGCGCATGGTGGTTTGACACGAAGGCGAACGGTATCATACCCAGAAACACCATCGGCGTAATGAAGTGGGTGGCCTTGTTGATGGTGTGCATCTTCAGCAACTGCTTCATCGCCGGGCTGTGGCGCCGCTTCACCACTCGGTCGACAACCGTGATTATGAGCCAGCGGATTACAAGCCCTATAAACAGCGAGATTGCGAGAATTATAATGGTATATATAATCTCCTCAAGCGATTTATCATGGCGCAGGCTCATGAGGTCGAGCATCCGGTCGATAAAACGGAGAATAGCCACGGCGATGTCGTGGCTCGGAATCAGCGAATTTTGTGTGGCGGCCTTGGCAGCCTGTTCGGTGAAGGAAGCGTCAATCATATCCCAAATAAATAGTCAATGATAAAACATTTCCTCCGCGGTCAATGTTCACCCTTTGTCGTCGACAATCTCCTTCAGGGCGCGGGCGAGTTGGTCGGGGCACGAGGTACCGCGGCCGCGGCAGTCGATACCCCCGAGGGTGGCGATTACCTGTGTTGCGGGCAGACCGGCTACCAGTCGGCATACGCCCTGAGTGTTGCCGTCGCAGCCGCCCAGGAAGCGTACATTATTCACGCGGCCGGTGGTTTCATCATAATCAATGAAAATCTTTTTGGAGCATGTGCCCTGTGTGGTATATTCCTTAAGCATAATTTTTATGAAATTTTAGAACAAAAGTAGCGAAAATATCGCTAATTTTGCCTCAGTACTGGTAAAAAAGTTACATAAACGCCTATTGCGTTAAACCTCAGGGCGATTTTTCGCTCAAACTGACAAACGATATAAACTAAGAACCCTAAAATTCAAACAATATGAACCGACTGATGAAATCCGCAGCATGCTTATTGGCCGCATTCGCGCTGACAGCAGCCCCTGCCGCCGAAGCCCAGGGCCGAGGCCGACAGTCACACACATCCTCGCAGTCGGCACCCTCGCGCGGTCCCGGCAGTTCAAACGGTAACCGTGGCGGCCACTCCGGCTCAAACTCATCTACCCGTCCGGGCAACTCCGGCAGCAACAACCGCCCGAGCAAGGCAAACATCGATGCAAGCCGTCGCTCCGACAAGACGGTCTCCGGTGCTGTACACTCCACAAATACAAGGCGCGAACCTTCAGTGAACGTCAACAAAGGCACCGCCGTACGTCCCAACAACGGCAACAACGGCAACGGCAACAACCGTCCCGGTAACGGTAACGGCAACAATACACGTCCCGGAAACAGCAATGGCTGGACCAACAATAACAACAATAACAACCGTCCCGGTAACGGTAACCACAACGGCAACAACAATAACTGGGGCAACGACAACCGTCCC
The DNA here is from genome assembly GCA_945931475.1 of uncultured Muribaculaceae bacterium. Lineage (GTDB taxonomy): Bacteria > Bacteroidota > Bacteroidia > Bacteroidales > Muribaculaceae > UBA7173. The sequence goes on along the minus strand of CAMEPD010000017.1, from coordinate 4,345 downwards.
GGTAACGGCAACCACAACGGCAACAACAATAACTGGGGCAACGACAACCGCCCCGGCAACGACCGTCCCGGCGGGAACCATTGGGGCAACAACAACCGCCCCGGCAACGACCGTCCCGGCGGGAACCATTGGGGCAACAACCCCGGTCACGGCCACGGCCACGGCCACGGCCCCGGTCCGGGTCAACGTCCAGGCTATCGTCCGCCGATGCCTCCGCGTATGCCGATAGGCTACCGTCACCCGCACCCCGTATTCCGCGGATGGGCACGTCCGCTCCCCCCGCCGACCTTCCACCCGGTTTACGGTTACGGCCCGTCGTTCAACTCTATTTTGGGCATAACGTTAGGCACAGCGCTCGACCTTTCGCTCAACACCCTGCTCAATTCGGGCTACACCATAGTAAATTACTCTGACGATGTGGTTTACCTCAACGGTGTGAATCAGATGAACCTCTACTGGCCCAGCGCCGCGCTCTACTACAACGGCGGACGCCTCTACGGCTCACGTTTCACATACCCGCAGAGCTACTACGACATGACGCGCTACAACCTGCTCTACAACAACTTCTGCCGCCAGTACGGCGCACCAATCGAGCAGGTTAACAACGGAGTTGCCATCACCACTACATGGTACGGCTACGGCAACCGATTCGTAACACTTGAGTTCAACGCCATCAACGGCAACTATTACACCACGCTGAGTTACGGCAACTGATGCCCCGGCTCGCTAATCCGATAATTTCAGATACATACACCTATGCGTAACCGCTCGGTCGCAATCTCGTATAACGGAGCAACACTGGCCCTGACAGTGTTGCTCCTTGTCACGTTTGTGGCATTCCTCGGAATGACCCTGTTCAACACCAAAGGCGAGCCCCGCGAGGCGCTTGTAGCCGTGTCGATTCTCAACGACGGCAACTGGATTCTCCCCGAATGCTGCGGCACCGACCTGCCCTACAAACCTCCCATGCTGGCATGGTGCATCGCCGCGCTGGGCTGGCTCAACGGCGGCCACGTCACGGAGTTCCTGTCGCGCCTGCCGTCGGCACTGGCGGCGGTGGCTATGCTGATATGCGTGTTCCGTTTCCTGGCATCGCGCACCTCGCTGAGTATCGCAGCAGTGACCGTACTGGTCTGCGCCACAACCTTTGAGCTGCACCGTGCCGCCACCTCATGCCGTGTCGATATGCTCTTCACAGCCTTCATCGTCATGGCGATTTTAGCCATGTGCGTCACCGCCGAAAAGCATCCCGGGCGCTGGCGACTACCCCTTGGCGGCATTCTGCTGATGAGCCTCGCCACCCTCACCAAGGGCCCGGCGGGAATGCTCCTCCCCTGCGGCGTGTTGCTCGTGATGCAGCTGATGCGCGGCGGGAAATTCCTGCCGACGTTCACGCTCTACGCCGTCAGCGGACTGTTGGCGCTCATTCTGCCGGCCGCATGGTACCTTGCTGCCTATCAGCAGGGAGGCGACTCATTCCTGCAGCTGGCCATAGAGGAGAACTTCGGCCGCTTCCTCGGCAAGATGAGCTACGAATCGCACGAACACACATTCTTTTACAATTTCCAGACCCTCGCCACGGGTATCGCTCCCTACATACTTCTGCTGCTGATTTCGCTGTTCGCCGTCCGGCGGTGGAAGCTCGGCCGCGAATCGCTCAAAGCCCGTTGGAGCCGACTACGCGCCCTCCCCGGTCCCGAATTGCTTGCGGTAGTGGCATCGGTGGTGATTTTCGTGTTCTACTGCATCCCCAAATCAAAACGTTCGGTGTACCTGCTCCCGATGTACCCCTTCGTGGCATACGGCATTACTATATATATAAGGTGGATAATCCGCAACTGCCCGCGGGTGCTCCGCACATACGGCGCCATCATGGCATCGGTGGGAGTGCTCGCCGCCGTGGCGCTCATCGTAATGATGACAGGCGTGATTTCAGCCGACCCGTCGTCGGAACTCGCCACTTACCTGTCCGAGGCACAGGGGCTCGGGGCCGAGTCGCTGCTGATGATCTGCGTATGCCTGGCCGTATGTCTGATGACCCTGCGGTCGATACTGTTTGCCGCACCCGAAACCGCCGTGCAGTGGACCGTGCTCGACACATTAATAATATACTGGATGTTCTCGGCCGCCATTCAGCCCATGGTGCTCAACCCCAAGAGCGACCGGCCGATGGCAGCAGCCGTCGCCACTGTGGTACCGGCCGACGAACCGCTCTACGGGTTCATGACCACCCCGATGCTGCGTTACTACACCGCCGGATTCTATACCCGCGACCGCATAAAGGCCATCACCCACGCCCCGGCGCCTCTGAAAGCCAACGACTGGGTGATTGCCGGCGAGAGCGACGTCGACTCGCTGGAACGTATCCTGCCGCAGGACGTAGTCCTCGCGCCGGTCATGGAATGGCCCGTAAAATCGTGCGACAACCATCAGGTCGCCACCCTTTACCACGTGGAGGCAGCTCCCGAACGCGCCCCGCAGCCCTGAGAGGGTGTTGAAAAAAATCAAATGTTAAACGTGAATTTTTCTTGAACCAACTTTCTCCGGCATCGTTAATAAAATATAAAAAGACAAAATGCAGCCTCCTGTTGGTGCCGAAGCCCCACGAAAGCGATCAGAGACTCGGAAATACGCCGGTATTCTTCGCCCGAATTTCCAAATCGCTCTCTCAAAACGGCAGTAAATCCCCCAAAGTGCTACTTTTGTTAAAAAAAAATTTGGCAGAGCGTTAAAAAAGTGTTAACTTTGCCACAAATTGTCAAGCAGAGTATCCCTTTTGAGCATATCTGCAGTCAATTTCCAAATTTGCCAATTCTAACAAGCAAAGGATTATAAACAACTATCAACTTTATTCTATGAAGAAATTTATCCTTCTCGCAGCCCTCGCAATGGGTGCTGTTGCATCGCAGGCCCAGACCTCACAGGCTCTGGCTCCTTCAAAATTCTTCGACAATATGTCATTCACCCTCAAAGGTGGTATGGTATCTCCTATGGAGAACTTTGGCTTCTTCAAGGCCGCTCGCGGTGTTGTAGGTGCTGAACTCCGCAAACAGATCACCCCGATCTTCGGTCTGGGTGTTGAAGGCGAATGGTCCATCAACACATCCTCATGGACCGGCTTCAAGTCAGCCAATGCTTTCGATCACCAGTATGTAGGTGTATTCGGCACATTCAACTTCATGAATGCATTCGCCGGCTATAAGGGCGCACCCCGCCTGTTCGAAATCGAAGCTGTTGCCGGTACAGGATGGCTCCACGCTTACTATCCCTCGTCGGTTAGCTACGACGGTAACTCATGGGCTACCAAAGTAGGTCTTAACCTCAACTTCAACCTCGGCGAAGCCAAAGCCTGGACATTCTCGCTGAAGCCCTCGATTCTTTGGAACATGAACCACCACGGCATCGAGCAGAACGTGCTCGGCTGGGCTGCCAACTACGACAGCAACCACGCTGTAGTTGAGCTCGAAGCAGGCCTCACCTATCACTTCGGCAACTCCAACGGCACACACCACTTCACCCTCGTGAACGTGATTGACCCCGCCGAACTCGATGCCCTCAACGCCCAGATCAACGCACTCCGTGCCGACCTCGACGCTTGCGGTGTCAACAACGCTGCTCTGCTCGCCCAGATTGCTGACCTCCAGGCTCAGCTCGACGCTTGCAACCGTCGTCCCGCTGTTGAGAAAGTCGTTAAAGACCTCGACAACATCCGTTACGTCTTCTTCAACATCAGCTCTGATGTCATCCTCCCCAACCAGCAGCCTAACGTAGCTATGGTAGCCGACGCAATGAAGAACAACGACGCTAAGGTAACCATCGACGGTTACGCTTCGAAGGACGGTTCACTCGAATTCAACCAGAAGCTCGCTGCCCGTCGTGCCGAATCAGTCAAGAAAGAACTCATCAACCGCTACGGCGTTGCTGAAAACCGCATCGACGCCCAGGGTAAGGGTATCGGCGAACTCTTCTCGGAGAACGACTGGAACCGTGTTGCAGTCTGCACCGTTAAATAATCAAGCTTAAGATTTAACCCGTATAGGAGGTTGCGCACACCCGCGCAACCTCCTTTTTTTTATCCGGTGCACCCGTACGCAGGCGCTTTTTAGCGATATTTAGAGGGTGTTTAAAAACAAATGTTAACGTTCCGGCCGAAAATTTGAGATGGATTCAGAGTTTGAACGATGGAGCATAGCGGGCTATGTGACTGAGTGATAACTCTGAAGACGCTCAAATTTTCGCGAGGCGTAGCTATTGTTTTCAACCTCATTGTTTATTATGAAACTGCTTAAGTACTTTAAAATTACCGTCGCCTTGGCCGCTTTTTGGTTAAATCGCATTAACTCAA
>CAMEPD010000016.1 GCA_945931475.1 uncultured Muribaculaceae bacterium | reverse complement strand
TAAGCAAACATGCCAAAGGCATGTCCCTACAATTGCCAATTTTGACACAGTCACCCCTACAAATACCTGAAACATCCTTAAGCTAAAAGCATTGTGCCGCGACCCAACAATTCACCACCCTAAATTAATTTTGACACTCCCCCCTACAATTCGCTTGTAACCAATGTATTTTGTCCGGTGAACAGTTACCCACCCTGTTGGAATTTACCTAAAAAAAGCGCAAATATACTTGCAAAATGAAAACAGAAGTATCATTCTTGCAGACATCATCCGTTCAGCACTGCATTCAAGCTGCAAAAATGCCTATGCATCATTTCTGATAAATTTACATTTACATTGATTATGAATATTTCGAATACTGCAAACACTCATACTCAATCTTTTCAATAACCTCTAAATAAATTACATTATCGAATGAAAAAGCCTGTCTATTTATTGATATTGTTCGCAATTATGGCATTAATTGTGAGCGGATGCTCGGAGCCCACAATTGACGGAGACGAGAAACCGTATGTAGGCTATATAGCGTCAGATATTTCCAATGCTGCTGTGGCTTTTACGGTCCATTGTATGGTTCTTATTACAATTTTAGGCGCTGGATATTGCCCGGATTCTATTTCAAGGATAAAAATTATGTCTTTGACCCGGATAAAAAAATCTTGATTTACGGACCTATACCCGAAGTAGAAAGCTATGATTACACATTAACGCTTTCACGACCCGGTTATAAAGATGTAAATATAAGCGCAGTTTTCAAAATACCGGAAAACACAGAACGACGCCCGTACAAAGGGCACTACAATAACAAGGACATATATGTCAACGGAGTGCTGCAAAAGAATCTGGTACCCACAGTAACATTCGAAAGAGTGGAATAAGTACAGATTCAGAGGGATTACAGGGGATTCAAAAAATCAGTCGCTGCATCGAAATCGAGAGTCGATGCAGCGACTTGTTTATGATTGTCGTGAAGGATGGATATAGCGCAGAAGGCGTCTCGCAGGGGTTACTTGGAGGTAACGAGGACGTTCTTCACTTCCCAGGTACCGGCGGTGGAGCTGGTCGACTGGTAGTGGAAGGCGATTTTGACGGTCTTGCCGACGTATGCCGAGAGGTCGACATTCCCCGACGAAACGAAGGTCCACGAATCGTACTGGGTCTGGCCGGGAACGGTCAGCGCGGTCCATGTCGAGCCGCCGTCGGTCGAGATTTCGCAGGCCGCGCTCTTGACGCAATTGTCGAGGCTGCCGAAGAACTTGCAGGCCTGGTCGAATGTGAGGACTGCTCCGCTGACGCCGCTGAGGTTTATTTCAGGCGAAATCAGGCGTGCCTCGGCGGCATGATTGCTACCGCCGACGAATGCCGAAGCCTTCATGCAGGAGTAACGGTCGTCGAAGTTCCAGACGTATGACATACCGGTGCCGAGAGTGATATTGTCGATGGTGAACGCGCCCTGGCCGGATGCGAAGGTCTCGGAGAAGAGCGTTGCGCCTGCGGGAATATCAGGGGTATCGGGAACGTCGGGACCCGTACCGTCCTCGAATGTATAGGATGTTACGGACTTGAGACCGGCAACGCCGAAGTATTTCTCATACGAGCCGCAGAGGGTAACGATTTTGCCGAAGTTGCCGGGGTTGTCCTGGAGATTCAGGGCGGTGCGGATAGCTCCGTTGGGGAGCTGCACGGGCACCACGGTGGTAGAAGAATTGCCGTCGGGGGTCGACGAGATTACGATATTGGTCTTGGAGGTCGCGGGGAGCTCGAATTTAGCCTCCGAGATGGATTTGTCGGGGATAAAGCCCACGATATAGCCTTTGACGTAAACGTTGGCCTGGGCCGACGCGGGTGCGCCCATGCTCAGCATCTGGGCGGGGCTGTAGGGCGAAGCCTGTGTGCCGTTGCCGTCGGGGATGCCGGTGGGTTCGTCGGGCTGCTCGGGGGTATCGGGTACGGTTACGCCCTCCAGACGGAAGTCAGCGGGTTCGCCCGATACTCCGGAGAGGCCGTAGGCACCCATATACTTGTCGAGGGTACCGAGCACGGCGAGTTTCTTGCCGAGGTTCTCGGGATGAGTGGCCAGGGCAACATACTGACGCATCTTCGAGCTCTGCGGGAGGCTCATCACCAGGCAGGCGTTGAGGTCCTTGGTTTCGGGTGTAGCACCGATAACCACGGTGTTCTGCAGGGTAGCGTTGGCGCCCCACTGAATCTGGTCGGCCGAGGTGATGGTCTCCACTTCGGGAGCCACGGTGCCGACGATGAAACCTTCAACCCAACCCGAGGGAGTCTCGCCATTGCGCTGCTTCTCGATAGCTTCGTCGACTGTCCAGGGCTTCTCGGATGTGCCCGAGGGGAGTGTGGGCGAACCGAAGTTCATCAGGCCGTCCTCGCTGATGAGTACGAGCTGCCAGGGTGAGGTTTTCGATGACGAGTAGTAGTAGCCGAGGAGAGCCACAACGTCGCCGCTGCCCTGAGGAAGGACAGTGTTGTAGAACGATGAGTAGCCCGACGTACGCACGTTGATTTCGTTGCCTTCGGCGTCAACCAGGGGCTGGCTTTCGCCCGACGAATGGTATTCGGCGCAGAGGGTGGTCTTGCCGTCGGCATTCTTGAAGTGAACGTTGTTGAGGCGCACGAGCTGCCCCTGCCATTTGCGGAGGAACTCGCCGTTGTTCAGGCCACTGTTGGCGTTGAGGTCGCCGAGCGATTCGATGAGCACCGGCTCAACTTTCGAGGGCTCGGGCAGCCCGTTGAGCTGAATATGGTTCTCGAAGAAGCTCTGAGCCATGAATGTCGGCTCGTATGTGTTGGCCGACGCCTTCCATTTGGGGTAACCGAGCTGCATAAGGCCGGCGTAGCGGCCGATGTACATGCCGGTAAGGTCGACAACCACCTCCTGACCGATACGGCAGGTGAGCCACAGGTTGTAGGCGTTGATTGAGATGGGCATCACGCCGGTTTCGTCGCGCAGGTAGATGCATTTGAACACGTTACCGTCGTAGTCCGACGAGATGACGCGGCCGGCGATGATGTAGTGTTCGCCGTCGGAACGTGCGGGGATTTCGACGCAGTAGGGCGTTTCGTCCTTCCAGAAGGCTTCCTTCACCTCCATGATGGTGGCATTGGCTTTGATGGTGGCCTGCGGCACCTCGTAAGCCGAGCGGGGAGCGTCGATGTCGTCCTGGCAGGCCGAGAAACCCAGCGCCGCCGACACAGCTACGAACCCGTATAATATATTTCTGATTTTCATATCGTTAGCTATCTTAAAATCGGTAATTCAATTTGAGAATTGGATAATCAGCATGAACGACCGCGATTATTTGGTGCCTGTAATGACGAGGTTCTTCACCTCCCAGGTGCCGCATTTGGCTGCGGTGCCGGTGTAGTGGAAAGCGACCTTGATTTTCTTGCCCGCATAGGACTTGAGACTGATGGCGCCGGTGGGGGCGAAAGTCCAGCTCAGTTCCGAGGGGTACGAGGGGATATCGAGGGCGGTCCATGTAGTGCCGCCATCGGTGCTCACTGCGAATGCGGCTTCCTTCCTGGCTGTGGCAATGTCAGTGAAGAAGTTCACTGCCTGCTCGAACGATGCCTGCACGTCGGTGTAGCCGGTGAGGTCGATTTCGGGGGAAACGAGGTATGAGTCAGCGTCGTGGTTTGTGCTGTTGGCGAAAGCCGAAGCCTTCATGCACTTGTAGTTTGAGGCGTAGCTCCAGATGTAGGATAGGCCGGAGGGGAGCAGCTTGTCGTTGATGGTGAAGGTGCCCTGGCCGGTGGCGAAACTCTCGGAGAAGATTGACTGCCCGGCAGGTGTCGAGGGGGTGTCGCCGCCCTGACCGATCTCCTTGCCGTCGATAACGGCCGCGGTTACCGATTTCACGCCGCAGGTGCCGAAGTAGCGTTCAACCGAGCCCTTGAGCAGAATCTCCTTCCCGAGGTTGGCAGGGTTGTCCTTGAGGTTGACACCGCTGCGGATAACGCCGGCGGGAAGCTGTACGGGCAGCACGGCGGTCGACGAGTTGGTTTCGGCCGTTGCGCCGATGACGATGTTGGTGGCCACGGCGCCGTCAGCCGAGAATACGGCCTCTGAAAGCGACATATCGGGGATGAAGCCCACGATGTAGCCCTTGACCCACTTGTCGGGCTGTGCGGCCGAGGGAGCGCCCTCCTGCACGAGCTGAGCGACGGTATAGGGGTCATCCTTGGTGCCTGTACCGGCCTCGACGGGTTTCTCGGGCTCGGCTTCGGTGAAACCACTGAGGTCGTCGGGCGAGTTGAGCATCAGCTGCCAGTCGCGGCTGAAATAGCTGAGGATGGCGGTAACGGAGCCTTCGCCGGCGGGCTGCAGCTGCGCCCACCATGTGGAGTAACCGCTGTTGCGCATGATGATGCGCGAGCCGTCGGGACCGATGAGGTTACGGCTGACCGTCGACGACGATTCGCCGAAAGGCTGGCCGGGGCGCTCGAACTTCATGTTGTCGAGTTTCACCAGTCGGTTCTGCCATGCGAGCATCTGCGAGGGGTCGGTCTTGATGTCATTGAGTTCCTCCATCGTAACGGAGTGTACGACTACCTTGTCGGGCTGGGGAACCGACTGCACGGTGCAGTGCTCCTTCCATACATCCTCCTCGATACGCGAGGGGTAGTCGTTGGTCGTGGGGGCCGCGCCGATCTGCATATTGTTGCCGTAAGCGCCGATATAGAGGCCGGTTACGTCGACGGCTATTTCAGCGCCGTACTTGTAGTTCTCGTAGAGGCTGCTGATGTTGATCGAGAAAGCCATACCGGCGCTCTCGTCCTGGATCATCAGGGTCTTGAAAATGTTGCCGGTCTGGTCATCGGAGATGATGCGGCCGCGCACTATGTAGTGCTCGCCGTCGGCATTGGTGCCGATTTCCGAAGCGTAGTTCGATGTCGACGAGTTGTAGAACTGCTGTTTGAGTTCAAGCAGGGTGACGTTGGCCTCGATCTGGTCACCTTGGCCGGGGATAGTGATTGGCGGACGCTCGAAATCATCGTCGCACGAAGAGAATCCGACGGCCGATGTCAGCGCCACCGCTATATATAATAATGTCTTTTTCATTGTCTTATACATTGGGAATTATTAGAAGCGAATACCCACGTTGAACATAACCTTGATGCCCTGGGCATACTGGTATTTGGTGGGATAAGCGTTGACATTGTAGTTCTTAGTATCAACACGCGGCTGCTGGAAAGCGTTCGTTACGAGGTTCTTGTTATTAAGAATATTTGACAGCATGAGGTTGAAATTCATGCTGAGCTTGCGTGTCAGATAGAGGGTCTTGCCGATTGAAGCGTTGAGCACCCAGTTGCAGGGGAGTTTCTCCTGACGGGCGTAATCCTCGACAATCTTCTCGACTTCCTCGTAGGTCGAAGCCACCTCCCAGATGCCGGGCATCTCTTCGTGGAAGGGGTAAGCGAGCTGCACGTAGTAGTCGCCCATCCAGGTAGCGTTGACGTTGAAGAACCAGTTCTTGGGAGCGGCGTAGTCGAGGCCGATGTTGAAGGCAGCCTGCGGGGTCGACGAGCAGAAGTAGTTCTTGAGGTAAACCTTCTTGGACTGGGGTTCGCTGAGTTCGTTTTCAGCGGAGCGGGTACCCATGGGGTTGTTCTTGTACTGGTAGCGCGAGTATGTGCCTGCGAAAGTAGCGGTGAGCGATGGGATAATCTTGTACGACATACCCAGCTCGATGCCCTTGTACTGGCGGTGAACGTCGCTGAGGGCGAAGTTGACGAAGGTGTTGAGGGTTTCGTCGTAGAAACCGCGGCGTTCGATACCGCCGGTCATGTCGGTGAAGAATGCGCCGATTGTACCGCGGAAGCGGCTGTAGTTCCAGCTGTAGCTGCCGTCGACCGAAACGATGCGCTGTGATTTGAGGTCATCGACTGTGGTGTCCTTGATACGGGGCGAGATGTATACATCATTGATCAGAGGAGCCTGTGTGCCATAGTAAGCGTTGACAGTGAAGTAGTTGCGGCCATCGAGCTTGTAGGTGGCGCCGGCTTTGACGGCACCGTTGTCGAAGTTGATGCGCTTCGAGGAGCCGAGCGAGTTGAGCGGCGCGCGGCCGTTGCGCATGTGGCCGAAACGCCAGAACTGCTCCCAGCTGATTTCCATACCCCAGTTGACATCCCAGTGAGCCGAGTTGAACTGGTTCTGGATGTAGGCCTGGGCGTGCATGGCGTGGATGTTGTAATCGTAGCCGAAGCGTTCGCCCTGAGTGACGTGGCGGTTGGGGTTGTCGAGATCATTCTGCATGATGGCGGCCGACGCCAGCGGGTTGGTGATGTCTCGCTCCGAGAAGGGGTCGACGTCGAGCCAGTATTCGCCGCCGAGGAGGTCCTTGACGGTCATGTAGTCGGCGGTGCGGGTATAGTTGAAGTTGAGGCCGGCCTGCAGGGTGAGCTTGTCGTTGAGGCGCCGGTTGAGATTGGTGGCAGCGATGAAGTTGAACTGGTCGGAGTGCTCCCACTGCTGCATATAGGTTGAGCCGACACGCTCGTCGTCGGGCTTGCCGATGTTGCTCTGGTTGTTGAGGTAATTAATCTGGTAGAAGCGGTCCCAGTCCATCTGACGTATGCCGCCGGTGTTGTTGAGCCACATATCGGTGTAATACTCGGCCATGCCCGGCACCTCCTGGTTGTATTCCCAGTACGATGGGAGGTTGCGGTAATAGTCGGGCTTGGGGTCGTTGCCCTTGAAGTAGTTGAGACGGGTGCGGGCGAAGTTGACCCAGCGGAAAGCCACGCCGGTGTTGAGGGTGGTCTTCTCATCCTTGAAAATCCAGTTGAGCATCACTGTGGGGTCGAACTTGCGGCGGATATTGTCGGAGCGTTTCTTGCCCGACTGCCAGCCCCATGCGGGGTTGTAGAGGTTCGAACCGGCCAGGTCGTAAGCCTCCTGCACGGTTGCGCGGGCGTTGGCATACTCCATGGGGGCGCCCCAGGTGGTGAGGGTCAGCGAATGGTTCTTGTTGATAACCTTCTCGAGCGAGAGGAAGTAACCGCCGGCGTTGTAGAATGTACCGTCGATTATGCCTTCGTCGGCATAGCGTCCTATGGCCGAAACGGTGACGCCCCAGCCCTGCGGGTTGATACCGGTCGAATAGGTTGCCATTGCCATGGCGTAGTAGTTGGCGTTGGTGTAACGCAGCGTTCCGTTAAAGCCGGGTGAGTAAGCCTCGGTGATGGTGTTGAAATTCTGCGAGCCGCCGATGGCCGAGAAGCCGTAGCCGGCAGCGCCGAGGCCAACGGTTGCGGTGGAATTGCGGAATGCGCGCGAGGTCATGCCGCCGAGTTGCGAGAATGAGAATCCGCCGCGCACGATATCGTTCATCGGCAGGCCGTTGATGTAAGTCTGCGACTGCTCCTGGCGGTAACCGCGGTAGTTGCTGAACAGGGGCGACAGTCCGTAGCGTACGAATCGGTAATAGATATTGTCTGAGGCACCCGAGAGGGCGGTCACGGTCTGGGCGTTCCCCTCCTCATCGTCGAGAAGCGATTCATCGAAAATGTTGTCGAGGGCAGTTTCCTCGATGTTGGGGTTGGCAGTTTCGCCGGTTGCGAGGATAAATTCCAGGGGAGTGGTCTGTCCGTTGGCCAGACGCACCTGAGCGGCGTCGCCGTCGTAACCGTTGGCTGAAATTTTCACGACCACCTCTCCGGGAAGTGCATTGGAGATGCGGAAATCACCGGCAGGGCCGGTCACTACTGTGATGTTCTGGCCGGGGATAGTCACCGTTGCGCCGGGCACCGGAGCGCCTGTATCGGCATCGACAACAGATCCCGTAACTACAGCCGTCTGAGCCGATGCGCCGACAGTGGCGACAGCTGACATCATCAGCGGTAGAATCACTTTGAATCTCATATCAGTTTTTAGTTAAATTAGTTTCAAAGTTAACATGTGCCGCAGACCGTGGCCGGCAGCGCGTGTCATTATCCCGATCAATCCCGGGATGCGACCCAAGCAGGATGGTACAAGCGGGATTTAGACGTCAAATATATTAAAAAAATATGAGAATTAACCCTTCAAGTGATAAAAGTATTACATCTTATAACTACTACTTTGTAGCTCAGCGAAATACACCGATATGTTGTTGAGCATATTTTTTGTTTTGAATCCACAGAACAAGCGAAAGCGGCAGGTAGAGTGGTCTTACCTGTCGCTTTCTGTGTTATGAAGTTCTATGAAAAGTTCGGCTTATCCGACGAGTTCCATGCCTTTGCGGATGGCCTGCTCGTTGACGGGGATGAGGTGGTGATGACGCTCGGGGAGGGCTTTCTTAAGGCCGCGGACTACAGCCTCGACGGGCACATCGGGTCGCTTTGCCAGCAGCGCGCCGAGCAGTATCATGTTGTAGGCCTTGGCCTGACCCATGGCGATGGTGGCCTCCATGGCGGGTACGGCCACGACGTCGATGTCGGTGCGCGTAGGCGCATGATGGATGTCGTAGGGGTCGTAGATGAGCACGCCGCCGGGCTTTACGCGGCTCTCGAATTTGTCGAGGCTCTGCTGGTTGAGGATTACGGCGGTGTCGTACTCCGATAGCACGGGCGACGAGATGGGCTCATCGGAGAGAATCACTGTAACGTTGGCTGTACCGCCGCGCTGCTCGGGACCGTAGGATGGCATCCAGGTGACTTCCTGGTCATTCTCGAGGGCTGCGTACGCCAGAATCTTGCCCATCGACAGCACACCCTGGCCGCCGAAACCGGCTATGATAATTTCGTCTTTCATTTCAGTAGTGGGTTGAGGATGAGTTACTTGGTGGTATCCTTGAGGTCACCGAGGGGATAGTGGGCGAACATATTCTCCTCCATCCATTTGTTGGACTTTTCGGGCGACATCTTCCAGCCTGAGTTGCAGGTCGACACGATTTCCACGAATGAGGTGCCTTTCTTCTCCTGAGCGTTCTTGAAGGCTTTCTTCAGGGCAGCTTTGGCCTTGCGCACGGCGCCGGGGGTATGCACGGCCTGGCGTGTCACGTAGCATGTGCCGTCGAGCAGGCTCACCACGTCGGCGACCTTCAGGGGGAAGCCGTTGAGGTCATGGCGGCGTCCGTAGGGGGTGGTGGCCGTCTTGGCTCCCTCGAGGGTACAGGGCGACATCTGGCCGCCGGTCATGCCGTAGATACCGTTGTTAATCATGATGATGACGATATTCTCGCCACGGGTGCAGGCATGGATGGTTTCGGCCGAACCGATGGCGGCGAGGTCGCCGTCACCCTGATAGGTGAACACCACTTTGTCGGGGCGCAGGCGCGAGATGGCGGTAGCCAGGGCGGGTGCGCGGCCGTGGGCGGCTTCGGCCCAGTCGATGTCGATATAGTTGTAGGCGAACACGGCGCATCCTACCGGAGCTATGCCGATGGCGTCGTGCTCGAGCCCCATTTCGTCGATGATTTCAGCCACAAGCTTGTGAACCACACCGTGCGAGCAGCCGGGGCAGTAGTGCATATTGTTCTTATTCAGCAGCCTGGGGCGTGAATAAACTTTTGTTCCGTTCTGTATTATTTCTTCGCGTGTCATGGCGTTTTTCTCTGCTTAAAGGTTAGAGGCTGTTAATGTGGAAGTCATGCTCCAGGGCGTCGAGCACTTCCTGCGGGGCGGGCACTATGCCACCCATACGGCCGAAGTGGCGCACGGGCACTTTGTCGCCGACGGCGAGGCGCACGTCCTCGACCATCTGACCGGCGTTCAGCTCTACACAGAGAATGCCTTTGGTATGCTCGGCCACGCGGGCTATCTCCTTGTAGGGGAAGGGCCACAAGGTGATAGGGCGGATGAGGCCTACCTTGATACCCTTCTTGCGGGCGTCCTCGATGGCTTTCAGGCAGATACGGGCTACCGAACCGAAGGCCACGATGAGGTATTCGGCGTCGTCGGTGAATCGCTCCTCGTAGCGCACCTCGTTCTCCTGGATGCGGCGGTATGTCTCCTGGAAACGCTCATTGTTCTTCTCCATGATGGCGGAGTCGAGCTCAAGCGAGGTGATGATGTTGGGTTTGCGGCTGTCGGGTTTGCCGGTGAGGGCCCAGGGGCATTCGCGGGCAATCTGCTCGTTGGTGCGGCGCGGGCGCTGCTCGGGGAGCACCACCTTCTCCATCATCTGGCCTACGACACCGTCGGCCATAATCATCGCCGGGGTGCGGTACTTGAAGGCCAGGTCGAAACCGAGGGCCACGAAGTCGGCCATCTCCTGCACCGTCGACGGGGCAAGCACTATGATGTGGTAGTCGCCGTGACCGCCGCCCTTTGTAGCCTGGAAATAGTCGGCCTGCGAAGGCTGGATGGTGCCAAGGCCGGGGCCGCCGCGCATCACATTGACAATCAGCGCCGGGAGCTCTGATGCGGCAAGGTAGGAGATACCCTCCTGCATGAGGCTCACACCGGGCGACGACGACGATGTCATCACGGCTTTGCCGGCAGCGGCGCCGCCGTATACCATATTTATAGATGCAACTTCACTCTCGGCCTGGAGTACCACCATTCCGGTAGTCTCCCAGGGCATTTCTGCTTCAAGAGTTTCGAGCACCTCCGACTGCGGGGTAATGGGATAGCCGAAATAACCGTCGGCTCCGTAGCGTATGGCGGCACGGGCTATGGCCTCGTTGCCCTTCATAAGTTTTACTTCTGCTTTCATCTTGTGTAAATGTTTGAAGGGTGAATTATTTTGCTACCACACGAAAAACCTCAATACAGGCATCGGGGCAAACAAGCGCGCAGGCCGCGCATCCGATACAAGCCTTCTCGTTGGCGGGATAGGCGTAATGATAACCTCGATCGTTCACCTCCTTGGGTTGAAGAGCAAGAACATCGCAGGGGCAGGCAACCACACAGAGGTTGCACCCTTTGCAGCGTTCGCTTTCGATCGTAACTGCTCCGTGGATTTCAGCCATATTAAAACGTAAGCGATAAAAAGAAAAGTGTTTTTTATTTGAAGGAAAACTTTAAACCGTGGGTCAAGTTACGATTTATAAGCAAATCCTCCGATTTAAGGTATAGCGAAAAGCAGAGAGAGGTGTGTGCGGGGCGCTGTGAGGCCCACGCGCGCGTTTCTCGGATTTCCAAAAGGCAAATTTAGTAACATTTTACAAAAAAACAAGTGTTTTTGAAAATGTTAACATTTGAAAGTTATTCGGGGAGATGATGGGCGACGCGGTCGAGGATAAGCTGGGGAGGTATGCCGCGCAGGCAGTAATAGTCGCCACGGAAACAGGGCTTGTTGCCGAACACCGAGCAGGGGCGGCAGGTCATGGGGAGCTGCACGATGTCGGCTTCGGCCTGTCGCCACCCCTTGAAGCCGCAATAGGGGTGCGTGGCGCCCCAGATGCTCACCACCGGGGTGGCCACGAGCGACGCCAGGTGCATATTGGCTGAGTCCATCGACACCATGACATCGAGCCAGCTCATCAGTGCCAGTTCGGCCTTGAAACCGCTTTTGACACCGGCCAGCGAGCACACGTTGGGATATTTGTCGGCCCAGGCGCCGAGGGTGCGCTTCTCCTCCTCCCCTCCGCCGAAGAGGAAGATGCGGTTGCGGGTGTCGGCCGTAAGCGCCGACACCACTTCCTCCATAAGTTCCGGCGGGTAGATTTTGCCGGGATGCTTGGCGAATGGCGCGATGCCAATCCAGCGCTCCCCGGGGGCTTTGGGCGCGGTGATTGTATCAAAATCAGCGGGATTACCCTTGGCGCCCGCAGGGCCGTAGAGCCCTTCGAACGAGCTTTCGACCGGCAGCCCCAGGGCGTGGAACACCTGGCGGTAGCGTGCGCGCGACGACACCAGCGGCAGCAGCACTTTGCTACCGCTGCGGGTCAGGGCGCGTTTCCCCTTCCGGCCCTTGTTGATGACAGCCACGGGGATGCCGTTCAGGCGCGCGAAGCCGCGCAGCAAGCCGGTGCGGAGCACCCCATGAAGGTCGGCGAAGGCGTCGATGCGGTATTTGCGCCGCATCTCGCCGAATAGGCGCCACAGGCCGCGCACTCCATTGTACTGCTCCAGGTCGACCCCTTCGACGTCGAGGTTCGGCGGACGGTTGATGAACATCCCTACCATACCGCTGCGGGTGAGCAGCGTGAACCGCACGTCGGGGTAGCACGCACACACGCTGTAAAGCACCGGGATGGTCATAGCCACATCTCCGAGGGCCGAAAAACGCGCCACAAGCACGTTGTGCAGCCCACGGGGATTGTTAATCATCTGTTGTGAGAGCGAGTCTGCTGCCATCAGGATTTCTTAGCGTAGAGCACGGGGTTGGTGTCGGCGTCGTTGTACATCTTCATCTGACGGTACACCTTCATATATTTGCGCCCGGCGGCGATATCGTCGAGCAGGGCGTCGATGGCGGCGGTGAGGTCGCGGCGCTGCTCCTCGAGCACGGCGAGTTTGGCGGCGCAGCGTGCCTTGTGGGCGTCAGAGGCGTCGGGACGGTCGAGCTCGGCACGCATGTGATAGAGTTTCACGGCGAGAATCGACAGGCGGTCGATGGCCCATGCGGGGCTTTCGGTGTTGATGGTGGCATCGGGACAGACATTCACGCCGGAATATTTATCGCGGAAAAATGTGTCGATATCCTCCACGCGGTCAGTGCGGTCCTGGTTCGACGCGTCGATGCGGTGTTTGAGCACCATGCCGGCGGCCGGGTCGATTTCCGGGTCGCGGATGAGGTCCTCCATGTGCCACTGTGTCACATCAATCCAGTTTTTGGCATAGAGGAGAGCGTCGAGGCCGTCGGCACCGTAAGGGGCCGGGGCGGGCGCGTCGATATTGTCGGTAACGTGATAATCGGCGGTAGCCCGGTCGAATATTTTGTTGCAATTTTCAGCGAATGTCATATCCAATAGTATTTTGTTGCAAATATAATACAAAAAGCGTGAATCCACCAAAGAAATTCACACATACAGGCGTCATAGCTGTCTGAGGATACGCCATGACGAGGGGTAAAGATTGTTGGCGCGGTTGCCGAGATTCTTCACGAAACCGAGGGGTTGCCCGCAGTATGTGAGCAGCACGAAGCCGCGCGGTGTGGTTTCGGCAAGTGTCACGCTCTCGCCGCGCAGATAGTGCAGGGCTGTCTCGCAGTCGACCTCGGCTGCCGGAAAGGCGTCCGCGGTGAGCAACCCGCTCATCGCCAGGGGATGCGACGGGATGAGATTTTTCCCCTTGACTTCGGCAAGCGGTGTGCCCTGCAATATGATGTCGAGGTTGTCGCGCTGCGATGCAATAAACTGCGCGTGCCCGGCGGGAAGAGCCACGATAGATGTTTCTCCTTTATTGTTAGTAACTGTCTCTATCACAACATCATGCGTATTCAGCCATGATGTAACCTCCTTAAGCTGTGCGGGGGTGACGGCCGACGCGATGCGCTGGGCCCTGCGGCCGGCGCCCTTTTTCGTCATCTTGATTTTCAGCGGTTTGCCGGCCAAATCACCCGGCTTATGGAGCACAGACACGAAGAGGCCCTCGCCGCGCACGTGTCCGGGCACGAATCGCGCGGCTTCCACACCGGAGAGCAACGACGGCAGCACTCCGGGCATCCCTGCCACTACCGAGGGGACGCTTTCGGCGCCTGTCTCGCCGATAAACCACTCCACATTGCGCTCATTTTCAAGCATATTGAAGGTACAGGTGGAGTAAACCAGATAGCCGCCGGGGCGCAGGGCGCTCCAGACATTCAGCAGTATTTCGCGCTGCCGCTCCACGCATTCGCGCACGAGAGAGGGGGTCCACTGCTCGCGCGCCACGGCATCCTTGCGCATCATCCCTTCGCCCGAACAGGGGGCGTCGACCAGCACGATGTCGAAGAGCTCCCCTACCCGACTGAAACGCGCCGTGTCGCCGCGGGTCACCATGCTCATGGGGGATGCGCCCCACTTTATTACGTTCTCGCGGAGCACTTCGGCACGTCGGAAATCGTATTCATTGGCCACAACGAGCGAGCCGTAATCCAGAGCGTCGGCGGCGCAGAGGGTTTTGCCGCCGGGAGCGGCGCAGGCATCGAGCAGACGCAGCTCTCCGCCACCCAACTTTTCATTCAGTTCATTGACCACCAGCCACATACACATCGACGAGGCATCCTGAACGTAGTAGCGTCCCTGATGCAGCTCGGGGTCGAGGGTAAACACCGGACGCTCGGGCAGGTAGAGGCCGCCGTAGCACCAGGGCACACGGTCGAAGGGGCCGGTCAGGCCGCAGGGAGTGGCCCCGGGCTTGCGCTGATTCAGACGCACCGATACCTCAGGTACCCCCTTTTCCAGCTCGGCAGACAGCCGGGCGTAGTCGGGGCCCAGCCCGTCGAGCATTTTTATGAATTCAGGATTTAGCATCGGCAGCGGGGGCTTGGTCGGGTTCGTCGTGTTTGTCGGCACGCTTGCGCCTGATCTCTTCGGGGTACTGTATGCGGGCGTGGTACATTGAGCGCAGACGCTTGATGAAGGTGCGTTTGATTTCGGATATATCCCTGAACGACAGGGGTGAATCGTTGTGCAGTCCCTCCTCTACCTGAGAGTCGATCATGCGGTCGACAAGGGCCTTGATGGCCTTGTCGGAATGGTCGGTCATCGAGCGCGATGCGGCCTCCACGGCATCGGCCATCATCAGAATCGACGCCTCGCGGGTCTGGGGGTTGGGCCCGGGATAGGTAAACGGAGCCGGGTCAATCTCCTTGTCGGGGTGTTGCCGCTGCTCCATGGTGTAGAAATATTTGGCAAGACCGTGGCCGTGATGCTGCGTGATGAGGTCGCAGATGGCTTTGGGGAGCTTTGCCTCGGTGGCCATCTTCATGCCGTCGTTGATGTGGTTTATGATGATGCGGGCGCTCTGATGCGGCAACAGGTTGTCGTGGGGGTTGGGGCCGTACTGATTCTCGGTGAAGAACTGTGGGTTGCCTATCTTGCCGATGTCGTGGTAGAGGGCGCCGGCACGCACGAGCTGCACGTTGGCGCCGATGTTGTGAGCGGCCTCAGAGGCGAGGTTGCTCACCGCCATCGAATGCTGGAATGTGCCGGGACATTCAGTGGAGAGGCGTCGCAGCAGCGGTGTGTTGATGTCAGAGAGCTCCACGAGGGTTACCACCGACACCATGCCGAATATCTTCTCAAACACAAATATAAGAATGTAGGCGAAGGAAATCATTACGGAGCTCAGGGCGAAGTAACCCAGGATGCGCGGTGTGGCGGAAGTGAGCGTGCCGGTCGACATCAGTTCGACACCGAGGTACGAAACGGTGTAGGCCAGGAAGGCGATGAACGCCGAGCGCAGCAGCTGCGAGCGCTTCGACAGCTCGTTGAGCGAGAAGATGGCGGCTGTGCCGGCTATCGATTCCACGACTATGAATTCAAACTGGAACGACGCCCACACCGAACAGAGTATCACCTCCAGTATATTGATAAAGAAGGCTGTACGCGAGTCGAAGAACACCATCACGATAACCGGCAGCATGGCCAGCGGCACCAGGTAGATGCCCGACATGAAGGTGTGAGCCGTAGCCATGGCGAAAACGTAGAAGCCTACCATCAGAAGCAGTATCGCCGCCATGCGCCGCGGGATGAACCACTCGCGGCGGTTGATGAGGAAATATACGGGTATGCAGCCGAAAATCAGCGCCGTGAAGAGCAGGCGTCCCAGCAGTATCAGCAGCTGGCTGGTGCGGCTCCCTTCCGACATCTTCTCGAGAGTGGCTTCGTAGGATTTCAGCACCTGATAGAGCTGCGGTGTGACGATGTCGCCGCGGTCGATGATTCGCTCGCCCTGCTGAATCACGCCGATGCCGGCGATGACGGGCTGGATGAGGCTCTCGCGGTAGTTGGCCGTGGCCTCGCGGTCCTCCACGATGTTGGGCATGAGCAGTCGCGCCAGGTCGAGTTTCTGTATCACGGAGCGCTCGGGATTGTTGCGGAACACCGAATCAATCATGGCGTATGCGTCGCGCTGCGAGATGAATGAGGCCGTGGAGTATGTAACATTGACGTTGTTCTCGTTGAATTTCACGTCGGTGAGCTTGCCCGAGGCGATGGCCGATGCGGCGGTCTGGCCTACGATGCCGCGGTCGTAGAGCTCCTGGATGAGCTGGCACAGGCGTCCGCGCGTGGGTGAGGTCAACTGGTGTGAGGCCGACACCGATGCCACTACGCGGGCCGGTATCTCCTCGTCGCGCCGGAATATCGGCACGAGGGTGCGGTCGATTGAATCGGTCATGGCGCGCACGGTGGCCGAGTCGCGGTAGACGGTGATATCGAAGGGGGCTGTGAGCAGTGAGTAGCCCCAGGGGCGGTTCTCCTCGTAGGTGTATTTATGGCGGTTGGGTCGCGGCATCAGCAGCATCACGGCCACTATCGCCACGGCGAAGATGCCGGTCAGCAGTAATTTTTTCTTCTCGACTTTTATTGACATGGGGTTAAGGAGAGTTGAGAGTTAGGAATCAGACGCGCATGGCTTTTTCGATGCCGGGGATTTTGCGGATTTTCGAGCAGAGGTCCTCAACCGAATCGACGTCGGTGACCATCAGCGAGATTTCGGCGTGGAACACCTCCTTCTCGGCCTTGATGTCGAGGGCGCGGATGTCGAGCGACAGGTGCGTGGAGATAAGCGAGGTGAGGTCCTGCAGGATGCCGTGGCGGTCGATGCCCTCGATACGTATGTGTGTCAGGAACTTACCACCGGTTACTTCCCAGCTCGTCGACAGGATGCGCGGGCCGTAGGAGGCTTTCAGCACCGACGCTCTCGGGCAGTCGAGGGTATGCACCTCCACCTCTCCGTCGTCGGCGATAAATCCCAGCACATCGTCGCCCGGTATGGGGTAACAGCATCCGGCGAAGCGGAAATTGGTCTCGCCGGCATCGTTGTAGCGCAGCACGTAGGTCTTTTTGGTGTTGATTTTGGGCTTTTCCGAGGCTGCGGCTCCTTTTTCTGCACCGTCATCCTCCTTTTTTTGGCCGCGGCCGATGAGCTTCAGCAGCAGGCGCTTGGTCTTGCCGCTCTCCTTGCGCAGGGTTTTTACCACATACTCGTTGAGCATTATCTCCTGATTACCAAGCATATAATAAAACTCATCGTGCGAGGCGGCCTTATACAGGCCCATCATCTTCGTGATGGCGATATTGTCGTCGCGGAGGTTGTTTTCGCGTAGGAATCGCTCGAAAATTTCGCGTCCCTCGTTGATTTTCGGCAACTGGATGCGTCGGAGGGCTTGGCGCAGGCGTGTCTTGCCGTTGGCGGTCGCCAGGAAGTCAATCCACTCGGGTTTGGGCACCTGCGACTGCGAGGTGATTACCTCCACCTGGTCGCCCGAATGGAGTTTCTCGCTGAGAGGCACCAGCTTATGGTTCACCTTGCCGGCGATGCAGTGGCAGCCGAGCTCCGAGTGGAGGTTGAACGCCAGGTCGAGCACGGTGGCCTCGGCCGGCAGCGTCATCAGCTCGCCCTTAGGGGTGAACACCACGATTTCCGAGGCGAAAAGATTGAGTTTCAACGTATCGAGGAAGTCGAGCGCATTCGGCTCGGGATCGTTGAGGATATCCTTGATGGTTGACAGCCACACGTTAAGTTCCGATTCCTCGTCGCCCTCGCCTACCTTATACTTCCAGTGGGCGGCGAAACCCTTCTCGGCGATTTCGTCCATGCGACGCGATCGTATCTGCACCTCCACCCAGTTGCCGTCGGGCCCCATCACGGTGATATGCAGTGCCTGATAACCGTTGACCTTGGGGTTGGAAATCCAGTCGCGGGTACGGTCGGGGTGCAGACGGTAGATGTCTGTGATAGCCGAATAGATCTGCCAGCAGATGCCCTTCTCCTTGGCCGGG
Organism: uncultured Muribaculaceae bacterium; assembly: GCA_945931475.1. GTDB lineage: Bacteria > Bacteroidota > Bacteroidia > Bacteroidales > Muribaculaceae > UBA7173. The sequence continues at coordinate 19,630 of CAMEPD010000016.1, read as the reverse complement.
TCGTCGCACTCGAAAATGATACGGGCGGCATAGAGGTCGTAGACCTCCTCGAAGGGGATTTTCTTCTTCTCCATCTTGTTCCAGATGGAGTAAGCCGACTTCACCCGCGCCTTGGCCGAGAATTTCAGGCCCATCTCGGTGAGCTTGGCGCGAATCGGCTCGGCGAAATGCTCGAAAATATCGTCGCGCTGCTTCTCGCTGGCGGCAATCTTCTCGTTGATGCGGCGGAACGCATCGGGGTGCTCATACTTGAAGGCAAGGTTCTCAAGCTCTGTCTTGATGGCGAACAGCCCCAGACGGTGGGCCAGCGGAGCGTAGATGTAGAGCGTTTCGCCGGCGATTTTGTACTGTTTGTTAGGGGCCATGGAACCCAGGGTGCGCATATTGTGCAGACGGTCGGCCATCTTGATGAGAATCACGCGTATATCCTCCGACATCGTCAGCAGCAACTTACGGAAATTCTCGGCCTGGGCCGAAGCCTTGTCGCCGAAAATACCGCCCGAAATCTTGGTGAGGCCCGACACGAGCTGCGCGATCTTCTTGCCGAAATTCTGCTCGATATCCTCCACGGTGTACTCGGTGTCCTCCACCACATCGTGCAGCATAGCCGCGCAAATCGACGTAGACCCCAGGCCTATCTCCTGACTGGCTATTTTGGCCACAGCAATCGGGTGGAGAATATACGGTTCGCCTGAGCGGCGCCTGATGCCCTTGTGGGCCTCCTTGGCGAAAGCGAAAGCACGTTCGATAATCTCGACCTTTTTGCGGTGATTCGACGCGAGGTAACCGTCAAGCACTTCGCGGAAAGCGCGTTCGACCATGCGGTCCTCCTCGGTAGTGGTAAAGTTGTTTGATTTGGTTGGCATCGTGAGCAAATTGAGCGTGTAACCGGGTAGAGGTCAGGCGCCGGCCGCCCTACTCCTTACCCTGAAACACAAAGTTACAAACTTTCCGCAACACCCCACCAAAGAATCTGAAAAAAATTGTACTTTTGCAGGAAGATAAAGTCAGCAAAATCAGTAAAGTCTTTATGGTCCTTAAAGTCCTTAAAGTCCTTAAAGTCCTTAAAGACCCTAAAGACCTTAAAGACCTTAAAGACCCTAAAATAAAAAAACCATGAACGAGCTTATTCCCCGCCAAGGCACCAACTATAAAAAATTACTGAGCTATCAAAAAACTGATGTAATATTTCAGATTACCTATTATTTCTGCAATCATTATCTGCAAAAGGGCGACCGCACAGTTGACCAAATGATTCAGGCAGCACGCAGCGGCAAACAGAATATTATAGAGGGATGTGCCGCCTCTGTCACCTCAGCCAAGACCGAAATCAAGCTGATAAACGTAGCGAAAGCCAGTCTGCAGGAGCTCCTTGAAGATTATGAGGACTATCTGAAAACGCGGGGGCATGGACAATGGCTTCCCGGCAGTGTGGAATTTGAAGCTATGCGTAAACTTGGCGCCACACACAACGATGCGGAATATTTCATGAATATCGTATCAACCCGTCCGGCGGAAACTATCGCCAATATGGCGATAATTTTAATACATCAAGCCGACTATCTGCTCTACCGACAGCTACAACGGCTTTCGGAGGCATTCATAAACACCGGTGGCTTCTCGGAGCGCATGACGCGTCTGCGCAAAGATCACCGCGGCTATTAAAACAAAGACCTTAAAGTCCTTAAAGTCCTTAAAGACCTTAAAAAAATTAAGCAGCGGGGCTGCGCTTGGCGCAGCCCCGCTGTAGGGTGGGAACCTTGGTGGTGGGAGCTGACAGGGACATCACTCCTGATCACGGTTCTTGGCTTTGTTTTTCGTTTTCGTGGTTGACGATTTGTCGAGATCTTTCTCTTCTTTGAGGTCGATTTCGTTGCGGTCGGCATCGAGTACGCGATATTGCAGGTATGCCAGTTCCTGGCTTGGGAGGATTTTGAATTTTCCTCCGAGCTCGAGGCGCCAGCGCCGGTAGAGCGAGATGAGTCCTTTTTTAAGGTAGGCGTCGACGTATGGATGCACGTACATCACAAAATCGCGGGCCTTCAGGTCGTTGACAAGGTATGTGAGTTTCTCGTGAAGAGTGTCGGTGAAGAGCAGCGAGGGCTGCACTTCGCCTTTACCGAAGCACGACGGGCAGGTCTCGGTGGTGATGATGTCGAGGGCCGGGCGCACACGCTGGCGGGTAATCTGCATGAGGCCGAATTTGCTCAGCGGCAGTATGTTGTGACGGGCGCGGTCGTTGGCCATTACTTCGCGCATGTGCTCGTAGAGAGCCTGACGGTGTTCGGGCTTGTTCATGTCGATGAAGTCGACGACGATGATGCCGCCCATATCGCGCAGCCGCAGCTGGCGTGCTATTTCGTCGGCAGCGCGCAGGTTCACTTCGAGAGCGTTGTTCTCCTGGTCGTTTCCGGCTTTTGTACGGTTGCCGGAGTTAACGTCAATAACGTGCAGTGCCTCAGTGTGCTCTATGATGATGTAAGCGCCTGACTTGAAGGAGACTGTCTTGCCGAACGACGACTTTATCTGTCGTGTGATGTTGAAGTGGTCGAAGATTGGTTCCTCCTTGCGGTAGAGCTTCACGATGTCTTTTTTCTCGGGGGCGATGAGGCTCACGTAGGTCTGCAGGTGCTGGAGCACCTCGGGGTCGTTGACGTAGATGTTCTCGAAATCGGGCGAGAATACGTCGCGGAGCACGCCTACGATGCGGCTCTCCTCCTCGAAAATAAGCGATGGCACAACACCTTTCCGTGCGTTCTCCAAAGTGTCTTCCCAGCATTTGAGCAGGGTCTTGAGCTCGTGGTTAAGCTCGGCCACGGATTTGCCTTCGGCCGATGTGCGGATTATCACGCCGAAGTTTCTGGGGCGTATCGACTCCACGAGGTGTCGCAGGCGGGCCTTCTCGGCTCCGGTGCGGATTTTCTGTGAGATGGAGATTTTGTCGGAGAAGGGTATGAGCACCATGTATCGTCCGGTGAATGAGATTTCGGTGGTGAGGCGCGGGCCTTTGGTCGAAATGGGTTCCTTGACGATCTGCACCAGGAGTTCCTGGTCTTTCACGAGCTGGTCGGTGATGGTGCCGTGCTTGTCGATGTCGGGCAGAAGTTTCATTTTCTGCACCTGAGGGAACGGGGCTTTTGAGTCGCCCCGTGGCATTTCTTTCAGAAATTCTGAAAACGAAGAAAAATGTGGGCCAAGGTCAAGATAATGCAGGAATGCGTCCTTCTCGTAGCCGACATTGACAAACGCAGCGTTAAGGCCGGGCATTAGCTTTTTGACCTTAGCGAGGTAGATGTCGCCCACGGCATAGGCCAGGGTACGGCTCTCCTTCTGGAGAGAAACGAGCCTGCCGTCCTCGAGGAGGGCGATAGAGACCTCCTGGGGCTGTACGTCAACGATAAGTTCGCTTTTCATTATTACTTGGATGTGGGAATCAGGGCCTGCGGGGAAGCCACGCGGGGCTGCGGGGCCACAGCGGGGCGCCTTCCGGAGGCCGTATAAAAACCGCGGTGCCGCCCCCGCGCCCGAAGGGCCGGCCACGGCACCGTGAAGAGTCAGCAGCCCTGACGGGCCTTGTTACTTCTTCTTATGGCGGTTCTTGCGCAGACGTTTTTTACGCTTGTGAGTGGCCATTTTGTGGCCTTTTCTTTTCTTTCCGCTGGGCATAGTAGGAATCTGTTAAATAGTAAATTTAATATTGTACGCTTGGCGCGGTTGTCAAGCCTTCACATCCTCCATAAAGCACTTTGCGGGCTTGAAAGCAGGGATTTTGTGCTCGGGGATGATGATGGTGGTATTCTTGGAGATGTTGCGGGCAGTCTTCTGCGAACGTGTCTTGATGATGAAGCTGCCGAAACCACGAAGGTATACGGGCTCGCCGTGAGCGATTGAATCCTTTACTACCTCCATGAATTTCTCGATAGTTTCAAGGACATTAGCTTTGTCGATGCCTGTGGTTTTTGAAATCTCGTTTACGATTTCTGCTTTTGTCATAGCTTTGTGCTGTTAATATTTTTGGAATAATAATTCTTGTTTGTTCAAAATGTCTTGTCAAACAGAATTGACGAGTCTTAATTGAGCATAATTACGCACGCCTTAGTTGAGGGCGTGCGAATTACGAGTGCAAATATCGCACTTTTTTTTTAATCACGCACAATTTCAGCGATAAAATCGCTATTTTTTTTTTAATAATCGGTTATTATGAGTGTTTTTACGCGAAAATCAGCCGGGGAGAGCTCCTTCGGTGTCAACTTTTCGCAGGAGCCTGACGGCGCGGAGCGTCACCGGAAGGATTATGATTTCGTAGAGGGTCTTGAGCAGCGTCTGGGTGACGATGAGCGAACCGATTACCTCCCAGGGGAGTACGCCGCCGAAGGCCACGGGGAAGAATATCAGGGAGTCGACCCCCTCGCCCCATACGGTTGAGAGGATGGCACGCAGCGAGAAGCTCCACTTCCCGTCTGTACCCCTGACGGTGGCCTTGCGCTTCATCAGGTGCATCACCCAGGCGTTGGTCATCGAGCCGCAGAGGAACGCCACGAAGCTGGCCCCCATTATGCGCGGCACGGCGCCGTAGACGGCCTCCATGGCCTGCTGATGCTGCCAGTCGGCGCCCCCGGGGAGCAGGATGGCCAGGTTGAGGAATATGGCCGTGAAGAGGCTCATGGCGAATCCGGTCCATATCACCATGCGGGCTGCCCGGAAGCCGTAAACCTCAGTGACGCAGTCGTTGATGATATACGACAGGGGGAATATGGCCATGCCTGCCGTTACGGTGAGCCCGAACGGCAGGTCTATCGTCTTGATTTCTATAAGGTTGGCAATGATGATGCACACCACGAAGACCACGGTGAGAATCATCAGCGTGAATGATACTTTCTGCTTCATCTATGATATCCCCCCTCACCGGATGCGGCGGTAGACTATGGTAGTGAACCCGAAACCGTTGCCCGGCGGGAATGTTATGGTGATGGTGTTGGGCGAATTGGTCTGAATCTGGCAGTCGAGGTCGTACGACGGGCCGTACGAGGGGTAAAACGTGAAGTAAATCACGTTGTTCCAGCAGTAATAGTCGAATTCGAGGTAACCGCCGTAATCGTCCTCGAAGTAGCCGGTGCCGTCGGGATAGAAGGTGAACCAGTCGTCGAACGAGTACTGGTTCTCATACTGGCCCGAAAGGTACCAGTAGTCGTCGTAACCGCCGTAGTAGGGATCGTCTTCACACGACGAGAAAACGGTAAGCGTAAACAGCGCCAGGAGAGTCCCGAGCATCAGCCGTGACACCCGGCCGCGCAGCGATGTGGTGTAGTGGTTCGTCATCCGGAAATCGGTAAAAAAATTAATAAGGATACAAATATAACGCGTTTCGGGCGTTTGCGTGCATGGCCGGAGGACCGTTTAGCGTTTATTAACACATCGCGGGGCCGCAACGTTCCTCGGCGCGCGGGCAATAATAAAGCGCAGAGTCCGTTAAATCAGTAATGAAGGTTATGCAAAACATATTGCCGAGACTTGGCGCGGTGCGACTGTGGGCAGTGGTGTCCGCGATGCTCGCGTGCCTGTTGGCGGCGCCGGCAGCCGGTGCGGCCAACCGTCTCAACGACAAGGTTCTGAACCGTCCGTATGCCGATATGCGCCGCTTCCACTTAGGATTCTCGATAGGCCTCAATACCTTCGGCATGAGTTTCCACCACAACGGGTTCGTCACCGACGACGGCAAGACGTGGTTCATGTCGCAGCCGTCGTATTCGCCGGGCTTCTGCGTGAACGGCCTGATGTCCTTGCGTCTCAACAACTACTTCTCGCTGCGGTTTTCGCCGGGAATGTGGTTCGGCAACAGCGTGGTGAAGTTCCGCGACACATCGAACACCGACGACACCCCGGAAAATCCGGCCCAATACAGCCAGAACCTGAAATCGGCCTACGTGGTGCTCCCGATCGACCTGAAGTTTGCCTCGCAGCGTATGCGCAACCTGCGCCCGTACGTGACGGGGGGCGTCATGCCGGTGTTCAACGTGGCCAACCAGCGGTCAGACATACTGATGCTCAACAAGGGCAACATCTTCCTGACGGCGGGATTCGGCTGCGACATATATCTGCCCTACTTCAAGTTCATCCCGGAGGTGAAATTCTGCTTCGGGCTGGGCGACGTGCTGAAAAAGGACCGTCCCGACCTCGACGAAGACCCCACAAAAATGAATATTGCAAAATCGGTGAAGCGAGCCACCACCCAGATGATAGTCTTCACCTTCTACTTTGAATAATGTACACACCCCCTTCCGGCGCATCCCCGCTGCGCTACATATATAATAAGGTGTACCGCAGCCTCGGGGCTGTGGCTGCTTTGCTGCTGTTGCTGCTGACTCCGGCGAGGAGCGCGGCCCAGAGCGACGCACAGCTGTCGCAGTACTACGAGGTTCCGAGCTACTACAACCCTTCGGCAACGGGTCTCACCGACCTGCTGCGCATCCGCGTGGGCGCGCGTCTGCAGTGGGCAGGCATCCACAATGCTCCCCAGAGCTTCATAGGCGTGGCAGATATGCCGTTCAAGTTCATGGGCAAGCGCTTCGGCGTGGGCCTGGTGGCGCAGCAGGAGAGCTACGGCCTATACAAAAACCTTAACATCGGCGCCCAGATTTCGTACAAATTCAAGTTACTTGGCGGCCAGTTGGGCATCGGCGCGCAGCTTGGCTTCATCGACCAGTCGTTCAAGGGCACCGACGTGTTCATTCCCGACAACGACGACTATCATCAGGGCACCGACGACGCCATCCCCCAGCAGGATATCCGGGGCAACGCCTTCGACGTGGGAGCCGGCATCTACTACAGCGGCAAGCACTTCTGGGCCGGCATCTCGGGCACCCACCTTACCAAACCGTCGGTAAAACTCAATGCCGATTCGGGCGAAGGCTCCACCGAGCGCAACTATGAATTCACCGTGGGACGTACCGTATATTTTATGGCGGGCAGCAATATTCCGATAAAAAATACGTTATTTGAATTGCAGCCCTCGCTGTTGGTCAAGAGCGATTTCACGTTCTACACGGGCGAAGCCACCATGCGCGCCCGCTACAACAAGATGCTGAGTTTCGGCGTAGGTTACCGGTGGAAAGACGCCGTATACGCCACAGTATCGGCCGACATCAAGGGATTCTTCGCCGGGTTCTCGTACGACTATCCGCTGACGTCAATCGCCAAGGCCTCGTCGGGAAGCTACGAGCTCTTCGTAGGCTACTCGCTGAAGCTCGACTTCTCGGAGAAGAACCGCCACCGCCAGAAGAGCGTACGCATCATGTGACACCCACAGACCGTCGCCCGGGCGACCCCAAACACATACCGATTCACACTCTACTCCAACCATAAAGACAATGAAGAAGCTTTCGTTATATCTCCTGCCGGCACTCCTTGCCGCCACCGCCGTAAGCTGCGCCTCGGGGCGCCGCTCATCCTCGGGTGGCGAAGTAACAGGTGTGGGCGGCACCACATTCACCGAGCCGACACCCTACGGCATGGTGCTCGTGTCGCGTGGCTCTATGGAAATGGGGCCGCAGAAGGCCGACAGCACATGGAACCTCCGGGCCGACACCAAAGGTATGTCGGTCGACGCATTCTGGATGGATGAGACCGAAGTCACCAACTCGAAATACAAACAGTTCGTATTCTGGGTGCGCGACTCCATCATCCGCGAACGTCTCGCCGACCCCTCATACGGCGGCAACGAGGCCTTCAAAATCGAGGAGGACAAACAGGGCAACCCCATCACCCCGCATCTGAACTGGAACAAGCCCATACCCTGGCGCAACCCCAGCGAGGACGAGGCACGCGCCATCGAGAGTGTGTACCGCACCAACCCCATCACCGGCGCCCGCGAGCTTGACCCCAATCAGATGAACTACCGCTACGAGATTTTCAACCATACGGAGGCCGCCAAGCGCCGCAACCGTCTGGATCCCCGCAAGCGCATCTACAACACCGACCTGCCCGTGCCCACCGAGATTCCAGTAATCTCGAAGGACACCGCATGGATCACCGACGACGGCGAAATCATGCGCCAGACCATACAACGCGGCCTCACAGGCGATTACGACTTCCTCAACACCTACATCGTGAACGTCTACCCCGACACCACCTGCTGGGTCAACGACTTCGAGAACGCCTACAACGAGCCCTACGTGCGTATGTACTTCAGCAACGGCGGCTACAGCGAATACCCCGTGGTGGGCGTAAGCTGGGAACAGGCCAACGCCTTCTGCAACTGGCGCACCGATTACCTTAAACGCTCCTTAGGCAAGGACGGCATCTACGTGGAGCCCTACCGCCTCCCCACCGAGGCCGAATGGGAGTTCGCGGCGCGTGCCGGTGAGAACGAGAATATGTACCCCTGGGAGGGTGACCTGCCCCTTACCGACGACAAGGGGTGCTTCTACGCCAACTTCAAGCCCAACGACGGCAACTACGTGAAGGACGGCCACCTGATTACCTCGCGTGTAGGCACATATTCACCCAACGACTTCGGCCTCTACGACATGGCCGGTAACGTAAGCGAATGGACCTCGACGGCATTCACCGAAGGGGTGCAGCGCCTCACCAACGACCTCAACCCCGAATACCGCTACGACGCGGCCCTCGAAGACCCCTACAAGATGAAGCGCAAGATTGTGCGCGGCGGCTCATGGAAGGATGTCGCCCACAACATCCGCTCCGACATACGCATGTGGGAGTTCCAGAACGAGCAGCGCTCGTACATCGGCTTCCGCTGCGTGCGCTCCAACATCGGCTTCGCCCGCGGTCAGAAACTCGATAAAAAGAAATAAACCATACACCCTCGAATACACATAACCATACATCATGGTACAGAAACTTAAGAAATACAAGCGCGGAGCCAGCAACTGGATCTCGTCGGAGGCCGGCCAGCGGTTCTTCAACTTCGCTTACTCCATAGGTGCCGCAATCGTAATCTGGGGTGCCCTCTTCAAGATTCTTCACCTCCCCGGCGGCAACCTGCTGCTGTGTATCGGTATGGGCACCGAAGTGCTGATGTTCACCCTGACAGCCTTCGACCGCCCGCCACGTGAATACAAGTGGGAGAATGTCTTCCCCGTCTTCGACTCCGAAGACCCCGAGGACCGGCCCGATTTTGCATCAGGCTCGGGCGTGGTAATCAATGGCGGCGTAGTCACCACCGGCGGCGGCAGCGCTGATGCCGACGGATACACCGGCGACATGACCGTATCGGGCAGCGATGCCGTCAGCCCGGGCACACAGGGCGCCCGGCTCCGCGCTCCCCTTGTGGCCCCCGACCTCACCGGCGCATCACCCGGCGTGGTGATGGGCGAAGTCACCAACGCCTCGCAGCTCTATGTCAACCAGATCACAGAGATGACCGAGCAGCTGCGCCACCTCCAGGAGACGACCCAGTCGCTCAATCAGGTGTCGGACATCCTGCTCGAATCGTACCGCGCCATCACCGAAAACTCCGAGAACATCACACGTTCGTCGGGCGGCTACGTAGAGCAGATGCAGAACCTCAACCGCAACATCGCCGGGCTGAACACCATCTACGAAATCCAGCTCAAGAGCGTATCGTCGCAGCTCGACGCCATCGACCGAGTGAACCGCGGCATCAAGGACATCTCCGAGATGTACACCCGCTCGTCGAACTCGTCGGCCCGCTACTGCGAGGAGACCGAGAAGATGGCCCGCTATATGCAGCAGCTCAACGCCGTATACGCCAAGATGATTTCGGCCATGACCATCAATATGTACAACCCGATGGCCGCCGCTGCCGCCGCAGCCGGGGTGCCCCCGGCCCCTGCCGCCGAGGCTCCCGCATCACCCGCAGCTCCCGCGGCTCCGGTAACCCCGGACCCCTCTGCCGACGACGCCGCACAGGCTTAAGCAGCCTGACCGGCCCACACTCTCCATCGAATTAATTCACCGACAATTACCTCCTTATAATATAAATGGGTACAAGCAATAACCGACTGTCGCCGCGTCAGAAGATGATCAATCTGATGTACATCGTGCTCACCGCGATGCTGGCACTGAACGTATCGGCCGACGTGCTCAACGGGTTCACCCAGGTTGAGGAGGGTCTGACACGCACCAACGTCAACGTGGAGCAGCGCAACCGCGCCCTGCTCATGACGCTCGAGGCTTTCACCCAGCAGAACCCCGAAAAGGGTAAACCCTGGTATGACAAGGCCCTCGAGGTGCGCCGCGTCACCAAAGACCTTTTCATGCAGATTGACTCACTGAAAGTCATGATAGTGAAGGAGGCCGACGGAGCCGACGGCGATGTTCACGACATCCGCAACCGCGACAACCTCGATGCGGCCGCCGTAGTGATGCTCAACGCCCCCAAGTTCCGCGGCAAGCAACTGCGCCTCAACGTCGAGGCTTTCCGCGAATACATCGGCTCGCTCATGCCCGACACCGTCAAGCGCAACAATATCTTCAAGACCCTCAACACCGACCCCGTACTGAAGAAGGGCACCCTGGTAAAACAGCTCTGGGAAGAGTCGAAATTCGACACCCAGCCTGTTGTGGCCGCCGTGACCCTGCTGACCAAGCTGCAGAACGATATAAAATACGCCGAAGGCGAGGCGCTCCAGGCCATCATCGGCAACATCGACGCCGGTGACATACGTGTCAACGAGCTCAACGCCTTCGTAATACCGCAGAGCCGCATAGTGATGCGCGGCAGCAAATACTCGGCCAACATAGTGCTGGCAGCTGTCGACACCACCTCGCGCCCGTCGATTTTCATCAACGGCAACAAGCTCGCCAATCCACGCGGCCTCTACGAATTCACACCCGGCTCGACCGGCAAATTCGACTTCGCCGGCTACATGGAAGTGCCTCACGGCGACGGCACCGTAACCAAACTCCCCTTCAAGTCGTCGTACACCGTAATCGAGCCTGCGGCCACCGTATCGGCCTCGATGATGAATGTGCTCTACGCCGGCATCGACAACCCCATCGAGGTGTCGGTACCCGGTGTGCCGATGAGCGACATCACCGTGTCGATGTCCAACGGGTCGCTCGTAGCCAGCGGCGACCACTGGATAGCCCATCCCACCAATGTGGGCGCCGAAGCTGTGGTAACCGTCAGCGCCAACATGGATGGACGCTCCATGCAGGTGGGTTCGCGCAGCTTCCGCGTGCGCAAGCTCCCCGACCCGTCGCCCTACATCGAATATAAGGACGGCAACGGCTCCACCGCCCATTTCAAGGGTGGCAAAGGCTTCTCGAAGGGCGCCCTGCTGGCCGCTCCCGGCATAGGAGCCGCCATCGACGACGGTCTGCTGAACATTCAGTTCAAGGTGCTCAGCTTCGAGACCGTATTCTTCGATTCGATGGGCAACGCCATGCCCGAAGTATCGTCAGGCTCACAGTTCTCGTCGCGCCAGAAGGAGCAGTTCAAGCGCCTGAGCCGCGGCAAACGCTTCTTCATCACCCGCATCAAGGCCACCGGTCCCGACGGCATCACCCGCGACCTCTCGCCTATCGAAGTGATTGTAAACTGATAATTTTCAACTCCGACATACCCTCCTCTTCAACTCCATATTCCTCAAATGATGAAGTTTTTAGCAAAATATATTCTGGCAGCAGCCGTAATCGCCGGCACCGTTATGCCCGCCCTTGCGCAGGACAACGGTTCGTCGTCATCGTCGGTGGTACGCCGCCGCGGCGATTCGGGCCGCAACTCACGCAACGGTCAGACGGCCGAACCGGGAGTGACCACACGTATGCAGATGCGCCTGTCGGGCGAATCGAACGTCTCCGACGCCGACCGCAACTGGATGCGTGTCATCTATCGCGACATCGAGGTCAGCAACCCCAAAAACGCATCGCTCTACTTCCCCGAGGATGTGGTTGAGGGGCAGGAGAACCTCTTCCGCATCATCATGCGTCTGCTGGCCAACAACCAGATTTCGGCCTACGAATACCTCGACGGCAAGGAAATCTTCACCGACCAGTACAAACTGAAGGTGCGCGACATGCTCGACCGTTTCCATGTGCTCTACACCGACGCGAAAGGTTCCACCGAAAAGAACCCCAAATTCGCGATTGACGAGTCGGACGTCCCCTCCAACGAGGTACTCTCGTACTACATTATCGAAAAATGGGAGTTCGATACCCGCAGCAACAAGACCAAGCGCACCGTCGAGGCCATCTGCCCGGTGCTTCACCGCACCGACGATTTCGGCGGCGAGGCCATCCGCTACCCCATGTTTTGGGTGAAGATGACCGACCTGCGCCCGCACCTTGCCGCACAGTATATCTTCATTGACGACGACAATAACCTCCCCCGATACACATACGCCGACTACTTCAATATGTCGATGTACGAGGGCGACATCTACAAGACCCGCAACCTGATGAACAAGTCGATGGCTCAGCTCTACCCCGACGTGGAGGAGCGCAAGCAGGCCCAGGATTCAATCCAGGCACGCCTCGAAGGCTTCGACAAGAACATCTGGGTACCCTCGCGCGAGGAGGTGATTGCCGCCCGCGAAGCCCGTGAGGCTGCCGAGGAGGCCCGTGAAGGAGCCGACGCCGAGGCCATACCGTCGCGCGACGGCGAAGAGGCCGCCGACGAGGATGCCGCCGCTTCGGAGGTGAAGAAGTCGACCCGCTCGCGCTCGCGTTCGTCGGCCAACAAATCGACCTCAAAGAAAAAGGAAACCAAAAAGAAAGAGGCAAAAAAGCCCAAAGCCTCGAAACCCAAGTCATCATCCTCCAACGCCGTGCGCTCCGTGCGCCGCCGCAAGTAAGTAACTGTTCGCACCGGGGTCGCTCCGCAAATGGAGCGGCCCCGGTGCGTTAACGGCAGTCGATACCTGCTGTCAGAATAGCGCTACGGCTACATAAACCATGTGGGCAACCATAGCGGCGACCAAACCGCCGACGGTGTGTGCCAGTATGGCCTTGGGGGTCAGTTCACGGTATCCGAGCGAATCGAGCATTGCGGTGTGGGTGCTGAGATATCCGCTCCAGCACATCCCGATGGCAGTGAATACAGCTATGGCGTTGCCGTCGATCCACCCTTGCGAAATGAAATTCGGCACCAGCCCCAGGGCTGCGCCTACGGCACCGAGCGCCGTGATGGGGAAGGCTATCAGATGCGGGTCATGGAATCCGAAAAGCACTTCGAAAACCACGTTGACTTTATCGGCGAGCCAGGGAAGCAGCTTCACACCCTCGTATGCCGCACCGGTATATTCGCCCGATTCCGACGGGCCGAAGGTCAGTATCATTACCAATGTGGATATAATCAGCACACCGGGGATGATGGCTATACCGACGTCGACACCCGAACGGCCTCCGTCGAGCAGAGCGTTGAGTGTGCGGATAAACACCGATTTCTCGGCTCCCTGCTGCTGCACCTGTTCGACCTCGTCGGTGTCGACCACCTGTTCGTCGCGGAATTTAGGATATGCACGAATCACAAAATACTGCATGAGCCGCGTAGACACAATGCATCCGCAGAAAGCGCCGAAAAGACCGATCAACGGCTCGTAGAAGTACCCCTGCCCGGCCATAAAGACCATGACGAGCAAACCCATGCCGAAGGCAGTGCCGAAATTGGTGAGCGATATGTACTGAAATTTCTTGAAATACCGGCTGAAACGTTTGTCCTTCGAGAGCGATATGATGGCCGGATTGTCGCTGAGGAATGTCATCACGGCGCCCAGCGATGCCACTCCCGGGAGATTGAACAACGGACGCATAAGCGGACGCAGCATCTTCTCGAGCATCGTCACCACGCCGAATTCCACGAACAGGCGCCCCAATGCTCCGGTTATGACGCAGATACTCATCAGATAAAACACCGTGTTTATAAGCAGGTCATGCGCCGTGTGCATTATGGTGTTGAGCATCTGGGGCACACCCATCTCCGAGCCTATATACCAGAAGATTGCGCCTACGCACAGCAGGCAGGGGATGCCCGGCGGTATATACTTGGCGAGCCGTGTTTTCGGACGCGCGGACGCTTTACCCGCAACCGGAGGTTGTTCGGCTGTCGGAGGGGTCTCATTCTCAATCATGGTATTCATCTGATTTTGTTTTTGTGTTTCACACTGAGCACATTCATGTACCAGGTAACTCCGAAATCGAGCAGCACCGTACGGTTCTGCATCAGATTATCGGCATTGGCATTCCTGCCCCAGGAATAGAAGCAGTCGGCATGAAGCCTAAGGCTTGTGAACTTCTTGCGCAGAGGGTAATACTCCACCCCGGCGCCTATCATTTGCAGCTCCGTGCCGTCAAGTACGGTCAGGTCGGCATCAGTGCCGCTGCGATTCACATCGTAGGTGTATTTGGCGAATACGCGCCAGTTGCGTGTCGGCCGGCAGGCTACCTGCGCCATCACCGAGCAATCCCTGAAGAGGAATTTCTGATGCGCGGCGGCACGGTTCATGAAATCGACCTCTACCTCTACCGGATTAAGGTCCAGCCGGTTGCCGAGCGCAAGATAGCTGATATAGCGGCTGTCGCGGTACTCTGTCATATTAGCCGACCACAACGCGTGAAAGATGCCGTGATGACCGGTCCAGTAGAGATTGTAGGCATACATATTGCGGTTGGCCGACGTATGGAACGGACTTTGTGTGACATGAAATTTCAGTTGGTCGCGGTTCGAGAAGTTGTAGCCGACCGATACGCCGACCTGATAACTGGGCATATTGTAGCAGAATACACTGCAGCCGAATACATTTATCGGAGCTATATCATACTCCATGCCGCCGACCGAAACCACCTCCTTACCGGCGGTGAACAGCCACGGGCCGACCTCATACCGTACATACAGATAATCGGTAGCGTCGAAGAAGTTCGAATCCTTCATCGATTTATTCAGCCGGTGGCGCCACGCGTATGTCAGCCCGGGCACTATGGTGCCGTCGACCAGAATATTGAAATATTTCCCTTCGAAACCGGTGTTCGACTTGACGACTTTCGAATGCTGCCAGTCACGCTGATAGTCGAACCGGGCATCAAATCGCAGATTCGCAATATCGGTCCCTTCGCCGCTGATAATCATTTCCCCATTTTGTTGTAACTGGCCGTTCTCCCCCGCAGACTCTGACGATACCACGGCCGTTGATGCGGGCACTTCTATCAGGGCTTGGCGCCCGGATACCATATCCGACGGGATATTCCCGGCCGATAAAGACAAAGATACCGACAGGAAGTAAACAGCCACAACGGCCGTCTTCCGATTTAGTTTCATGGATTATTAAGGTTAAAATTGTGTCCTGCAAATATAGGCAAAAAGCATATCCGCCTCAAAATTTTTACGAAAAAATTTTTGAGGCGGATATTACAAAAGGGCAAAGAGGCAAAGGGGCGTTCTCTTAGAGGCTGGTGGATGCGGCGCTTTCGGCGTAATTTTTACGGTTACGATAGACGTCGATGGCGGCATATACAGCCTGACGGAAAGAGTCGGGTGAGGCCTGATTCTTCCCGGCGATGTCGTAACCGGTGCCATGGTCGGGCGAGGTGCGCACATACGGCAGGCCGGCGGTGAAATTCACGCCTGAGTTCATGGCAAGGGCCTTGAATGGCGCCAGGCCCTGGTCGTGGTACATTGCCAGTACGCCGTCGAAGCGTTTGAAGAGTCCGGCGCCGAAGAATCCGTCGGCGGCGTATGGCCCGAAGGCATGGATGCGGCACGCTACTGCCTCCTCGATGGCCGGAACAATCTGTTCCTTCTCTTCGGAACCGAGCAGGCCCTCCTCACCGGCGTGGGGGTTCAGCGCCAGCACGGCGATACGGGGTTTGACGATGCCGAAATCCTCGCGCAGCGAACGGTCGAACAGTTCGATTTTTTCCAGGATACGCTCCTTGGTGACTGCTTCGGCCACACGCGATATAGGGGTATGGATAGTCACCAGCGCCACACGCATGATATCGTTGAAGAGAATCATCAGCGCCTTGTCGCGGCCTTCGTAGCCGACCGACGACTCGAGGTATTCGGTATGGCCCGGGAAGGTGAAGAGTTCGCTCTGAATGTTATTTTTGTTTATGGGGGCGGTTACCAGCACATCAATGCGTCCGGCCCGCAGGTCGGCCACAGCGGCCTCGAGGGCAGCGAAGGCAGCCTGTCCGGCCTCTGTTGTCGACTTGCCCGGGTCGAGGTGCACATCCTCGCCCACCACATTAATTATATTTAGCTGACCGTTGCGGGCGTCGGATGCCGACTGCACCTGCTGTAGGGGGGTGCCTTGCAGGCCGGCCGATTTGCGGTAGAACTGGGCAATTTTGGCCGAACCGTACACCACCGGGGTGCAGAGGTCGAGTATGCGGTTGTCGTCAAAAGTCTTGAGTATTACCTCGTAACCGATACCGTTGCAGTCGCCGTGGGTTATGCCTACCTTTATTTTTCGTTCGCCGGCGGGTGCCGGAGCAACTTTTTTGTTCTCTTTGGGGTTGTTGTCTCTGGTATTATTTTCGCTCATAGAATCGCGTTCAAAAAAATTAAGAGGCTCTGATGTGCGAGCGTTCGTGATGTAAGAGGCTGTTTAAGAATAAATGTTAACGTTCCGGTGGTCGGTTTTTGAGATAAATCACATTAAATCAAAAGGGAGCATAGCGGGCTATGTGACCGTTGAGTTAATGCGATTTAGCCAAAAAGCGGCCAAGGCGACGGTAATTTTAAAGTCCTTAAGGAATCTCATGATATAAAATTAACAATGAGGTAGAAAATAATAGCTACGCCTCGCGGAACGTTTAAAATTTATTTTTAAACAGCCTCTAAAATTACTCAAACTGATAAACGCGGCAAAATATTTTCACGTGCTTTAACAATTAACCACCTTGCGACCGGATTATATGTTAAACAAAGTTAATGAATCAAATTTTTCTGCCCCAAAAGTATGCTGTAAAACATAAAAGCTTTACCTTTGCATCAGTTTTTCATGGTATTAGATTTAAGGTAAGAAGATTATTCGTCGGGATGACGAGTAATTTTTTTTGTACCTGTCCTTCCCCTCCACCCCCCCCTTCCAACAATCTTCCATCCAGCCCTCCGGACAGGCGGATTTATTGCAATATTTTTTTAAAATTGAGCAAAACTATTTAATTTTGCGTTATATATTTCAGACACCGGAGGGTACCTCCTGCCGATGCATCAATTTCAAAACAGCTTCTCAGGGTCTTCACAGTCCCGGCCTCATATTGCAACCTAAAAGTATTCAGATAATGAGAAAAAGCTACGTAGTCGCATTACTTGCCTCAGCAATGGCATTCACAGTCTCAGCTGCACCTATCACTCCCGAAGAAGCCCTGATGCGCGCAGCCGCTGACTCCGGCACCCCCGCTGCACTTAAATCGAAAATCAACTCGAAGCAGGCTCCCCGCTTAGTGTATACCGCCACGGCGTCCAACGGCGTGCAGACGGCATACGTGTTCGACACAGCCGACGGCTTCGCCCTGTTAGCCGCCGACGATGCGGCCCAGGCCGTACTGGGCTATGGAGCCACGCCGGTGCCCGAGGGAGTAACCCTCCCCGACAATATCCGCTGGTGGCTCGACGAATACGGACGACAGATTGAATACGCCACGGTCAACCCGTTGTCGGCCAACGCGTATGTCGACCCGCAGCTTAAGGCCCCGGCATCGCGCAACCCCATCGCCCCGATGGTGGCCACGCGCTGGAACCAGGACCAGCCCTTCAACAACGATTGCCCGACAGTGAACGGATCAAAAGCCGTAACCGGCTGTGTGGCAACGGCTATGGCCCAGGTAATGAAGTATCACAACTGGCCCGCGGCCGGCACTGGTTCGGTGTCGTATACCGACTCTCACAATAACACCTACTCGATGAACTTCGGTACCTTCGACTGGGACAACATGATTGACAGCTACGAATACCAGGGGTCGACAGCGATGTTTACCACCACACAAGGCAACGCTGTCGCATTCCTGATGAAGAGCTGCGGCTATTCGGTGAATATGTCATACTCCTCAACTGAGTCGAGCGCACAGTCTATCAACGTAGTGCCCGCCCTGAGGAACTACTTCAACTACGACAAGGGCGTATGGTCGGCCGACCGCAACTACTACGGTTACAACGACTGGGAACAGATGATATACAACAACTTAGCTACCGTCGGCCCGGTGCTCTACTCCGGTTCAGATTATTCAGGCCAGAGCGGCCACGCCTTCGTATGCGACGGCTATTCGACCGACGGCTACTTCCATATCAACTGGGGCTGGGGCGGCATGTTTGATGGCTACTTCAAGCTCACGGCCCTGGAGCCCGAGGGACTCGGCATCGGCGGTGGCGCCGGAGGCGGATTCAACTTCAATCAGGATGCCATCCTGGGCATTCAGCCCCCAAAGAGCGGCACTACCGCGCCGGTAGCCAATATGTCGCAGGAGGGAAACCTCACAGCCGAGGCTGACGGCACAATCCTGTACCTGAGCGTACAGGAGACCCAGAATGCCGGTTTCTTCAACCTGACTCCCGAATCCATCTCCGCTTCACTCGGCGTAATGGCCGAGCAAGCCGACGGCACTAAACGCTACCTCTTCAGCAACCAATACAACACCATTAACCGTTATGGCGGTTTCAGCCGTTACGGTCTGTACCTCACAAACCTCCCCGACGGCACATACAAGGTCTATCCCGCGTGCAAGATCGAAGGCGAAGCCAACGGCCAGGTGATGCTTCAGCAGATCTCTACAGTCAATTATGTCAACGTCACAAAGTCAGGCTACTCGCTCAGCGTCAGCGTGCCCTCGTTGCCCAACCCCACAGTTGTTTCAGTAACCGACAGGAGCGGTTTCTATATCGGCCACAAATTCAACGTCGACGTGACTATAAGCAACCCGAACGCCAACGATTTCTACGGTCCGATAGCATTAGGCTTCGTGAATCCTTCAAACCCCTCGGCCCTCATAGCCCGTAGTCAGGTACAGAATGTAGACCTTCTCCCCAACGAAAGCACCGACCTCAACTACTTCTCGAACTTCTACACCGCCAGCGGCACCACCCTGAGTGCCGGCACATATAACATGCTGGTCTACAACGCACAGACCGGCCGAGTGTATAAGTCGCTCCAGATTACGCTCAACGCCAACCCCGGCGCCGCAAGCCTTACCTGCAGCAGCTTCAAGCTCGACAACAGCTCTAACATCACCCCGTCGGACATGAAGTTCCACGCCACGGTGAAGTGTAATTCGGGACTCGCTTCCGACGTGCTGAACATCAACATATACAAGCAGCAGACCCAGACGCAGTACGGTTACGAAGCCGGATTCTCATCGAAGCAGCCGCTGAACCTCACAGCAGGGCAGTCGGAAACCTTCAACATGAATTATGATTTCAGTGATGCCTCCACCGGCAATTATCTGGCCCTGCTCACCTACGGTTCAAGCAACACCGAGCTGGCCCGCGTAGCTTTCGCCATCACTACCACCGGCATAGAAATCATCAACGCCGACAGCGACGCCGATGCCGCCAAGGCAGAGTATTTCGACCTGACCGGCCGCCGCGTAACCGCGCCCGAAAAGGGTGGCCTCTACATACGCCGCAGCGGCGGGAAAGTCGATAAGATAATATTCTAAGTAACTGTTCAAAATTATTTAATAGTAACCAATTCGATTATTTGGATGTTTC
>CAMEPD010000015.1 GCA_945931475.1 uncultured Muribaculaceae bacterium | reverse complement strand
ATTTATCTCAAAAACCGGCCACCGGAACGTTAACATTTGTTATTAAACACCCTCTAATTTGGAAATAGGATAGAAATGGGCTAATTTTGGGGCTGAAAATACCACGGCGTGTGGCGCCCGGAAGGGCTTAATAGGGAACGGGGTGTGAATCCCCGACAGTCCCGCTGCTGTAAGCCGGCGTTCCGCTTCATTTTTTATCCACTGCCTGCGGGCGGGAAGGAGGAAGACAGGAACAATGCCGGTAAGTCAGAAGACCTGCCTCATTCAGCCGTCAGAGCCATTATCAAAGGGGTTCACGGGTCTTTCGGCCGACTGAACCCGAAGCCTTCGAGGAGTGAGGCAGACAGGCAACGGTTGTAGAAGTAAGGGCGCCATACTCGCGACGTCATGACTTGCACTATATACTCGTCTGGCTATCACTGCGTTACTCCTGAATCTTAATTACCTTACTTTTAACCATCAATTTATTTTTTATGTTTAATCGCAGACGAACTTACCTGTTGGTGGTCGTGCTGATGTTCATGGGCATTCTCCGCGCCGGAGCCGTAGATGTATTTCTCGGTGACGACAAAGAGGGCAATGTGGGCACTGTGCAGACCATTCAGCTTGGTACGGAGCCGGTTACGCTCTACGACGGCTCGTCGGCCACGGCTACGCCTCCCAAGTATTCTGATTACGCAGTGGGGGTGTGCTTCAAGGCCGACCCGGGTCAGATTATTACCGTGACCTTCGACGAGTATGATGTTACGGGTGTAAATGTGTATTATTATACCAAACAGGTGTCAGGTATACCTAATGAATATGACGATTGGGACTACGAATACACATATACCACCCCGTCGGGATGGTCGCAATATTTTTATGGGAGCAAGCCCCCGACACAACCGCTGACCTCCGACACGGGGTATCTGACGCTGCTGTGGATACCGCAAGGCACCGTTTCAGGCACAGGTATCAAGGCTACCGTGACAGCCGAAGCCCCCGGCAATATGGAGCTGATATCAGCCACGCTCTCACGCGTAAGCGAAAAGGTGATTTCCGGCCAGACCGCCGCCCCGCTTTACGGCTTGCGTCTGACTACGAAGGGTTCGGAGAACCCGCTCACGCTCTCGGCTCTCGAATACAGCACCGAGGCCATGGTCTCCGGTGTTGAGAATCTGAAACTTTGTACCCTCGCCGACGGCGTGTACACCGAGGTTAATCCGGTAGGCACCGCCCTCGCAACGGGTAACAACGACTATTATTTCGTGGGTGATGTCAAGGCTGATGCCACTACAATTACCCCGGTTTCGGTTACGTCGCTCATTGTTGGTGGCGCCGCGGCCGAGGTGACGACCACCGATGCCGGAGACATCGCTGTAACCTCCGACCTGTGGATGCCGGGCGACAAATCGTGGCCTGTTGTCAGAATTTCGGACCCCCGCAATTTCTATGACAACGGCGGCCCGTCGGCGAAGATACCGCTGAACACCGAGGGAACCATAACGTTCGTTCCGGCCGACCCCTCCAGGAAAATCAAGGTTGATTTCAGCGATTTCGCGGTATTCGTAGCCTCGATAGCTTCAAATAGCGATATTCTGAAAATTTTTAACGGCAGTACCGCCGCGGGCACACCGATTTTTGACGGTCACGAAAATCCGGGTACGGTAAAGTCAACGGCCGAGGATGGCGCGCTGACCATTTATTTCAAGTCAGACAAGGCCTCAGAGTACTATGCCGGAGCCGGCTGGACGGCCACCGTATCGCAGTACGCCGAGGGCCCGATGACGTATCAAGCCGCTCAGGCCGAGGCAGCCGAAACCTCGAAGGTTACCGAAGGTGAGACCGGCGCAGTCATGGCTTTCGTGAACGTGCAGACGGAGAATGCGCTCAGTCCGCTGACTCTTAACTCTATACGAGTAAATACCAACAGCTCGAAAACCTCAAAGGTAACCCTCTATTCGCTCGGATCGAAGAAGGACGCCGCGAAGGTAACTGACGCCAACAAACTGACTGCAATGGACGCCTCCGCCTCCGACATCGATGTCGAGGCTAACACAACTCTTGCCGACGGCAACAACTGGTTCGCCGTAGTCATCGACGTGGCAAACGGAGCCTCCAACGGCGAGTTTGCCGAATTGAAAGTCAACGGTGTAACGGTCGCCAACGAGTATCACGCGCTTGACGCACCGGTTGCGGCGAGCGCCACCGTCGAAAACCGTTGTGAGGCCACAGAAGGATCGCACACGCACACCATTTCGTCGGAATGGGTATTCGTCAGCGAGGAAAATCCTTATTCCCCGGGCAAATATGCCTACGGCACCACCGACCGCATCGTCACCTTCCGTCCGGCTCACGAGGGCGGCAAGATAGAACTGAATATCAGCGAGTTTGATGTGTATTATGCATCATCGAGCTATGGAACGCGTGCAAAATTCGAAGTTCGCGCGGGGGGAGCCAACGGCACAAAACTGTGGGAACTGAAGGCGAATGCCGATTCAAAAGTCGGTCCCAACCAGACGCTGCGCTCAACCGCCGACGACGGTTCACTTACAGTGATTTTCAATCCCAACACGTATTACAGCTCCTATACCGGCAAAGGTTGGACGGGCTCCGTGCGTGAGGCTATCTCCAAACCCCAGACAGTCACGGCCGTAGAGGTTGCACAGAGCAGCGAAGGCATCATCGGTCTCCCTGCCGGCACAAAAGGTCACCGTCTGCTGGATATCAATGTCAAGACCGAAGGTGACCAGTCACCCAAGACCCTAAAAGGGATGAAACTGAATCTCACCGGTGCCGATGTCCTGACCAAGGTAACACTGTTGAGCTCAGGTAATTCTACTGATTTTGCCACCGCAACCGACGCCGGTTCGCTTGTCGCACCGCTTGCCGCTGAGGTTGTAATCCCTACCGAAATTACCCTAAACGACGGCAACAACCGCCTGTGGATTACGGTTGACGCGGCCGACGACATCGACTCGGACCTGATTGTTGACGCTGCATTGTCGCAACTTGTCTTCACCGACGAGTCCACTATGGATGTCTCCGACGGCAATCCCGACGGCAATTCCGTGACTCAGAACATTTATATTATGGAGTCGGACAGTCATACCGTCACCGTAGGCCGTACAATTCAGTTCTATGACGACGGCGGGCCCGATGCCAATATCTCTATGTTGTTTAACGGCACTGTAACATTCGTGCCGGCACGCCAGGGAGAGGTTATCGTGTTGAATACCCCTGATGACGGATTCGGACTTGGTCGCCATAAGTTTACGGTTTACAATGGCCGCGAGGTGAGCGACGAAACCAAGATTGATTCTTTTATGGGCGTTAACGGTCCGCAGAACGTGAAGTCGACAGCTGCGGACGGTTCACTGACAGTTGTGGTAAAAACATACAACACCCCTTCGGTATCTGGCTTCCATGTTGAGGTCGGATTGTACAAGCAGCAGCCACTAACTGTGGAGAATGTTGTTCCCGCCGATGTTCCGACTGAGATTGTAATGCGCGGTGCCAAGTCGGCTCCTTTTGCCGGTGTTTCGGTAGAAGTAGCAGGCGAATCCGGGACCCTCGCCGTCAAAAGCGTGAATGCTTCCGTTACGGCTCCCGAGGGTACCGTCGGCTCGCTGAAACTCTACGCAACAGCCACGCCGACATTTGCAGCAGACAATCTCCTTGCAGAAGCGGCGCTGACCTCCGACGGCCTTGTGACGTTTACACCGGCAGTACCATACGTGATTTCAGCCGCAGGCACATATTATCTCTGGGTAGCAGGCGATGTCGCCACAAACGCTGCCGTAGGTTCGGACATCGTTACCTCTCTAAAGGATATAACCATTGGTGAGGCCACTCACGGGGTACCCGAAAACACAACAACCATATCGGTTCACTCGGGTATCGCCGGTACATTCACCCTCGGCAAAGATGGCGACTATCCCAACTTCAAGGCAGCTTCCGACGCACTCGCCGAAGGCGTAGAGGGTCCTGTGACCTTCGAAGTGCTCGACGGTGTTTATCACGAAAATATCATAATCCGTGACCTGCAAGGTTCGTCGGCCGATAAACCTTTGATTTTCAAAGCTAAATCAGGCAATGCTGCCGCTGTAATCGTCAGTGGTTCAATGCCTAACGCAAATAACGATATTTACGGCACTCACAAAGAGGGTATGGTTCTACTGGAACGAAGCTCGTTTGTTACATTCAGCAATATGACCTTCCAGCCCGAGCAGGATGTGATGTACCCCTCGGTAATGAATATTTACGATAATTCCGACAATGTAACTGTTGACGGGTGTGCCTTCTCGGCTCAGCGCTACTTCCTTGAGGATCAGCCGGGAATAAAGCTCGTGTTCCTCGAATCACCCTTCGAGGCCGGACGCACCTGCGACAATTTCACAGTTCGCAACAGCCGGTTCAACGGTGGTTACACCGCTCTGAGCCTCCAGGGGTCCGGTTATACTGAACATCCGCGTGCCGTCAATGTCACAGTCGAGGGTAACACTCTCCGCGGCCAATACTGGCAGGGAATCTTCGCAAATTCTATAAACGGTCTTGTAATCAAAGGCAACACTATCGAAAACCGCAATATGGGTAAATACGACTTCCGTGGTATTGACCTGTACCAGAGTGGTTTCGATATCGAGGCCAACCGTATGACCATCTCGTCGGACACCGAGAGCGTACGCGCCATCAACATCCGTCGCGGTACCGACTGCTCCGCCGACGCCCCCGGCATGATTGTCAACAACGCCATCTCGCTGCCGTCAGCCTCAAATATCTTACAACACGGTATCGCTCTTGATGCCTCGTTGAAGAATGTGAAGGTGCTCCATAACACCGTGGCCGTAGCCGGCGCAGCCGGTTATCCACTGGCTTTCACCGGTTCACCGGCCACCTCGGCAGGCGTTGAAATCGTAAACAACCTCCTGCAGAACAATTCAGGCAAAGCCGCCCTCTACTTCCCGACAAGCGACGCCGCCGACGCCATGTATACGAAAGCCTCATGGGCCGGTAACTGTTTTTACGGTTCGGACGTCGACGACAAAACCGGATACACCATCGCGCAGTACGCCGAAAAGACCGGCGACACCAATGCGACTTTCGGTAAGGTACAGCTTGTGTCGACCCGCGACCTTCGTCCGGTGGCCGACAGCGAGACCCTGCAGATTGCACGTGATGCACGCGTCATGACCGATCTCACCGGCGCTGAACGCACTGAGACAACCTCGCGCGGCGCATATCAGTTCGCGGTCCTGTCGACCGATGCTCCCGTCATGGCCGAGGGTTATCCGCAGGTCAAAGGCTCAACCGTCAGCTCAGTCACCGCGGCTGTGAAGTGGAATGTCAGCGGCGAACTCTATGCCGTCGCTCTCTCCGCAGCATCCGAAGCACCTACTGCCGACGACCTGTTGGCTACCGAACCCACCACTGTTGATGCTGATACCGAGGTGGTTGTGACACGTGATGACCTCGAGGAGGACACGGCTTACCGCATGTACTTCCTGATGTCGACCGCGTTTGGCGGCAATTCGGCTGTTGTAGCGTCGGACGAGATTACCACACTCAAGAACTTCCCCAAACTCGAAGCACACGTCACCACTACAGCCGTTACAATAGATGCCGGGGATGCTACATCGCTGAGTGTCACCGTAACGGGCGGCGACTCCGGGAAGGCCTACACGTATCAGTGGTACGACCAGATGATGCAACCTGTTGGCGAATCGGCGAAAATTACTGTAACCCCCGATGTTTCAACACTCTATCGAGTAGAAGTAACCTCAGCCGACAATCAGGTGGTATGGGGCAAAGCCCGTATTTACGTGCAGGGCACAGAGATAGCTCCGGCCACATTCGACGACGTCTACCTCGAGCCCGAAAGCTCGTGGCGCTGGGACAGCCACTTCGCAAGCGACGGCTCGGTAGACCGTTTCTTCAGCGGTTCGTTTGAATTCGTCAACATGGATATGCGCGGTTACAACACCTGGGGTGGCTTCGGATACGCCAATCATGCCGGTAACCAGGCTACAGACTTAGGAGGCCAGATGCTTAACGCTGTCGGGGGCGGTGCCGAGAAGACCGCGGCTTACGGTGTGATGACCCCCTTCGGTCTGTCGGCATACGAGATTCTGTTGACCAATTCCGAAGACAATCAGGTGGTTAAAGGCCTGTATCTGACCAACTCGGCACTGACATTGGCATCGATACTTGGCACAACCGACGGGTCGACACCCTTCGCCAACGGCGATTATCTTGAGGTGGAAATCTCGGGATATGATGCTGCAAATCAGCGTGTCGGTCGCGTCACGGTCCCCCTTGCCGACTATCGTAACGGCAAACAGGACGTGCTTAGCGAATGGAAGTACGTCAGCCTGAGCGAACTCGGTGCTGTCAAGAAGTTGGAGGTCAACTGTTACAGTTCGCAAAGCAACCTGAATACACTGATTTGTATGGACCAGATAGGAGCCAAGAACCCCGATGAGGTTGCACTGACATCGGTTGCCGACGGCCGGGTGCGGATACAGCTGCGTGACGGCAATATACTGACAGTCAACGGAGTGTGCGTTCCCGATATACTGCGCATCTACTCAGCTTCAGGTGTAGAGGTCTACAGCCGCGCCATCGAGTCGGATGCGGCCATAGCTCTTGACCGCCTCACCCCGGGCATCTACTTCGCCAAACTCGGTGCTGAGACCCTGAAGTTCGTTATCCGCTGATACGACATTTGAAAATCTATAACCGGTGTGCCGCCGACAGTCTTTGAATTGTCAGCGGCACACTTCTTGTTGTGAAGGTTTTACGAACATTGTCGACTGCACCGGTGTTTTTAGTAGTAAACAATCATGTTTTCAACTATTATGAAACGCTTATTTTATATTCTGGCCCTTTGCGGTCTTTTGGTTCCGGTCGTAGGCATGGCCTGGAAAGTTCCTGACGAATCATTGCATTATTCCGTACGCTATAAATGGGGCTTCCTCGACGCTAATGCCGGCGTAGTGAAACTTACCACGCAGGGCGACCCGGCTGATTCAAGCCTGTTTATGGCCACCATGTCGGGCAAATCGGTGAACCTGTTGGGCCACTATTATGAAGCGACCGACACATTGACGGGCACATATATGGCCGATACAGTTTGCTCTGTATATACTCAGCAGGTCGATAAGGCCGACGGCGAATTTGATATCGAAACCGTATCGTATCCAGGTGCATCCAACGCCGCCAAGCTCGGACCCGTGGTCAAGCAGCTTCCCGGCGGCAAGGTGCTCCGCAAGCGCGTAAGCCATTACGGCGGAGGTGTCACAGTCGACCTTCTCGGCGTGTTCTACTATATGCGTCAGCTCGATTATCCGTCAATGAAACCCGGTGAAAACTCGACCGTAAACCTCGTTGACAGCACAGGCACCTTCACCTCGGCCCTCGACATCACCTACAACGGCCCGGCTATGGCCGACTCGTGCGGCACACAGGTGCCTGCATACTCCATTACCCTGACTTTCGGTCAGCCCAACGGAAGCGAAAAGCCCGTGGCGATGACGGCCTTGATTTCACGGAATCATCTGCGCGTGCCTCTTGCAGTGCAGGGGTCCCTGAAATTCGGCCATATCCAGGCAAAACTTATCGAGGCGGCCATCGGCGACTCACTCGTAGCCAAACCCGATTAAACCTTCGCGGCGCACTGGGGTCTAAACGCTAAAACATGATACAAATGAAGCGAAACAGACTTACACGGGCGTTACGCCTGGTTATGGTTGCAGTTGCGACATTCCTTGTACCTGCATTGTCACTCGGGGCATGGAATGTTCCGAAGGAGACGATTTCATACGACGTGATGTACAAGTGGGGCCTTGTCAACAAGAAAGCCGGCACGGTACGCATAGTCACCACACCCCAGTCAAATGGCGAATTCCACGCGCATCTGTCGGGTGCTACCGCCAAATGGGCCGACCGCTTTTACACCGTACGTGATACGCTCAAGGGGCGCATCAAGAGCGAGACCTTCCTGCCTCTCTATTACGAAAAAATATCGCACGAAGGCGGCGACTACGAGCATAACGTGCTCACCTATACCCGTTCGGGCAACACCACAACGGCCAAGGTAACCGTAGCCAAGAAGCGCAAGAAGGACAAAGAGGTCAAGCATGAGACCAAGACCCACTCGGCAACCGGCATGACCATCGATATGCTCTCGTCGTACTATTATATGCGCAAACTCGACTACGCGAATATGAAAAAGGGAGAGACCGTAGCCGTCAACGTGTTCTCCGGCAAGCAGAAAGAGCGCCTCACAATCCATTACGAGGGGATCGAGACCATCGAGGTTAAGAACAAGAAGTATCCCTGTTACCATATCACCTTCACCTTCACCTCGAAGAACGGCAAAAAAACCTCCGACAATATGGATGCCTGGATTTCAACCACTCCCGGCAAAATTCCCCTCTTGCTCGAGGGTAAGCTTCCAATAGGCAAAATCCGCTGCTTCTATACCGGTACCGTAAGCTGATTTTTCATTTCGATAATATACAATAGGCGATGTGCCCGAGTGGCGTATCGCCTTTGTTCATTTTTTGAATTTGATGGGGAGCGGAGGCGCCGAGGATTCAAGGGTGAGAAGATGGATTTTTGCGCCGAGGCCGCCACGGTAGCCGGTGAGCGAGTTGTCTGAACCTATAACGCGGTGGCACGGAGCGAAGATAGAGATGGAATTGGCGCCATTGGCGTTTGCTACGGCCCTTACCGATGTGGGCATGCCGATACGGCGCGCCATTTCGCCGTACGAGATGGTTGTCCCGAAGGGGATTGTGAGCAGTTCCTCCCAGACACGTTTCTGAAACTCAGTGCCGACGAACATCAATGGAACATCGAACTCCCGGCGCTTTCCGTCGAAATATTCGTCAAGTTCTCTGACGGCTTTCTCGATGACGTCTGAAGTGCCTTCCACAAATTCGGCGTTGAGGATACGCTGCAGACGCCGGTCCACGTGGTCGCGGTGCTTTTCGACCTGCCAGTCGCACAGGCAGAGTCTGTCGCCGAGCGAACCGAGCGTCAGCACTCCGCAGGGCGATTCATACCTGTATGATATTATTGTGTTTTTTCCTGCCATTTTTGCATACAAAATTAGTGTGCCGTTTTGATGTATGCAACCCTCTTCCGGCATTTTCCGGCACTTTGTGAATGATATTGTGAATGATATTGCAACTTTTTCGCGGGGAAATTTGTTGCAATAATAGAAAATATGTACCTTTGCATCGTAAAAAACGAAAACGTTTCGGCTTTCGGATTACCGTAAAGGCTATATCTGCCCGGATAATTGCTGTTTAAGGCTTTTCCACGGTTCACAAAGCGTATTTTCCCCTTCTCCGCGGTTCTTTCTTTTCCCTATATGCTGCGGAGCTGTTTCATCAAGTTAATGCGCGCATTCAATACCTCGATTTCATTATTTTTCCGGCATAACACATTGACTTGTATATGCCAGTAAAAGGTTCCCCGGATTGTTTCAAGATTGACAGTGAGGTTTGGCACCATATAACCATATAGTTGTGTAGAATCTGCTGTATTACTCCCTAAGTCACTTCCATTACATTTTCATGTATAATATATCGGAATTAGAAACCATGGCTGACGACCGTCTAAAGGCCGTTGCCGATGGAATGGGTCTTAAAAAGGCTGACCCCTCGAAGAGAGAAGAACTAATATATCGTATTCTCGACCAGCAGGCTGTAGATATGGCTGCATCGGCTCCGCTTGAGGAGAAGAAGCGCCGTACACGTGCCCGCAATGCCGAGGGTGCCGACGCGCCTAAAAAACGCGGCCGCAAACCCAAGGCTGCTGTGTCGGAGACTACCACCGAAGATACTCCACAGCAGGAGCAACCTGCAGAAAACCAACCAAAAAAACGGGGCCGCAAGCCCAAAAATGCCGTTCAGCCCGAACTCATTACCGAGCCGCTCGACGCTATGACTCCCGCGGCTGACACTGCCGAAACCGCTAAGAAGCGTGGCCGCAAGCCCAAGAATGCCGTGCAGCCCGAACCGGTTGAAGGCAACCTCTTCAGCGCTGCCGACAACGATGCAACGCCCGTTGCCGAGCCCGCTCAAACTACAGATGCCGAAGCTCCTGCAGCGCAGCATGATGCAGAAACCCCGGCAGCTCCGGCTGAGTCCACAGGTGAACAGGGCGGCGAAACGGCGCCTGAGACCTCTGCCGAAACTGAACGCAGCCAGAAAGGCGTATTCTTCCGTCCGCAGAACTCGCAGATGTCTCAGCCGCAATCGCTTAAAGGTCAGCGAGTGTTCGGCCGCAATGTTGACGAATCGTTCGGCTCGTTCTTCCCGCGGATGGGAGGCAAAACTTTCTCGCCGCGTACACCGCAGGAGCGCGAACGTGCTGCTGCTCTGGCTGCTGCAGCTCCCGTGGTACTTCATGAGCCCGGCGCCGCTAAAAGCGTACCCGAGCCCAAGGGAAAGAAAGCCAAGAAAAAATTCCAGCAGCTCAAGGCCAATCAGCAGGTAGCACAGTCGCCCGCTTACAATTTCGACGGCTTCCTCAAGGCCAGCGGAGTGCTCGAAATTCAGAATGATGGCTATGGTTTCCTCCGCTCGAGCGATTACAATTACCTGGCTTCGCCCGACGATATTGTGGTTACTCCCGCACAGATTAAGAAATATGCCCTGCGGCCCGGTGATGTGGTCGATTGCACAATAGCACCTCCGGGCGAAGGTGACAAATATTTCCCACTCACCGAAGTGCTCGGCATCAACGGCCGCACACCCGAATTCGTGCGCGACCGCGTGCCGTTCGAGCACCTTACTCCGCTTTTCCCTCAGGAGAAATTCAACCTCACCGGCGGTCCGACCACCAACAATATCTCCACCCGCGTTGTGGATATGTTCTCGCCTATCGGCAAAGGGCAGCGCGCACTTATCGTGGCGCCCCCCAAAACCGGTAAAACCATTCTACTCAAGGATATAGCCAATGCTATCGCTGAGAACCACCCCGAGGTTTACATCATGATTCTGCTCATCGACGAACGCCCCGAGGAGGTTACCGACATGGCCCGTTCGGTAAATGCCGAGGTGATAGCGTCGACCTTCGACGAACCGGCCGACCGCCATGTGAAGATAGCCGGAATCGTGCTTGACAAAGCCAAGCGAATGGTGGAATGCGGCCACGATGTGGTGATTCTGCTTGACTCGATTACCCGTCTGGCCCGCGCCTACAACACCGCTCAGCCTGCTTCGGGCAAAATCCTGTCGGGTGGTGTTGACGCCAACGCCTTGCAGAAACCGAAACGCTTCTTCGGCGCGGCCCGCAACATCGAGAACGGCGGTTCGCTCACCATCATTGCCACGGCTCTCACGGAAACTTCGTCGAAGATGGACGAGGTGATTTTCGAAGAATTCAAAGGCACCGGCAACATGGAGCTTCAGCTCGACCGCAAGCTCTCGAACAAGCGTATCTTCCCGGCTGTCGACATTATGGCATCTTCGACCCGCCGCGACGACCTGCTGCTGCGCCCCGAAACCCTCAACCGTATGTGGGTGCTCCGCCGTTATCTGTCAGACCGCACCTCCATCGAGGCCATGGAGTTCATGCGCGACCAGATGGAGAAGACGCGAGACAATGACGAGCTGCTCCGCTCCATGAACGGATAGTCGGTGCTGTGATAACGGCCCATCTGCGGCGTCGCCGGCGGCACTCGGGCTCCTACCATCTGGACCGTTCTGACAGCACCTCCGCCATTCGGATAAAAAACCCTTCTGACAGCACCTAACCCGTTCGGATACAAAGGATACAAAGAATAATGTGAGAGCCAAAATCCACGATTTTGGCTCTCTGTAATTTTTAGGGCATCAAAATATGAGAGTAGGGGAAACCTTTGGCTACGGGAGTTTGTTTTATATTTTGAAAAAAGTAAAAACAAACTTTATGGCAACTGAAACTAAAAACATCAAAGGCACGCAGACCGAAAAAAATCTGCTTACTGCATATCTGGCTGAATCGGCAGCTTATTCTCGTTATTCATTTTACGCTAAAGTTGCTAACAAGGAGGGCTATTTCCCTGTTGAAAAGGTATTTGAGGAGACCGCATCCAATGAATTGGTTCATGGCAAGGTTTTCTTCAAAATGCTTCAGGGTGGACGCGTCGAGGTTCCCATCAACACTGATGCCGGTACCCTCACAACCACCATCTACAATCTGAATTACGCCATAGAGGAGGAACAGCGCGAAGGGTATGAATTCTATACCGCTGCCGCCAAGACGGCCACCGAGGAGGGCTTCCCCGAAATCGCCTCGCATTTTGCCGCCATTGCAGAGGTCGAACGCCATCACCGCGAGCGCTTTATCCGTTATAGGGAGATGATTCTCAACGGCACCCTATGGAAACGCGAACTTCCTGTGGTATGGCGTTGTCTGGTATGTGGTTATGAGTTCGTCGGCACCGAGCCGCCAAAAGTATGCCCGGGTTGCGACCATCCTTACCAGCACTATGTATGCGTGGATGACCTCACACTCTGACAGTTTGTGAGTTTCCGTACTCAGGACGTCTTTTCCGACCCGTAAGGGGTTCTATATATGCCCGGCGGTGTGCCTCAGTAATTCTGGCACGCCGCTTCGCTGTATCTGCCCGGTTATTCCTCGAAGGGGAGCATATTGCGCGAGGCGAGTTCGATTTTGCGGTTTCGCCAGCATTTGCGGCACACGGCTATGTAGCGTTCGTCGCCGCCGATTTCAACCTGCGCGCCCTCCGACACCATGTCGCCGTTGCTGTCGATTCGGGCGTTGACAATGGTCTTGTGGCCGCACGAACAGGTCGACTTTATCTCGTCGATAGTGTCGGCAATCTCGAACAGTCGGCGCGAACCCTCAAACAGATGTGTCTGGAAATCAGTGCGCAGACCGTAGCATATTACGTTTGAGCCGAAGTCGTCGACCACACGCGAGAGCTGGTCGACCTGTGCCTCGGTGAGGAACTGCGCCTCGTCGACAAGAAACCAGTCGACAATTCCGCCTATTTCCCTGAAATAATCCTTGGCCATTTCGTAGAGGTCTGATTCGGGCAGAATCCATTTGCATTCACGCTCGATGCCTATGCGTGAGCGGATTACGTTTGATTTGTCGCGCGTGTCAATCACCGGTTTCATGCATAGGTAGCGCATATGGCGCTCCTCGAAATTGTAAGCCGTGGTAAGCAGCAGGGCGGTTTTTGCCGACCCC
Organism: uncultured Muribaculaceae bacterium; assembly: GCA_945931475.1. Lineage (GTDB taxonomy): Bacteria > Bacteroidota > Bacteroidia > Bacteroidales > Muribaculaceae > UBA7173. The sequence continues at coordinate 26,196 of CAMEPD010000015.1, read as the reverse complement.
ATCGTGCCGTATCTGAAGTATAGTTTGCCGTTGCGTTGCATGGTTCTCGATTTCTGTGAGGCGAAGTTACATACATTCGGCCAAACATTTCGCCATTGGGGAGGGAAAGTTATCAACAATTTTGTAACTTTGCATAATCAAATCAACCGGTGACTCCTCCCGCCGGCCCAATCAGACAAGAGAATGTCAAAGGAAAATTCAGAAGAATTTGCGGCGCTGACCGACGCATGGGACAGGGAGCACCTCTGGCACCCCTATACTTCCACAATCGATCCGCTGCCTACCTATAAAGTGGTTTCGGCCCACGACAACCGACTGGTGCTCGCCGATGGCCGAGAACTCATCGACGGTATGTCGTCGTGGTGGTGTGCCATCCATGGTTACAATCATCCGGCGCTTAACGATGCCGCCCGGCGTCAGCTCGACCGCATGAGCCATGTGATGTTCGGCGGAATAACCCATGACCCGGCCATCGAGTTGGGCAAACGCTTGCTGAGCGTAGCCCCGTCGGATATGCACAATATATTTTATGCCGATTCGGGCTCAGTGTCGGTGGAGGTAGCCATGAAAATGGCCATTCAGGCGGCGGTAAGTCGTTCAGGTTCACATAAAAAGAGTAATTTTGCCACCATCCGTTCGGGCTATCACGGCGATACGTGGAACGCCATGAGCGTCTGTGACCCCGTCACGGGGATGCACGGCGCCTTCGGTCCGGCGCTCCCGGTGCGCTACTTCCTGCCGCAGCCGCGTACCCGTTTCAGCGACCCGTGGCGCCCCGAGGAGATGGAGCCAATGCGACGCCTCTTCGAGGAGCACGCCCCCGAGATTGCCGGCCTGATTCTCGAGCCGATAGTGCAGGGCGCCGGCGGAATGTGGTTCTACCACCCGCAGTTTCTCCGCGAGGCCCGCAAACTGTGCGACCAATACGGCATCTATCTGATATTCGATGAGATAGCCACAGGATTCTGGCGCACCGGACGCTTCTTCGCCTGCGAGCATGCCGGGGTTCAGCCCGACATCATGACCATCGGCAAAGGCCTCACCGGCGGCTACCTCACCTCGGCGGCGGTGCTCACCACCCGCGCCGTGGCCGACACCATCTCGCGCGGCGAGGCAGGTGTGATGATGCACGGCCCCACATTCATGGGTAATCCGCTCGCCTGCGCTATCGGCATCGCCTCGTTCGATCTGCTCAAACAGCAGGATATGTCGGCGAGAATCAAGCATATAGAGCAGCGCCTCGAGCAGAACCTCGCTCCGGCGCGAGAGCTACCCGGCGTGGCCGACGTGCGTGTACTCGGCGCCATAGGCGTCATCGAAACCTGCGAACCCGTGGACGTCGGCACCTTCCAGCAGGATTGTGTGCGCCGCGGTGTGTGGATTCGACCTTTCGGCCGAAACGTATACGTAATGCCTCCGTATATCACTCCCGACGACGACCTCGACACCCTCTGTCGCGAGATGATAAACATACTCTCCAAATAGTTGATTATGAATATAAAAGAAATACTGGCAAAGCTCCGCGACGAAGGGAATTTCAGGGAGATACCTCTGGAAACCCGTGGTGACATTGTCGACTTTTCGACCAACGACTATATGGGCGTGGCTGACGACACTGAGCTGCAGCAACGTTTCTTCGCCGACGAATCGGCCAAGAAAATCCCCATGACCTCGTCGGCCGCCCGTCTGCTGAGTCCCCGCCAGATAGAATATCTCAACCTCGAAGTGTTCCTGCGGCTGCTCTACTCGAAGTACCGCGGCGACGATACCGGCGCACTCCTCTTCAACAGCGGCTACCACGCCAACACCGGTGTGGTGAGCAGTATTGCGGCCAATGACACATTGATACTGGCCGACCGTTTGGTGCACGCCAGCATTATCGACGGCATCGTGCTGTCGCGCGCACCATTTCAGCGCTTCCGTCATAACGACTTCGACCACCTCGAGGCGTTGCTCGAAAAGCATGGCGGCGAACGCGGCAACGTGCTCGTAATCGTAGAGAGCGTCTACTCGATGGACGGCGACCGCGCCGACATCGACCGGCTCATCGACATCAAGCGTCGTCACAGCAACGTGATGCTCTACGTCGACGAGGCCCACGCCTTCGGCGTCCTCGGCCCGAAAGGCACCGGCCTTGTGGCGGCCTCGAAGGCCCCGGGCGAGGTCGACATCGTGGTGGGTACTTTCGGCAAAGCGGCCGGTTCGATGGGCGCGTTCGCCATCACTTCGGGCGATATGCGCAACTTCCTGATTAACACATCGCGCAGCTTTATCTTCTCCACGGCTCTGCCGCCGATGCAGGCCGCATGGACCCGCTTCACGATGGGCTACTTGCTCACGGCCGAACGCCGCCGCGCTCACCTTGCATGGCTCGCCGAAAAGCTCAATGCCGTGCTCCGGAAGTACTCCCCGGTATCCATCGAAGTATCACATATTCAGCCACTTATAATCGGCGACTCGAAGAAGGCCGTCGAGTTGTCGAACAAGCTACTCCACATCTACGGCATCAAGGCTATGGCCATCCGCAAGCCCACCGTGGCTGCCGGAACCGAGCGTCTGCGCTTCAGTCTCAATGCCCGGATGAATGGTAAGGAAATCGACGAGCTCGACCGCGCGTTGGCCGACCTGCTTCCGGTAATCAATCAGTAACAACTTGAATCCAAATAGCCTACATATAATCTCACAGAACTCCCGAGCTGAAAACCTTAGGGCAATACTCGTTTTCCTGGGGTGGGGGATGGACGCCGTCCCCTTCCGTTCGCTCGCGAAGCCTGGATACGATGTGATTGTCGCCTATGACTATTCAGCCGGCGAACCGGCCCTTGACGCCCGCCTGGCGCGATACCGCGAGGTAGTGGTAGTGGCCTGGTCGTTCGGAGTACGTGCCGCCGCCGATTTTTTGCGGTCGACGCATCTGCCTGTGAGCCGCACAATCGCCGTCAACGGCACTGAATCGCACATCGACGACCGCAACGGCATTCCCGAAGCGATTTTCCGGGGTACCCTTGATGGCCTTTCGGAGCGTACAGTCGAAAAGTTCCGTCGACGTATGTGCGGTTCGGCCTACGCTTACAGCCGGTTTTGTGAGCGGTTGCCCGAACGTCCGTTTGAGTCGTTAAAGGCTGAGCTTGAAGCATTTGCAGCCGAAAAGCCTCTAAAACACAGCGTCCCCTGGAGTCTGGCCCTTGTCGGCGACAGCGATATGATTATCCCCACTCGGAATCAACTGAATTTCTGGGGCGAGACCAACCGCCGCATATTGCGCGATACCCCGCATTTGGTGGATTTACAGCAGGTCATAGACCTGTATGTTGTGGATAAAGAGCTTGTGGCCAGTCGGTTCGGCCGCGCTGTAAAGTCATACACGGGGAATGCCGCAGTACAGGAGGAGTGCGCCCATCGCCTCAGCGACGCGCTTGTGGCAAACATCTCCGAGACCAGTTCTTTCGACAATGTGCTCGAAGTAGGTGTAGGGCAGGGGACGCTTACTGCCTTTTATACGCCAAAAATTCGATACAAGGAGTTGTACCTCTGTGATATAGCCCCTATGGATGCGACGGCGCTTCCTGCTGCGGCCCATCTTATCCAGGGCGATGCCGAGCTCGAAATCCTCCGATTCGCACCCGGTAGCCTCGACCTGATACTGTCGTCGTCGGCGTTGCAGTGGTTTAATTCCCCCCCGGAGTTTATCCGGAATGCCGCCACCCGGTTAGCCCCGGGCGGAGTGATTGCACTATCGTATTTTACACCGGAGACTTTGACCGAAGTGTCGTCAATTACCGGAATATCACTCGATTATCCATCGCATTCCACGCTTGTCGAAACCGTGGAGAGGAGTGGACTGAAACCTCTCACCCACGCCGCATACCGGCTGCAGGCCGACTTCGATTCACCCCTCGGGGCGCTACGACATCTGCAGTCGACCGGCGTCAACGCCATCTGCCGCAACGGCTCGGCCAACAGGGCGGCCCTGAAGTTGCTGCGAAACCTGCCTGCGCAACCCGATGGAAAATGTTCCCTCACATACGCGGCAGCGTATATTATTGCTAAGAAAATCTAATATCTCTCGTTATGGGAAAAGTTTACTTTATATCAGGAATTGACACCGACGCCGGCAAAAGTTACTGCACGGGCTGGCTCGCACGTGAATGGACCAATCAGGGCCAACGCGTTATAACACAGAAATTTGTACAGACCGGCGACTGCGGTTACTCTGAGGATATCGACCTTCATCGCAAAATTATGGATGTTGAGCCATTCCCCGAAGATATCGACCACACCACCGCCCCGATGGTTTTCTCCTACCCCTGTTCGCCGCACCTGGCTGCCCGGCTCGACAACCGCGAAATTGATTTCAAGGTTATAGAATCTGCAACCGACAAATTGTCAAATAATTATGATGTAGTGCTGATTGAGGGCGCCGGTGGTCTGATGGTCCCTCTGAAGGACGAATATCTTACAATCGATTATATAAAGGAGCACGACCTGCCGCTGATTTTTGTTGTTCACGGCGGATTGGGTTCCATCAATCACGCGCTGCTTGGCTTCGAAGCCATCAAGGCGCGCGGCATCCGGCTGGAGTACCTGCTTTATAACAAAGTTTACGACAGCGAGGATTCAATCATAGCCGACGAAACACGCAAGTATCTGGGCGACTGGGTGAAAAGGCATTTCCCCGACACTCTCATACTCGATGTGCCCCGCATCTTTCTCCCTCCGAAGAAGCGACGGCTGTAAATATATGACATTTTTTTCGTAACTTTGTGACGTGTTAGGAATTACAAAAGAACAACTTATGCAGCTGCCCGAGGTTCATTATCCCGGGAAGGTGATACTCGTCAACTCGGCAGCCAAAGCCAAAAGCGCCCTGAAGTACCTTAACGGCGTGAGCCAGGTAGGCTTCGACACAGAGACGCGCCCGAGTTTCCAGAAAAATCACCGCTACAAGGTGTCGCTGGTGCAGATTTCCACGCTCGAAGGGGAGTGCTTCCTCTTCCGTCTGCGTGAAATAGGTTCGCTCGACGGTCTTTTCAAATTCTTTGAGAATGAGGCAGTTCAGAAAATCGGGCTTTCGCTCAAAGATGACTTCTACTCACTCCAGAAACTTGCCGAATTCAAGCCGGCCGGTTTCGTGGAGCTGCAGACCTTCGTAAAGAACTACATGATTGCCGACAATTCGCTCCAGAAAATCTATGGCGTGATTTTCAATGAACGGATTTCTAAAAATCAGCGTCTTACCAACTGGGAGGCAAAAGAGCTCACCCCCGGGCAGCAGGCCTACGCCGCCATTGATGCATGGGCTTGTCAAAAAATCTATAATCACTTGGTTGCCGGCGATTTCCATCCGGAGAGCTGCCCCTATACAATCGACGACGAGACCGCCGAGGTGCTTCAGCGCAGTGTAGGCATCCACGTGGTTCATCCCGGCGAGGATGGCACGATACAGGCTGTTGCCGAGATGCCCAAAAAGAAGAAGCACAAGAAAAAGAAGAAAAGTGCCTCCGATGCCACAGCCACCGATGCCACGGTCACAGGTCTGTCCGCTGATATTGAAGCCACGGCTGGGGCCGAAGCGAAAGAGGCTGCTCCCAAGAAATCGCGCTATCGTACTCACACGGAGGAGATAGCCGACCTTAAAGAGCGTATGACCAAAATCGAGGCAATGCTTGCCGACATTGCGGGGCGACTCGATGCCCCGCGCCACGGGCGACGTAAGAAATAAGCTACATAACCACCATAAAACCAATAAAATGCGTAATATCATAATACCCGCTATGGCAGTAATATTATCAGCCGGAAGCGCCGCTGCGCGCATCGACGCTCCAGCTTCGTACCCTAAGGCGCCCAAAGACACCTCAGTGGTCGACGAATACTTCGGCATGAAGGTTGCTGATCCATATCGGCCTCTTGAGAACGACACCGCCGCCGCCACGCTCGAATGGGTCAACGCCGAGCGTGCCGTAACCGATAAGTACCTCAGCCAGATACCGTTCCGCGGCCTGATACGGGAGCAACTCACGATGTACAACGACTATGTGAAGCAGAGCGTCCCCGGCCGCTGGCACGACGGCAAGTATTATTTCACGCGCAACGACGGTCTCAGCAACCAGTCGGTGCTCTACCGCATGGACAACCTCGGCGCCAAGCCGCAGGTAGTGCTTGATCCCAACAAGCTCTCCGACGACGGCACAGTGGCCCTCACCGGCCTGTCGATGTCGCCCGACGGCAAGTGGATTGCATACACCGTGTCGCGCAGCGGTTCCGACTGGACCGAGATTTATGTGCTCGACGCTGCTACACTTCAGCAGGCACCCGACCATATCGAATGGGCCAAGTTCACCGGCGCCGAATGGCGCGGTAACGGCTTCTTTTACAGCGCTTACGATCGTCCCGAAGCCGGCAAGGAATTCTCCAACGCCAACGAATACCACAAGATTTATTACCACAGGATGGGCACCCCGCAGAGCAGCGATGAGCTCATTTTCGAGGACAAGGATAACCCGCTTCACTTCCACAGCGCCTCGCTCTCGAGCGACCAGCGCTACATCTTCGTCAGCGTGGGGGGCCAAGGCTTCGGTAACGGTCTTCTGATGAAGGATTTAGGCCGTCGTGGCTCCCGATGGCAAATTATCGAGCCTTCGCAGGATGCCACAATTATTCCTGTTGACGTAATCAACAACCGCATATACTTCTTCACCTCGAAGGACGCGCCCAACTACCGCCTCACCGCGGCCCCCGTTACCGCGCCTACCCCCGACCATTGGGTTGACATCCTCCCCCAGGTCGCCGATGCGGTGCTCACCGGCGTTCAGCGCGCCGGAAGCGACAAAATGATTGTCACTTACGAAAAAGACGCATCCGACCATCCGGCGCTATACGGCATCGACGGCAAGAAAATACGCGATATCGAGCTGCCTACATACGGCACCACATCGTTCTCATCGTCAAAGGATTACGATGACGTGTTCTACTCGTTTACATCGTTCCTCTATCCGGCGGCATCGTACAGCTACGACATGGCGACCGGCAAGAGCAAACTCTTCTTCCAGCCCGAGGTGAAGGGCTTCAACCCCGACGATTTCGTGACCGAACAGGTATTCTACACCTCATCGGATGGCACCCGTGTGCCGATGTTCCTTACTTACCGCAAGGACCTCAAGAAGGACGGTCAGAACCCCGTATTCCTCTACGGGTACGGGGGATTCAACATCTCGCTGCCGCCGTCGTTCTCCACTAACCGCCTCGTATGGCTCAACAACGGCGGCATCTACGCCCAGGCCAACCTGCGCGGAGGTGCCGAATACGGCGAAGAGTGGCACGAGATGGGTACCAAACGCAAGAAACTCAATGTGTTCGACGACTTTATCTCGGCTGCCGAGTATATGATTAAGGAAGGATGGACCAATCCCGACAAACTCGTCATAAATGGCGGCTCGAACGGCGGTCTGCTTGTCGGCGCGGTTACGAATATGCGTCCGGACCTCTTCAAAGTGGCTGTACCTCAGGTTGGTGTGATGGACATGATGCGTTACCACCTCTTCACAATCGGTTGGAACTGGGCCCCCGACTACGGCACATCGGCCGATTCGCCCGAGATGGCGAAATACCTGCTCGCCTACTCGCCTCTGCATAATATCCGCAACGACGGTACCCGTTACCCGGCCATTATGGTCACAACAGCCGACCATGACGACCGCGTGGTGCCCGCGCATTCGTTCAAGTACGCAGCAACCCTCCAGGCGGCCAATACAGGCGATGCCCCCAAGATTATCCGCATCGACTCGAAGGCCGGTCACGGCGCCGGTAAGCCTGTCAGCAAGGTAATCGACGAGTGGGCCGACATCTACTCGTTCATCTTCGAGAATTTGGGAATCGACCCTAAATAACCAATGACTCTGAAACGACTGAATCCGGTGAAGCAGACCTGTATGGCATCGTTGCTCTTTATGGCGGTGCTGTTACAGGGCTGCTTCACGGGTATAGAATACACTCCGAAAATCACCTACAAGGACGTCAAGAAGGAGAAAATTCGCGTTACCGACGAACAGCGAATCGCCGACAGTTTTACCCCCGATCCGATAAGCGGCTGGCATACAGGTAAAAAGCTGTATGTCACCGACCCGAAAATCTCGCTGGTGCTCAACGGCGAGTACCGGTTTGCCAAGGGTGACACATTGATATATGCCGGTCAGAAGCGGGGCAATACATATTATGGCGAGGAGCGCGTGATTCAATTGTTCCGTTCGACGAAATACCCCGGCGACACCATCGAATCGACACTCGCACAACCTGTCGATGCCGTCAGCGGCATATCGCGTTTTCCCTTTATCATCGACATGGACCTGATAGCGAAAATGCGCTCGGCCCTCGTCGGTAAAACGTACTATCTCACTACCTCCCAATGGTATACACCCGAAGGTGATATGCGTGCCGGCCGAAAATTCGTACCTGTTGAGATTACGGCTGTCAACCCCTGGTCGGAGGACTATACTGCCATCGTGTCGTTCTCCGACCACAGCAACGGCGTCACCGGCTGCGTGCTCATGTCGCAGAATTCGGGTAATTCGCTGCGAGGCTTCGACACGCTTTTCGCCATCGAAAACCCGCGCAAGCGCTACCCCAACGTCACGGACGACAACTGGACCGCCATTCAGAATTCGAGCGTCAACGAAGGGATGACCCGGCAGGAGGTACAGGCCTCCCTCGGTGCACCATCGACCATCGACCGCGGCCATAATCAGTCTAACGCCTACGAACGCTGGATTTACTCCGACGGTGTGTCGCTGGTGTTCATCGACGGTATCCTTATAAGCAAATGAAAATAATATTTCTCGGCACAGGCACATCCACGGGCGTACCGCAGTTGCGGTGCGACTGCGCTGCGTGCATATCATCCGACCATCGCGACAAACGTATGCGCACCTCGGCGGTAGTGGAGTGCGGCAACGGCGTTAATCTACTGATTGACTGCGGTCCCGACTTCTACCACCAGATGCTTACGATGCCGCGGTTATACCACCTGTCGGCGCTGTTGATAACCCATGTGCATTACGATCATGTCGGCGGAATGGACGACCTCCGACCCTACTGCCGTCACCGCGATTTCCCGATTTACTGCAAAGCCGATGTGCGCCGGGCGCTGTTTGAGCGTATGCCATACGCATTTGCGAATATTTACCCCGGAGTTCCGCATTTCGATTTTCACGACATCAGGCCGTTGAAGCCTTTCACGGTTGAAGGGGTGGAGGTGCTTCCGCTGCCGGTGAACCATTACAAGCTCGAAATCGTAGGCTACCGCATAGGCAACCTGGCGTATATCACCGACGCCAAGAAGGTTTACGATGAAACCATCGACGCTCTTCAGGGTATAGATACTTTAGTAATCAATGCATTGCGTCCGGAGGAACACATCTCGCACCTTTCACTTTCCGAGGCGCTCGAAATCATCGGTCGCATCAATCCGCGCCGGGCATATCTCACCCATATAAGCCATGATATGCCTCCCGCAGCCAAAGCCTCGAAGCTGCTTCCGCCGAATGTTTACCTCGCATACGACGGCCTCGAAGTTCATATCCCATAATCCCTCTCCATTTCCCATAAATCCGCTTACAGCTAAAAACCGGGCGGCGTGTAAGAGACCACATCGTGGACATTGACACGCCGCCTTGTTTATTCTTTCAGAGGAGATGATTACAATTCGGTTTCGGCCATTTCGCGCAACTCCTCGACCTCCTTTTTACGCTGTTTTGGTGGCTCGTTTTTGTTACGCATTATGATATACTGCTCATAATATGAGAGGATTAACGTTGTGAGCGGCAGCGCGATTATCATGCCGATAAGTCCAAACAGGCTGCCCCAGATTGACAGCGACAGCAGGATAATGGCCGGATTGAGTCCCATGGCCTTACCCATGATTCTTGGCGTCAGAATCAGGTCGGCGACTATCTGAACCACAACGAATACCGACATACATTCGAACCAGTGCGTCCAGAAACCCGTTGTGCCTCCGTTGGCCGATTCCACCAGACAGAGCAGCGTCACCGGAATGATTGAGAGGTACTGCATATAGGGAATCATGAACAGCACGGCGGTGCCGAGACCTAAGATGATAGCCAGCGGCAGGTCGCAGAGCAGAAAACCGACGCAGTAGATTACGGCTACCACACAGGCTATCAGCGCCTGACCGCGGAAATAGTGATTCATCGAATTTTTGATGTCAGTGCCGATTTTGTATGCCACCGGACGTGCGCGCGGAGGTACCATCAGTTTGAATCCGCGCATAAGCCTTTCATAATCAAGCATTATGAAGATTACGTAGAGGAATACAATCAGCCAGGATATAAATCCGAGCAGCACACTCAGACTGCCGTGAATTACCGACATGATTTTGGTGACAACCGCCTGCATATTCTGCTTCATCAGCATATCGGCCAGTTGGTTCAGGTCGAAATTACTCTTGATAAAATCATGCAATTCGGCCGGGAGATAGCTGATAGTGACATCGGAATTGGCATAATTGGTCAGGAGGTTAGCCATCTGATGCATCTCCTCGATAATTGATGGGAGGGAGAAGTAGAGCAGTAAACCGAAGCCAGTGGTTACCTCGAAAAGTGTTACAAAAATGGCTACAATACGCCCTTTAAGGTGTAGCAACGACCTGTTATACTGCACGATAGGTTCGAGCAGATAGGCTATCAGGCAGGCGACGCAAAAGGGGAGAAGCACATCCTTGAGCAGGTCGATGAGCCAGACGGCACCGGCAATGCAGACTATCGTGATAACGAGCCTTACAACGCGATCGAAGGTATAGGGGCGTGAATGTTCCATAATTGCTTGTATATCAGATACACCCGTCAGCGCTGAATTTCAAGGCATGAAATCTTACGATGACGGGTGTGAATCGTTTAAGTATCAAGGTCTTATTCCTCTACGGTATCGGCTTCGGATTCGAGAATCTCGGCCTGCGGTTCCTTGATGTTGGGCAGTTCGAGACCGAGTTTCTTCCGGCGGTCTACAACCTTGAGGTAGAGGCCGATAAGCAGGGCGGCTACGCCGAGCAGGGCGAGCATCACTAAAGGCCATGTGTAATCGTAGCTGATAGAGGCCTTCTCCTCGGTTAGGGTACCGGCTGCAACCTGCGCTGCGAGGTCGGAATTCGTGGAGGTCAGAATCTTACCTATAAGCAGCGGGAAGAGCCAAAGGCCGATATTCTGAATCCAGAAAATCACCGCGTAGGCCGAACCGATAATTTTCGAGTCAACCAACTTGGGAACACTGGGCCAGAGCGATGCCGGTACGAGCGAGAACGAAGCACCGAGCACCAGGATAGTAAAGTAGGCGATGACCACGCCCGCGAGATCCGACCCCTTGAACATCGGCAGGATGAACGCAAATGTCAGGTGGCAGGCTATAAGCAATAGTGAACCCATGACGAGCATCGTGGCTGCCTTACCCTTGTAATCCACGTATTTACCGAGGATAGGAGTGATACCTACTGCAAGCAGAGGGAACACAGCGAAGATTGCGGCCGCCGACTGGCGCATATATCCGAAGACACAGTAGGCCACAAGCGCTACGATGGCGGTGGTGAGCATCATATATTTCAGCCATGCTTTCTTCGAAAAGTTGAAGGCGAATGACGAACCGGCCACAACAATCATGATGACATACTGGATGACCGTCACGGCGTCAGATGCCCAGAACGAGGCTTTGTCAGGTTCATGCAGTGTCAGGTTGCACTGAAGCATATTCACGGCATACTTCTGGAAGGGGAAAATTGCCGAATAGTATAGCACGCACAGCAGCGCTACCAGCCAGAAACCCTGACTCTTGACAATCTTGCCGAGGTCCTTGAGCTTGAACGGCTCGTCCTTCTCCTCTTCAATATCGCCCGACGCATCGAGTTTCTTGTCCATGAAGAAGTAGACGATAAACATTATCAGGGCAATCATCAGTAGCACAACGCCGAAGGCTACCGAACGCGATACACTCACTGTGCCGCCAAGGTTGGCGAACATCGGCGAGAAAATCATACAGGTTGCCACACCCAAGCGTGCCAGGGCCATCTCAGAACCCATTGCCAGGGCCATTTCTCGACCCTTGAACCACTTGACGATACCGCGGCTTACGGTGATACCGGCCATCTCGACGCCGCAACCGAAAATCATGAAGCCGACAGCCGATAATTTGGCCGACGCAGGCATACCTTTATAGAAAGGCGAGATGCCCAACTCGTCGAAAACGGGAATATAATTCAGGTGGTCGTTGAACCATTGTTCAAGACACGTACCCTGAAAATAGTCGGTCAGTGCATACCAGTTGATGAGAGCACCCACCAGCATAACTCCACCCGACAGAATGGCCGTGAAACGCACACCCATCTTGTCGAGGATGATACCCGCAAAAATCAGGAAGAAGATGAAAACGTTGAGGAACGTCTCAGATCCCTGCATTGTACCAAACGCGGTGGAATCCCAACCGCGCGTCGACTGCAGCAGGTCCTTGATTGGCGAGAGGATGTCCATAAAGATATATGAACAGAACATGGCGAATGCCAGCAGGCCGAGCGCGGTCCACCGTGCCCAGGCTTTGTCGTTTAGAGCCACTTTTGTTGTACCTTGCATGAAAAATGATATGTATTGTTGGTTATTTGGTGCAAATGTAGCAATAAAATTCCTCAAACGAGCAATTATCTGACATAACTTTTCGACTTCGTACCCTTTCCGGTTAATTTTTGTGTAAAAATCGAAAGTGAGTACAAAAATTGTGTGCCTGTATGATGCGAAATCTCAGGAAAAATCGTTAAATTTGCATTCAGTATGTAATGTGCCAAAGTAGGCGAATCCCGCTCTCTCCCAATGACCGGGACGCACCGCATTGCATGCCGCTGAAAATCAGCACCAACTTACCTTATATCTCCCCCTCCGCTCCATTCTTTACAGTCGGCCGCTCCCGGAATCATCTCCCTATCCTTCCCTCCTGCGGCCATCCCTCCCTCCTGCGGGCCGTAAACACGGCCACCCCTCCCCAGATAATAAAAAAACAACATAAATGACCGGTAAATGGAATTATTTACCCCTAACACCCGAAGAGCAAAAAATCGAGACGGCTCTGGCAAAGAAATACGCCGGCTGTCCCCCCATCAGCGAGCTGCTGGTACAGCGTGGGATTTCTTCAGTGGAAGAAGCTGAAAACTTCTTCCATCCGTCACTGAAGAACCTCCACGATCCGTTCCTAATGCCCGACATGGAAAAAGCTGTTCAGAGGCTTAACAAAGCCATGGGGTCAAAGGAGAAGATCATGGTATATGGCGACTACGACGTCGACGGCACCACTGCCGTTGCGCTGGTCTACAAATACCTGCTCAACTTCTATTCGAATATCGACTATTACATACCCACACGTTATGAGGACGGCTACGGCATCTCGTCGGAGACTGTCGATGAGTTCGCCGAGCAGGGCGTAAAACTGGTGATTATCCTCGACTGCGGCATCAAGGCCAACGAGGAGATAGCCCACGCCCGCGAGCACGGCATCGACTTCATAATCTGCGACCATCATGTGCCCGATGTGGAGCTGCCCCAGGCTGTGGCTATACTCAATCCGAAGATGCCCGGGAGCACCTACCCGTGTCCGCATCTGTCGGGCTGCGGGGTAGGCTACAAGCTCATGCAGGCGTTCGCCATCAGTAACGGCATTCCTCAGAACGACCTCGAGGGGATGCTCGACCTGGTGGCCGTGTCGATTGCCGCCGACATCGTGCCGATGGTCGACGAGAACCGCATCATGGCCTATCACGGCCTGCGTCGCCTCAACTCCAACCCCAACATGGGGCTCAGGGCGATAATACGTATCTGCAACCTGTCGCAGCGCGAAATCACTATCTCCGACGTGATTTTCAAAATCGGCCCGCGCATCAACGCCTCGGGACGTATGCAGAGCGGCCGCGAGGCTGTTGACCTGCTCGTATCGCGCGATATTACAGACGCTTACGCCCGGGCCCGCGCCATCGACCAGTATAACAAAGACCGCAAGGAGCTCGACAAACGTATCACCGACGAGGCCAACGAGATTCTTTCGAAACGCCAAGAGGAGGATTCGGCCAAAAAGTCGATAGTAATCTTCAACAAGGACTGGCATCAGGGCATCATCGGCATCGTGGCTTCGCGAATTACCGAGCTTTATTACAAACCGGCTGTGGTGCTGACGCTCACCAACGGCGTGGCCACCGGCTCGTCGCGCTCGGTGCAGGGTTTCGACATCTACAAGGCGGTCGACTCGACCCGCGACCTGCTCGAAAATTTCGGCGGCCATCCCTACGCAGTAGGCCTGTCGATGAAAGAGGAGCGCATTCCGGAATTCACACGGCGCTTTGAGGAGTATGTAGCGGCCAACATCAAGCCGTCGCAGTTGCGACCGTCGTATGACATCGACGCATTCCTGACCTTCTCGGAGATTACACCCGAATTCATCCAGATGCTACGCCGCTTCAATCCGTTCGGTCCCGGCAACCAGAAACCGGTGTTCTGCACCCGTAATGTACTCGATTTCGGCACTTCGAAGCTTGTAGGACGTCAGCTCGAGCATATTAAACTCGAATTGGTCGACGACACCTCGGGCAAGGTATTCAACGGCATCGCGTTCAACAAGGCCGAGCTTTTTCCGGCCATACACGCGGGGCGCCGGTTCAACCTCTGCTACACCATCGAGGATAACAAGCATCACGGTTCGGCAGGGGCTATACAGTTGCAGGTGAAAGAGATAACTATCGTTGACGACTGAACTGAACGGGCGCTGAGCCTGAGTTGCCGAAATGCAAACTCCTGAGGAGATACTGAAACGCTACTGGGGCTACGATTCGTTCCGGCCGATGCAACGTGAGATTATCGAGTCGGTTCTCGCCGGACACGATACGCTCGGCCTGTTGCCGACCGGCGGCGGCAAATCGATTACGTTTCAGGTGCCGGCTATGGCGATTGATGGCCTTACCTTGGTGATAACGCCGCTGATTTCGCTGATGAAAGATCAGGTAGACAACCTCCGCGAAATCGGCATTCGTGCCTATAACCTCCACAGCGCCCTTACGCGCCGCGAATCTAATCTGGCACTCACCCGCTGTCGCCTCGGAAAAGCGAAAATCCTCTATCTGTCGCCCGAACGGCTACAAATCGCATCATTCCGCCACGAGCTGAAATCGCTGCCGGTGAAACTGATTGTGGTCGACGAGGCGCACTGTATCTCGCAGTGGGGCTACGATTTCCGTCCACCATACCTGAAAATTGCCGAGATACGGCGTATGTTCCCCGACGCTCCGGTACTGGCGCTGACGGCGTCGGCCACCGCCGAGGTCATCGACGACATAATGACGAGCCTGCATTTCGCTGACCGCAGTCATGTGTTCCGCCTCAGTTTCTCGCGCAAAAATATCTCATACGTAGCGCGTTACGACGATTTCAAACAGAATCAGCTTGTGCATATAGTGGAGCGCGTGCCCGGGACGGCCATCGTGTACACTCGTTCACGAAAACGCACCCGCGAGTTGTCGGAATTGCTTCGAAAGGCCAGGATTTCGGCCGATTATTATCACGCGGGCCTCACAGGCGAAGACAAGAATGCCAAGCAAAACCGTTGGAAATCAGGCGAAACTCGCGTCATCGTGGCCACGAATGCCTTCGGTATGGGTATCGATAAGGCTGATGTGCGCCTGGTGATTCACTATGACCTGCCGACGTCGCTCGAGGAGTATTATCAGGAGTCGGGGCGCGCCGGACGCGACGGCCGCGAATCGTATGCCGTGGTGCTTGCCGCACGCAGCGACGCCGGGCTGCTTACCAGGCGCCTGTCGGACGCCTTCCCTCCGAAAGATTTCATTGTAAAAATCTATGAGAACGTCTGTATATTCCTGAATATCAGTATGGGGGAGGGCGCTAATATGCTTTTCGAATTCAATATGGAGGCGTTCTTGCAGCGGTTCAAGTTGCAGGAGGGGCGCGCCCGCAGTGCGTTGCAGCTGCTTACTCGCGCCGGATATTTCGAGTTCATCGAGGAGACTGAGACCCGCTCGCGACTGATGATGGTGATGGAGCGTCAGCAGCTCTATGGGCTTCGGCTTGAGGAGCATACCGACGAGCTTTTGCAACTCATATTGCGCACATACACAGGTATTTTTGCAGATTATGAGTTCATTTCAGAGTCACTGCTTGCCTATCGTCTGAATGTGTCTGAGCGCAGCGTTTACGAGGATCTGATTCTATTGGGGCGTATGCACGTAATCCATTATGTGCCCCGCAAAACCACACCTTATATATATTTCACAATACCGAGGCAACCGGGGCGCGACATCCTGCTTCCGAAACCGGTTTACGAACAGCGTAAGGTGCAGATGGCGCGACGCATCGACGCCATGCGGCATTTTGTATTCGATACGGATAAGTGCCGCGTAAACACCATGTTGCGTTATTTCGACGAGAATCCTCAGTGCGACTGCGGAAAATGCGATGTGTGCCGGGCGCGAAAGAAGATGGATGCTTCACGGCACAAGGTAGTACCCGAAGGAAATATCCTGGAGGATTCCATACGGTATATTCTGAGCAAAGCTCCGCAGGAAGGAATGACAGTTGCGCAAGTATGCACCATCACCGGAGCCTCCCCCAGACAGGTAATAGCCGCCGTGCGCGTAATGTCTGATGCCCTTGAGGTTGAGATTCTGTCCGGCTCGCGGATTCGTATGCGCAACCGCATCTGAGTCCTCACTTCCCACAATCCGTTCGCTTTTCCTTGGGGATAGGGATTAGGGATAAGCACACGAAAAGGAGGAAAGCGAACGTTCGCTTTCCTCCTCACGTTTCAACTATTTATTTATGAGAGCCTTAGTACCTGGTATCACTACCCGATAAAAAGGACGAGGGATGTCAGATAAAAACGCTCTGCAAGTTGAGAGTCATGAGCACGATGTTTTTCCCTTGCTCGCCTCAGGAAGGGGAGCAGACCCGACCTTTATGCGCAGCATTCAAGTAGTTGTGCATAACTTTCATATAACTTTTGGGGTCCGGACTGTGGCTTTACCCAAAATCCGGCCGGAAATATGGAGCCGGAATCGTCGGGACGGCTATAATGCCGTCGCTTTCGTGCCTCATTTAGTACTATAACAAACAATAGATAATTAAGATGAAGTTCTGATGGTGAAAAATGCTTAAAATTTGTTTAGTAACGACCATAATGTAACAATTTTCATCCCATTAACTTAATTTTTATTCGGCTTTAACATTCATCAATTTCTAAATTGCATTATTCGTGAAGAATACAGGTGTGATTGTTGGCTATTGTTGGCAATAGACAACAGCCAACTTAGGGTACGCCTATTTCCGGATCCTATTGCTGAATTATTGAATTAAGTTTCGCAAGTTTTCAACTTGCTGAAATTTGAGGTTTAGAGATTTATATGTTTATTGGTCGTTTAGGCCAAAGCGCTAACTGCCGGGATAAACTTATAAACAGTGCGAAGCGCGATAAACCTATAAACTTCAAGTTTTCAAGTCGTTTTCGACTTGAGAAACTTGAGTTATTGATTATCAAGTACAGTTGAAGGTGAGGATATAATTTCAACTTTATCTTGTTCATTCTTTTTTACACCAAACAACCAACTTGCCAAAAATGGGCTCTTGCGAATTATTCCGCTGATGAACAAGCATACAGCAACAATTGCTATTGTCAGTACTCCGCTGACAAGCATTTGTATTATAATATTGTCGCCGCTGATTAATAAAGGCATTTGCAAAGATATCAGTAATAAATAGTGAATCATATAAATGTCAAGTGTCCTGCTTCCGATAAATTGAAGCAGTTTTGCTGTCCGGGATTCTCCGGAAAAATATTCAGCTGATATACCAAACAATGCCACTACGGTGAACAAAGCGAAATATCGAACCATTATATCATGTACGCATGAATAGGCCAAAGGGGAGAATGATTTAAAATTGTCATTATACCAAAGCAACATACAAATAAACCATCCGACAATAAAAACTGTTAAATTTCGACGATTGATGATAAAACTCAAGAACTTTGACTTATATTTAGCGCATATAAGGCCAACAGCGAAGAATTGAAGGTATTTGGTGAAGTTTTCCAAGCACAGGAAATTCCATATCCAGTATTGGCTGGGACGCCACAGAATTAGTACACCCAAAGCTATAATTGCACCGACAATCATTAACTTGATGGAAATATCCCGCTGGATTATACGGCTTACAAGTGTTGAAAGTAAATATAATACATACATCTGGAAAAGGACAATTGTAAACCAATAACCTCCGAATCCAAATCTAAACCACGATATTCTGCCGGATATAATATAATCAAATAATGATACGAATATAATAGTTGAAATAATTTGCGCCTGTACTTTCCGTTTCAAAATATCAGCAAGACGTGCTTTTGTCCACCATTCAATTAATCGATAAGAAAAGAAACCGCTGATAAAGAAAAACAATGGCATTCTGAACGTTAACAAAACGGAACTAAGTAGTGAAGAATAACCGCCTAAATCCATACTCATTAGGACGTGACCCAAAACGACGATTATCATTGAAAAGCCACGCATGGAGTCAATCCATAGTATGCGGTTCTTTGAATTCTTCGGTAGGGGGGGGTAATGTGTTCATTATTAATGTATTAAGCTGCTTATGGGGTTTTAAAAAGTTGAAGATGTACGTATTGCAGTCAAATTGATTGTTAAACAACGGTTGAATATGGCACGTATTCTTCAATTATTGTGGTGATTGCATATTTGTGAGGTGAACGTCGAGCTGCGGGAACGGGAAATTGATGCCGTGCTTGGGAAGTTCGTTGTAGAATTTTTCGTTGTAGTCGTAGAAAACATCCCAATAGAGTGGGGTGCGCGTCCATGCGCGTATCTGCAGGTTCACCGACGATTCGGCCATTTCCTGTACGAGCACTTTGGGCGAGTAGTCGGGACGAGGAATCAGGGCGGCGATGCGGGCGCGGCGTTTCTCCTCGAGTTCGCTGAGATGTTTTTTTACTTTGCTGTGACGGTGCAGCAGCCGGTTGATGATGCCTCGCTTCTCGGGTTGTTCGGCAGCAGATTGACTGTCGGCGCCATTTTCATCGACAACGTCATCTCCGGCTGCTTCTGCTGAGGTCTCGGCGGCCTCATCGGCGCCAAGAATGCCCTTCTCGATGCGGCTGTCATCGGCAAACATCGCCAGGATAGCCCGACGCGCCTGTCCCACATTGTCGCCGTAGGATATTGATACATCCCACGATACGCGCCGGTAGGCCTCGCGCGACCAGTTGTTGACCGAGCCGGTCGACAGACCGCCGTTCGGTATCGAAATCGACTTGTTGTCGTAGGTGGTGATGATTGTCGAGAATATCTGAATCTCGCGCACGGTGCCGGCATAATTGTCGACTTCTATATAGTCGCCTATCTTGTAGGGCTTCAGCAGCAGAATCAGCACACCGCCTGCAAAGTTCTGGAGCGTGCCGCTCAGTGCCATACCCAGGGCTACGCCGGCCGATGCGAAAATGGCTAAGAACGAAGTGGTTTCTATACCGAGGATGCCGATTACCGTCACCACGAGGATGAAATAGAGCACTATGTTGACCAGCGAGAGGATAAATGTGCTCAGCGAACGGTCGACCTTACGGCGTATGAATATGTTGCCTAATAACTTATAGATTTTACGTATGACGAAACGGCCTATGTAGAAAACTACAATTGCAATGGCAAGGTTGATGGCGAAGTTTATCAGGTCCTCGGCAAGTTTGTGGATGAGGTCGTCGAGCGACAGCGATTTCAGGTCAGAAAGTTCCGAGGTTGCTTTGGCAACTTTCGTTGAATCGGCGGCCGCTGATTCGCCGGAGAGACCGGGGAGTATGGTCTGGAGTAAGAGCATTTTATTGGTTTATGTCGTATAAAAATGAGGCGGCGTCGCGGTACCATTCGAGCAGGTTGTAATTTTTGCGCGAGAACGCCGCAGCAGAGGTGGGCATGAAGGTTGTCAGGCCGCAGTGGTGATTGACTGTGAACGAGTTGCTCATGTGAATTCCCTCGGTCGCACCATTGTAGGGCACAGCCGATTCAAGGGCTTGTTCAACGGCCTCTTTTTCGGCTTCGGTGATACCCTCCATGTGCTCGATAAAGTCCTTAAGGTCAACGAAATCGTTGCGGTTGGTCTGCGGTCCGAACTGTTGAACCAACAGCCGGTCGGTCACGGGATATTGCCGGTTGTAGACAGCTTTCACAGCGTGGGCTAATTGCTCCATCGACGGAAGGTATATGGCCGAGAAGGTCGCACCGAACGCATCTGGATTGGAATGCACGTCGGCCCACGGGGCGTATTGCCCCGCGTAATAGTCCATTGTGACGCCCGCGGCACCTGCGCAATCGGCTTTCTCGGGCATAAGGTAGGGCAGCACAAGGTGATATGGGGTACCGTTGGCCGGGAGTTCGGCTGCTGAGCCCACCATCCAGATGGCGGCATTGCGCAGTTCGTAGGCCACTTCTACCGAGGCCATGAAACAACAGTCGAAGTAAATGAAATCGAAACCTTTGCCGTCAAGTACATTGGCTAATGAGGTGATACTCATTGTGCTGGATTCCTTGCCGTCGTAACCGAACGACAGGGGTGCGGCCTCGGGGGTATCGATGCCGGTATTGAGCCAGCCCGAAGCGTGGCTCCAGAGAATTATGCCGTAGCGGGTTGCCGGAGCATACTTTTTAGTATCGGCAATCACCTGGTTCATAACCTCTTCCGAAGCCGACGACGGGGTGGGCGTGTACTCTTTGAGCACCTTCTGTCCCTTGTCGGTAATTTCGATAAGCTGCGGATTGGCGTTGGTGTACGCGTGACGAAAGACGATAAGACGCGAATTGCCGAGCGCTCCGGCAGCGGCCGCTTCGAGCATCTCGCTGATGTCGTTGAGGTCATAGTGCGACGACGAATACCCCAGGCTGTTGTTGGCAATCATGTAGACCAATACCGTGCGGGGTGCCGGGGCGTCGGGTGCCGGGGTGGGGGAGTCGTTGCTGTCGCATGCGGTCAGGAGTATTGCCGCCGGTATCAACAACAAGAATATTTTACGGAAATATTGTATCATTTCAGGGTGTTACGGCTTATATCGCATCGGTTAATATTTGAGTTTGCCTTTGAGCAGGTCGGCGGCGATGATGGCGTTGCCTGCTCGCTGCTGCTCGGGTTGCGTGGCGGCGTCATTAGAGCCGCTGAGTGGCGAGAATGCCGAGTAGCCGAGGCCGGGCCATACCGGTTTGATACCCATCAGGTCGAGGGTAGTCGAGTAGACGTCGACCTGACCGATTTCGCGGTCGAGGCGGCCGCCGCGGGGTGAGTTGAGCACAATCATGGGCACGTACATCCCCTCGTCGACAAGTTGCGCCATCTCGGGTGAATCCATGCGTATCTCCTGACGCTGCGATGCCAGGCCCTCGTGGTCACCGATTATTACAACCATGGTTTCGGGCCAGTCGGAGCGTTGTTTTAGGTAGCTGACTATCTGACCTAAGGCGCCGTCGGTGTAGTTTGTGGCCTGGATGTATTCTGCGAGTTTTGCCGGATATGTTTTATTGAGCTTTATGGTGCGCTTTTCCACGGGGATTACGAACGGGAAGTGCATCGTGAAGGTCTTGATTTCCACGAGTGCAGTCTCACCCTCGGGCCATATTTCACCGGTGCGCATTTTGGCTTCAATCTGCGACATCAGCGATTTGTCGGTGGGATGAACCGGTTTGCCGAACGATTCCGAACAGTCCCAGTGCTCGCGGTAAATGCCCTGCTCGATACCGAAGGATGAGGCTATTACGCCCTGATTCCAGCTGTTGGGCCGGTCGCCGGCGAGCAGATACGAGGTGGCGCCGAGGGCGTGTTTCATCTCCTTTGCCAGCGACGGGTAGGTCGAATCGGTATAGCGCATCGAGAACACATAGTTGTTGGTCGGCATCAGACCGGTGGTCATAATCAGCTGACCGTCAATGCTTCGGCCTTTGCCGGCTTGCGACAGCACGTTGCGGGCATACCATGTCGTCGAGTCGGAGAGCATCCGGTTGAGGTTCGGTGTGATGGCCTGACCCTCAATCGATTGGCCGATAGGCCATGACTCGAGCGACTCCACGATGATGAACACCAAATTCTTGCGCGTGGGTGAAGCGGGTGCTAACGGCTGCTCCTGCTCCCGGGCCTGTTTCATGCGCTGTTCCACGAACGCGTTGGCGAAGGCTATGTCGCTGTCAGACACCTTTGATACTGTTTCCGTGAGGTCGGCGACAAAGCTGCACGGCAAAGTATAGAGCACGGGCGGGAAGGCGTGTTTATAGCATTCGTTCTTCAGCTCGGTGATATGTTTTCCCATTCCGCCGTGGCAGAAGGAGATGAGTATGCAGACGAGCAGACCGGCGCCAAGGGTGTAGAGGTAGGGCTGAGCGGCTTCCTTTTTGACCTTCCGTTTCCCCATCAGCACCACGGCGAGAATACCGGGCACGAAAATCAGGCAGTCAATCCAGCGAATTGACGAGAAAATCGAATTGCCGAACTGCGCCACATTGCCGGCCAACATATAGCTCGATGGCGGAATAGCCTCGAGGTAGGTGCGGCAATACATCAGGTTTGACTCCAAAAGAGCGTCAAACAGCAGAATTACAATGAGCTGAGGCCACCATCGGCGGCAGGTAACCGACGGAATCGCCAAAACCAGCGACAGCACCGCGGGGAAAACGTAGGTCGACAAGAACCCCATTGGCCGGAAATTGGTGGCGTAGCACCATAGCAGGTCGAAGGCTATTATTGAGAAGAAGCAGCCGGCCCATGCTACTGCGAAACGGCGCGTCCATAACGAACGAGGTAGCAGAAACGCCCATAGACGCTTCCACCACCCTGTTTCGGTCCCTGTGCTCGATTTTTTCATATATAATTAACGAAAAATGAGCTGTTTTATTACGTTATCAGAAGTTGGCCATCATGGTTTCATAGGCCATGGCGAGGCCCTCGGCATCCTTGCCGCCGGCCTGGGCGAAGCCCGGCTGACCGCCGCCACCACCCTTGATGGCCTTGGCTGCGGCGCGCACGATGTTCGAGGCGTTCAGGCCGTGGGCAGTGACATCGTTGGTGAGCATGACAGTGAGCAGCGGTTTGCCCGTCATGTCGGCTGTAGCTGCCACGAACGCGGTGTTCTCCGGCGAGAGTTCGCGGATGGCAAATGCCAGATTCTTAACCACTTCCGGAATGCGGGGACCCTGAAGCCCGGCGACCTTCACGCCGTTAATCTCCTGAGCATGCTCGAGGAGCTCCTTTGCGAGGTTGCGGACGCGCTCCTTCATGTACTCTTCGGCTTGCTTGCGCAGTTCGCCGTTCTCCTCGATAGCCTTGCGGATGGCCTGGGCCAAGTCGGGAGCGTTGTGGAACATATTGGAGATATCCTGGAGGGTATCCTGCATCTCGTCGATGACCTTCTCGACTTTTTCGCCTGTGATAGCTTCGATGCGACGGATTCCGGCGGCGATGGAGCTCTCACTGATTATGCGAATCATGCCTATGTTGCCGGTATTGTCGACGTGTGTGCCGCCGCAGAGCTCTACAGAGTCGCCGTAGCGAATCACACGCACCTCATCGCCGTATTTTTCACCGAAAAGTGCCATGGCGCCCATTTCGCGTGCTTTCTGAATGGGAACGTTGCGATGCTCGTCGCGGGGGATAGCGCGGCGCACTGCCTCGTTGGCAAGGTGCTCAACCTGACGCAGCTGTTCGGGCGTAACCTTCTGGAAGTGAGAGAAGTCGAAGCGCAGAACCTCGGGCGAAACAAATGAGCCCTTCTGCTCGACGTGTGTGCCCAGTACTTGGCGCAGAGCATGGTGCAGCAGGTGGGTGGCTGTGTGGTTGGCCGAGGTGGCGAGTCGGGCTTTCTCGTCAATTTTGGCTTCGAAAGTGGCTTCGATTTCGGCGGGAAGTTTGTGAGTGAGATGCACGCTGATACCGTTTTCGCGCTTTGTATCAAAGATTTCCACAACCTCGTCGCCATTAGTGAGTGTGCCGCGGTCGCCGACTTGACCGCCCATCTCGCCGTAGAACGGAGTGGCTGAGAGAATCACCTGGTAATATTCCTTGTTCTTCTGTTTGATTTTGCGGTAACGGAGAATCTGAACGGGGCACTCGGTGCAATCGTAGCCGACGAACTCCTGCTCGCCCTCGCGTACGACAACCCAGTCTGACGACTCCACGGCGGCGGCGTTGCGTGCGCGGGCCTTCTGCGCGGCCATCTCCTTGTCGAAGCCTGCCTGGTCGATAGTCATGCCTTTCTCTTTGAGAATCAGCTCGGTAAGGTCGAGAGGGAATCCGTATGTATCGTAAAGTGTGAACGCCTCCTTGCCGGAAATTTCGCTTTTGCCCTCCTTGCGTGCTACGGCGATAGCAGCGTCGAGCAGACGGATACCGTTGTCGAGGGTGCGCAGGAACGAATCCTCCTCCTCTTTGGTGACCTTCATGATCAGTTCACGCTGATTGGCTATTTCGGGATAGGCATCGCCCATCGATTCGATGAGGGTGTCGACCAGACGGTAGAGGAATGCTTCCTTCTGATCGAGGAACGTGTAGGCGTAGCGTACGGCGCGGCGCAGGATTCGACGGATTACGTAGCCGGCCTTGGCGTTGGAGGGAAGCTGAGAGTCGGCAATCGAAAACGCGATGGTGCGGATGTGGTCGGCGATGACGCGCATGGCTACATCTACTTGATGGTCAACGCCGTACTTCTTGCCGGAGAGCTCGGCTATCTTGTCTATCATGGGGGTGAAGACGTCGGTGTCGTAGTTTGAGGTCTTGCCTTGGAGCGCCATGCAGAGACGTTCGAAGCCCATGCCGGTGTCGATGACCTTGGCGGGCAGCGGCTCGAGGGTGTGGTCGGCCTTGCGGTTGTACTGCATGAACACTAAATTCCAGATTTCGATAACCTGGGGGTGGTCTTTGTTGACGAGCTGAGCTCCGGGAATGGCGTTGCGTTCCTCGTCGGGCCGCAGGTCTATATGGATTTCCGAGCAGGGGCCGCAGGGACCGGTATCGCCCATTTCCCAAAAATTATCGTGCTTGTTGCCGTTGATGATATGGTCTTCGGGGAGGTGCTTGCTCCAGAACGAGGCGGCCTCGTCGTCGCGGGCGAGCCCTTCGTCGGGTGCGCCTTCGAAAACGGTGGCGTAGAGGTGTCTGGGGTCGAGCCCGAGAACGTCAACCAGAAATTCCCAAGCCCAGTCAATGGCTTCCTTCTTGAAGTAGTCGCCAAACGACCAGTTGCCGAGCATCTCGAACATGGTGTGATGGTATGTATCCTGGCCGACCTCCTCGAGGTCGTTATGTTTGCCGCTTACACGAAGGCACTTCTGCGAGTCGGTGACGCGGGTCCACTTGGGAGCCTTGTTGCCGAGGATAATGTCCTTGAACTGGTTCATGCCGGCGTTGGTGAACATCAGCGTGGGGTCATCTTTTATTACCATAGGTGCCGAGGGTACAATCTGGTGGCCCTTGCCGGCGAAAAATTGTTTGAATGACTCGCGTATCTCTTTAGCGGTCATCGGTTTGTTGCTCATATATTGGAATTCTTTTTGTATTTTTGTACCGTAAAGCGTGAAAATTTTCGGGTTCACGCTATCGAAGTGCAAAATTACAAAATTTTTTGCTTATTTTTGCAAAACCAGATGGATTCACTTGATAAGAAATACTATAGGATACGCGAGGTGTCGGAACTTATTGGCGTTCCGGCCTCAACGCTGCGCTTCTGGGAGACCTGTTTTCCGGAGGTAGCTCCGGCGCGCAACGACCGGGGCACACGTTTCTACACCCCCCAGAATATAGAAAAACTGCGCATGGTGCACTATCTTGTGAAGGACCGCGGGCTAAAAATCGAAGCAGCGCGCGAGCAGTTGCGCGTCAATCAGAAGGGGGTGGCTCAGCGGGCTGACGCTGTGGAGCGCCTTCGCCGTGTACGCGACAAGTTGCAGTACATGCTCGACGCGCTCACGCACCGTAAATGACTACGCGAGAACCTGCGCCCCCTGCAACATACGGATAATGAGGGTGTTTAAAAACGAATGTTAACGTTTCGCGAGGCGTCGCTATTATTTTCATCCTCATTGTTTATTATGAAACTGCTTAAGTACTTTAAAATTACCGTCGCCTTGGC
>CAMEPD010000014.1 GCA_945931475.1 uncultured Muribaculaceae bacterium | reverse complement strand
ATTTATCTCAAAAACCGGCCACCGGAACGTTAACATTTATTTTTAAACAGCCTCTAAAACATCAGAGCCGGCCATCCGGTCGGCTCTGATTGTACGGATATGAGGTTAATGTGCCTGCGTGATTAATATAAATGACAACCTCACTCAGTGCACCACCCGGAATGGCGGCATAATCCACCTCTTTTTTATTTGCGAAGTTTATCGGCAAGCTTTGTCGCAAAACCGGCGCCCGATTCAAGGGTATCGGCGGTGACATTCTTCACCTTATCCATAAATGCCTCCCCCTTCACGGCAGTTTTAGCCTTGAGGTCGGCCGATTTTTCACGTATCGCGGCAGCTTTTTCAGAGGCTGCCTCCTTCCATTCGGCAGCCTTTTCGGTGGCTCGATCCTTGAGTTGCGAAGCCTTGTCGGCAATTTTAGTCTTATCGGCGACAGCCTTGTCCTTTATGGATTCAGCTTCAAAACGCACAGCTTTTGCGGCGGACGTCGCACTCAGTTTGGCTGATTCTTTCGAGATTGTGGCCTCAGCAACAGCCGCATCGTGGATATTAATACCTTTCATAATTCACTCCTTTCTTTCGTAAGCCGGCACGGCGAAAACGCCCGGCCATCACATTTATATTTATAATCACATTGTATATTTATATATGAAACGTCAGATGACCTACAATAGTTTGGCCGTCGGATTGCCAAAACACGTCGGCTACGCGACATAAATCACCACGTCCATCACCATTCATACAAACACCGCAAAAATTCCACCGCAAATTCACCGATAAATTCATGATAAATTCACCGATAAATTCACCGCAAATTTGCACCAAAATGCGCCAAAAGTTTGGGGATTTGCAAAAAAATCACTACCTTTGCGTCCTGAAATCCCGAGAGTAGTGAGTCCGGATTTGGTTTTGCACGCGACCCACTCACCCGGCGGCTTCAAGCGACAAATTTTATAATCTTGTCGAGAACAAGAAAATAAACAATTTACAGCGATGAAAAGAACATTCCAACCCTCCAACCGCAAGAGAGTGAACAAACATGGATTCCGTGAACGTATGTCCACGCCCGATGGCCGCAAGGTTATCGCACGCCGCCGCGCTAAAGGCCGTCTGCGTCTTACCGTTTCCTGCTCACTTGGCAGCAAATAATTCCTTCATATCCGGAATATTGCTATAGTTATACCCCCGTTCCGACCGTATGTCAGAATGGGGGAAACTGTTTATTATCGGCAGCCTTTTCCGTGAAAGATATTTTACGGTGAGTAACATCCATCAAAACCGCTTCCCCATACGTTCTATTAATGATAGGAAATCAGAGTACACCATGAGCAACGAAGCTGAATACTGGACCGCACCGACCGACTCCGCCGAGCACCCCGGCGCGCTGATAATGGTGACCGGACGGCGCAACGTCGAAAAATTCCGTTCGAATCCCCGTTTCAAATACCGCGTTACGGTAATCTGGCCATACGACGGAGGCAAATCGGGGATGCCCGACCGCCCGACCGCCGAACTGATGGAGCAGGTCAACGACGCCATGGAGCGCACCTTCCGCAAGGACCCCGTAGCCGTAATCACCGGCATCTACACCGGCGACAACCGCCGCGACTGGGTGATTTACACCACGAGTCTACACATTTTTCAGCGCAAACTCAACGAGATACTTCAGCCGTTCGAGCAGCTTCCGCTGCAGTTTGAGGCCGCCGAAGATCCCGACTGGGAGGAGTACCAACAGATGAAAGAAGCCACAGAAATCAGCGACGAAGAGGAATGAACACAACCGAAACCACCCCCATCCGCCACAATGCGCAGCCTGCCGAGCCCCCGGCCGGCGTAGAGATTATCTTCCGTTATTTCCCCGGACTGACCGAACGTCAGCGCCGGCAGTTCGAAATGCTCGGCACGCTCTACCCCGAATGGAACGCCAAGGTAAACGTGATTTCGCGCAAAGATATCGCCAACCTCTATGAGCATCATGTGCTCCACTCACTGGCCATCGCACGGCTGTTCACTCCCGAATCGGGCACCACAATCGTTGACCTCGGTACGGGCGGCGGTTTCCCGGGTATCCCTCTGGCGATACTCTGGCCCGACGTGCGATTCCATCTCATCGACCGCATCGGCAAGAAAATCAATGTAGCCCGTAGCATCGCCGAAGCCATCGGCCTGGGAAACGTCACCTTCCGTCACGGCGACGCCGGCGAGTGCCACGACCGTTTCGACTATGTGGTGAGCCGCGCCGTCACCGACCTCGACAAACTCGTGCCCATGGCGCGCAAACTCATCTCGCCGCGACAGCACAACAAGCTCCCCAACGGACTCATCTGCCTGAAAGGTGGCGACCTCGAAGCCGAAATTTCGCGTTCCGACATCCCGCGGCGCAACTCCGACGTGCTCGAGCAGCCGGTAAACGAATGGTTTGCCGAACCGTTTTTCGAGACCAAAAAGCTCGTGTACAAACCGCTCTGACTTCCCCGCTTTCAAAACTATTTTTAGACAACATCTCAAAGACAGTCTATATATGGAAATAAGGAAACTGATTTGCAATATCTTCGAAGAGAACACCTACGTGATGTGGGATAAGCGGAGCAGAGAAGCCGCCATCGTCGACCCCGGCATGTACCGCGAAAACGAGCGGAAGGCGCTCGACGATTTCATCGCAGCCGAAAAGCTCGACGTGAAGATGATACTCCTCACACACGCCCATCTCGACCACACTTTCGGCCTCGACCATACGAAGGAAGTTTACGGAGCCGAGATCATCGGCCATGTAGCCGACGCGCCGCTGCTGCGCGACCGTCAGGCCCAGGCAAAGATGTTCCATCTCCCCTATCGGCTTGAACCGTTGGAACTTGACCGCACGGTAAGCGACGGTGAGGAACTGATGCTCGGTGACCAGAAAATCGAGGTAATGAATGTGCCGGGACACTCAAAGGGTTCGGTGGCATACTACGTACCTGAGTCAAAATTCGTGCTCACAGGCGATGTACTGTTCGAGATGGGTATGGGTCGCACCGACCTCCCCGGCGGTTCGATGAGCGAATTACTCCACAGCATACGCACCAAGCTGCTCACCCTCCCGGCCGATACTGTAGTCTATTCGGGCCACGGCGCCTCCACAACCATCGGCGAAGAAGCCGTACGCTTCTGAAAAACGACGCCCCGGGAAATGGGCGCCCCGGAAGAAAATTACCTTAGCGGCTCGTAGACGCGCTCACCCAGACGCGCTGCCAATTCCGAGCAGAACTGTTGCCAACGCTTCTGCTGCGCCATCAACGACAGTATTTCCTGAATATCGTAGTCGGGCTTGGCCTGCAGCTCGGCGATACGCCGCCGCAGCTCCTCAAAAGCACACCGGGCCGCATCATACTTCAACGCCACAAGCGCCCGCTGCACCAGTTCGTCGAGCCGCTGACAGTCGTTGTCGGCGGCTTGGTTCGTTTTGGTAAAAATACGGCTGAGCTGATGCCGCTCCACCACCAGGTCGGTGACCAGCCGGCGTACATTGTCGTCGGGGTGCGATGTCAGCGACCGCTCGAAATAGAGCATACTGAACCGCTGTACATCCTCGGCAAACTCGCGGTCGACACGCTCCCGGAGTTTCTTTTCGGAAACCTGAATCTCTTCGAGAGTCTGCGCCGACTTTTTCAGCTCCTCGATGCCGTCGTCGAAGGCCTTAGTGCGCCGCTCCGCTGCCTCGGCATAATAGGCCGCATAGTCGGCGTCCCAATTCTTGTCGCGTAGCTCGAGCGCTATGTCGAAGACTCGCTGATACGCCTCGTTGGCAAACCCCATATCGTCGGCAGCGAGGTCGTCGGCAATGAAGTCGATGACCTTCACCGGCTGCATATCCTCCTCTCCCTCGCTGAAATCCTCGCCAAGGTCGAGCATACCGTATTTCAGCACCAGGCGTAGCAGAGCGCGCTCCTGTGGTTCGAGGATGGTAGCCCGCGAACGCTGTTTCATGCCCGGCTGCAGCGTCATGGCCGGGCCGAGTGCGGCGCTGATCTGTCGGGCCGTTTCGCTCTGCGTGGCGTCGTGGTCGGCGGCCGAAGCGGCCGATGAAGCTCCCTCTCCCGGGGTCGATGAGCCTCCTTCATTCTCGGCGGCACGCACTCCGGGACCGTCGGTGAGCGACTTCTGAGCAGCCTCGCGCTGTGCCTCACGGGCACGCTTTTCGCGAATCACGGCGATGTCGCGGTTCACCTGACGCGTGATAATCTCCTCGTCGATACCGAAACTCAGCGAGCATTCCTTGATGTAAATCTGCCGCTTCAGCTCCTCGGGAATCGTGGCGATGGAGCGCACGATGTCGGCGATGGCGTTGGCGCGCTTTATGGGGTCTGACGCGCAATCCTTCAAAAGGATGTCAGTCTTGAAGCGGATGAAATCCACCTCATGGCTGTTGAGATATTCTTCGACCTCTGTAGATGAATGACTCTGTGCGAACGAGTCGGGGTCATCGCCGTCAGGCAGCAGAAGCACTTTGATATCTAGCCCCTCTGCCAGCAGCAGATCGATACCGCGCAGTGACGCCTTTATGCCGGCCGCGTCGGAGTCGTAGATTACCGTGACATTCTGGGTGAAGCGATGTATGAGGCGTATCTGACCGGGAGTAAGCGACGTACCCGACGAGGCCACCACATTCTCCACGCCGCTCTGGTGCATGGAAATCACATCCATGTACCCCTCGACAAGGATACATTTATCTTTCTTTACGATAGCGCTTTTGGCCTGAAACAGGCCATAGAGCTCGTTCTTCTTCGAGTAGATAATCGACTCGGGCGAGTTGACATATTTTGCGACCGATTTGTCGGTCTTGAGTGTGCGGCCGCCGAAGGCAACCACTTTGCCAGACACGGTGAAAACCGGGTACATCACGCGCCCCTTGAAGCGGTCGTACACCTGGCCGCGGTCGTTGCGGATGCACAGGCCCGTATCGACAAGCGTCTTCTCGGCAAATCCCTCCTTGCGCGCCGCGCGGAACAGGTCGTCGCGCGACTCAAGTGAGTATCCGAGCTTGAAGCGCTCGATGGCCCAGTCGTTGATACCGCGTTCGCGGAAGTATGTCAGGCCGATGTCGCGGCCGTCGGACGTGTCGGTAAGGTTCTTGTTGAAGTGCGACATGGCGAACTCGTTGACAGCCATCATGTTCTGACGCGCCGACTGCTCGGCCCGTTCGGCGTCGGTGAGTTCGCGTTCCTTTACTTCGATGTGATATTTTTTGGCAAGATATTTCAGAGCCTCCCAGTAGTTGAGCTGCTCGTGTTCCATAATGAAGTTGACCGGCGACCCCCCTTTGCCGCAGCTGAAGCACTTGCAGATGCCCTTGGCGCGGGAAACGGAGAACGACGGGGTGCGTTCGTTATGGAACGGGCAGAGACCCACGTAATTGGCGCCGCGTTTCTGGAGATGTACGAAGTCCGACACCACCTCTACGATATCGGCGGTGTCAATAATCCTCTGTACCGTCTCGCGGTCGATTATAGCACGTTTGAGGCTCATAATGATTATCTTACGGAGTCGACGGGCATCGTGGCCTTCACTTGCCCGGCGGCGAGACGCTGGCGCTGCGAGCGCGCCAGCTCGATGCGGCGCTGTTGCTTCTGCTTCTCGACCTCATTGTTGCGGCCTTGCTCCATGGCTTTGGCCAAAGCGTAAGCGTTGGCGATAGCCTCGGTCTGCGCGGCCGACAGGCGAATCGATTTGCTGCCGCGGCCGTTCATCAGCAGGGTCATGGGGCGACCGGGGACCTGGGCGGCGAAGTAGCCGAGCGTGTCGCTCTGTTCGGGCGTGAACGATATGATTTCGCCGCCGCCATGACGGTAATTGCTCTCGCCGTCGTAGGGCACAGTGCCGGTGGATACCGATGACGAGCCGTCGGATAGTGATACCGATGTATGACCGATGCCCGGATTGGCCGACGATACGATATAGAACTGACCGATGTCGGTGACGCGGGCCTGGATACCGGTGCCGTCCATAAAGCGGGGGTTATAGACACGCGAATCCACCCAGAAGCCGTCAATCATGCGCGGTTCCTTGACGTAACGCATCGAGCGGCGCAGATTGTCGATCTGCCTTTTGGCATCCTCAATCAGCGAATCACAGCGCGTCACCGCCTGCTGCGACTGTATCTCCACAGCCTGCGGCTTGAGCAGCATGGCTTCCTTCACCAGGTCGATTTCGCCGGGGAAAGTCTTGGTGAGCGAATCAAGCAACGCAATGGCCTCATCGGCATGCTGAGCATCGACAGCCGCCTTGGCCTGAGCCATGAGGTCGGCAGCTGAACCGGCCTCGCCGCCCTTGTCAGACGACGATGAGCAGGAAGCAAATACCAGGCCGAGCGCAAGTGCCGACGGCAGAATCCATTTGGTTTTCATATCTTTTATCTTACGCGGTTTATACCTTTGACACCCTTGACAGTGGCGATTTTCTTAATCAGACCCTGGAGGGTTGTGTTGTCGCTGACACCGACGGTGAGGTGCCCCTGAAAGAGACCGTCGTGCGAGTCGATGGCGATAGTGCGCAGCGATGCTGCCTTCTCCTTATTTATAATGGAGGTGATATTAGTCACGATACCGATGTCATCGATGCCCACAACCCGGAGCGTGGCGGCGAACTGCTCGCCGATTTTGCCCGACCAGCGCACGGGAATCACGCGGTAAGGGTAGCGACGGTTTATGTCGGTGGCATTGGGACAGTCGGTGCGGTGGATTTTCACCACCCCTTCCGACGAAATGAAGCCGAAAACATCGTCACCGTAAATCGGATTGCAGCACTTGGCGAACTTGTAGTTGAGCCCCTTCACATCATTGCCGATAACGAGCACATCGCTCGCATTGCCGGAGGTCTCGGGGGTGTCGGGCTGCGGCTGCAGGCGAAACTCCTCTGCCGAATGGCGCGTATCGGTACCCTCTGCTCCGGGATTCTCGACCATGAGGTAGGCCTCGACCACTGTTGCCACATCGAGCCGTTCGTCGGCGATGGCGCTGTAGAAGTCGGTGAAGGTCTTGTATCCGAGTTTCTTGACCAGACGGCTCAGGTCGGCCTCGTCGATATTGATTTTACGGTTCTTGAAACGGCGCTCAAGCATCTCCTTGCCCGAGAGGGCGGCGCGGTTCTCGCGCTCCTTGAGGGTCTGGCGTATCTTGTTGCGGGCCTTGGTAGTTACCACCAGGTTGAGCCAGTCCTGTTTCGGCGCCTGGCTCGACGAGGTCTGTATCTCCACAGTGTCGCCCGAACGGAGTTTATAGCCGAGCTTTTCGTTCTTGCCGTTGACGCGTCCGCCGGTGCATTGACACCCCAGACGCGAGTGGATGTTGAAAGCGAAGTCGAGAAGCGACGCGCCGGCCGGCAGGCGGAAAAGGTCACCCTTGGGAGTGAACACGAACACCTCCTTGTCGTAGACATCCATACGGAAGTCGCGCACCAACTCCATAGGGTCGTTCTCGGCTGTCTCGAGTATCTCGCGGATGTTGTTCATCCACGAATCGAGGGCACCTTCGCTCTTGATACCCTTGTAGCGCCAGTGGGCTGCCAGGCCCTTCTCGGCCACAAGGTCCATACGGCGTGTGCGGATCTGCACCTCCACCCATTTGCCGCCGGGGCCGGCCACGGTGATGTGGAGCGACTCGTATCCGTTGCTCTTGGGGATTGATATCCAGTCCTTCATGCGCGACGGATTCGGCCTGTACATATCGGTGATAATCGAATACGCCAGCCAGCAGTCGCTCTTCTCCTTTTCGGGCGGAGTGTCGATGATGATACGTATGGCGAAGAGGTCGTAGATATGGTCGAGGTCGGTGCGCTGTTTGCGCAACTTGTTCCATATCGAGAAAATCGATTTGGTTCGTCCTTTTATATCGAAAGTGAGGCCGGCAGCCTCGAGTTTCTCCTTTACGGGATTGATGAACGCCGCGATGTAGGCATCGCGTTCGGTTTTACGCTCGTTCAGGCCGTGGGCTATCTGTGTGTAGGTCTCGCGGTCGGTGTACTTCAGCGACATATCCTCGAGCTCCGACTTGATGGCGTAGAGGCCGAGCCGGTGAGCCAGCGAGGCATACAGATAGTTGGCCTCATAAGCCACCTCGCGCACCAGGCGCTCCGACGGGTGGTGATTGATGCGTTTCATAAGCACCAGTCGGTTCACTATCATTATGATAATCACGCGGATATCGTCGGCGAAGGCCATCAGCAGCCGGCGGAAGTTCTCCGACTGCACCGAAGCGCCGCGGCTGTAGAGCGTGCCTACCTTGAGCAGACCGCTGACCATACGGGCCACATCGTCACCCCACCGGGCTCTCACCTGTTCGACAGTGAGCACCTCCTGTCTGCAGAGATTGTTAAGCAGCACGGCCAGCACCATATTGCGGTCGGGGCTTACCCGCTCGCAGAGTGCGGTGGCTGTATCGAGCGCCAGAGTCAGTCGGCTCAGGCCGAATTTATCGCGGGGAAAGTCGCCGCGGACGGCACTCCCGGCAATCAGTCTGCGCAGGCGGCGCACTTCATCATCTTCCACGGCTATTTCGCGGGTGGCACGAAGCAGCGCGCGGTAAGCGGCCGGAAGTGCCCTGAGCTCGTCGCGCGTCAGCAGGTTCGCTTCGTCGGGCCGGAGTGTAGTATCTTTCTTATCATCCATTACATTGTACCGAAATAAACCGTAAATATACCCGGCATCAGCCGGAATGGGCATCAAAACGCAAATATAACTATTTTCCCTCATACACGCAAAAATCGGGCCCCGGTTTCGATTTTTTATGAAAACTTTCGCCGTGTTTATCGCATATTTTAGGAAAATCCGTAAATTTGCAAGCTAAGAGGCTGTTTAAAAATAAATGTTAACGTTCCGGTGGTCGGTTTTTGAGATAAATCACATTAAATCAAAAGGGAGCATAGCGGGCTATGTGACCGTTGATTTAACGGGATTTAGCCAAAAAGCGGCCAAGGCGACGGTAATTTTAAAGCCTTTAAGCAGTTTCATAATAAACAATGAGGTTGAAAACAATAGCGACGCCTCGCGAAACGTTTAACATTTATTTTTAAACAGCCTCTTAAAGCAATAGCAGCCTTGGGAAGTTTTCTTAAATACCTGTTTCAGATAATCCTCAGCCCGACCAGCGGCTGGGAGGATGTGGGCGCCGCTCTCGACGCGCGTCTTGTCGATGTGCGTCGCCTGTACGTGCGGGCCTTCCTTCCCCTTATAGCCATCTGTTCGGCCTCGGCGTTCGTGCGGTTGTTATTCGGCGAGCCATACGACGCGCTGTGGTGTCTGGCCACGGCGATAATCAGTTTCGTGGTGATGTTCCTCACCTACCATATCTCAATCTACGCCATCAGCTCGTTCATGCCGCGGCTTATCGACGACCGTCTCAGCTGCTCGCACGACCAGCGCCAGTTGGCCCTCGTGGTGATGATGTCGGTAGCGTTTATCGCTTTAGTGGTGATGGTGCGCAATGTGGTGAAAGTGAATCTCGCGATTATAGATTTTCTCCCCTTCTATGTAGGTCTGATACTCTGGAAAGCCTCGCGCTTCCTCTGCATCGACCGGCGCCAGGAGGGGCTTTACATGATAGTGGCTGCCGCATCGGTTCTCGGCTCGTTCTACCTGCTGGGATTCCTATTCGGAGCATTGATTTAGCTCTCAGAGCCTGTTAAACATGAAATTCAAAGAAGTCAATATAAAGAACCGCCGTGCGACCTTCGATTACGCTATCGGCGATACATACACCGCCGGCATAGTGCTTACCGGCACCGAAATCAAGTCGATACGCCAGGGGAAAGCCTCGCTTGCCGACACGTTCTGCTACGTGGTCAACGGCGAGGTCTGGGTCAAGAATATGTATATCGCCGAGTATTTCTACGGCACATACAACAATCACACCGAGCGCCGCGACCGCAAACTGTTGCTCAACAAGAAGGAGATTCTCAAGCTGCAGCGCAACGGGGCCGAGGCCGGTTTCACCATCGTGCCGCTGCGTCTGTTTATCTCCGACCGCGGCTACGCCAAACTCGTCATAGGTGTGGGCCGCGGTAAGAAGGAGTACGACAAGCGCCAAAGCATCAAGGAGCGCGAGGACAAGCGTACTCTGGCCCGCGTAATGCAGAAATAGTCATCCCCCGAGACGCGCCGAGACTCATCCCGGCGAACTCGTCAGACAACAATACATAATCCGGGCGGCAAGCCATCAGTTATGGTATGCCGCCCGGATTTTCTATGGAAAGTTTATTATTTCGAGAGGGTGGAATACTCTTTTGAGTAGCGGAGCATCTGAGGCAGGTAACCCTCTTCAAACGAGATGGTGACATCGGTGATATTGCCCGAGGCATCCTTCACCGGAGTGTATACGGGGTTCACAAAACCCTTGTACGGTGCGATGTCGAGCTTGGCGTAGCGGTCGAGCACCTCCTTGTGGAGCGCGGGGTCAACCTTCACTCCGTAGGTTTCGACGAGTGCTTCACCGGCAGCGTAATCGCCCTCCGACTTGATGCGCTGAATCTCGCCGAGCAGTTGGCCGAACAGTTCGCGAAGTTTCTGATAATCATTGATTTGTACGTAGGTCTTACCATCCTTCCTGACCAGTTCGACAACTTTGTCGGGAGCGCCCTTTTCGAGCACCCACTCGGCGATGAGTTTGCGGTTGCGCATGTGGGCTTCCTCGACATCCTTGCCGGGTTCGATGCGCATCAGCTGGGTCATCAGACCATTGAGCATATACTTGTAATACTCTGCCTTATAGGCATCGGGGTTGTCGAGCAGGCCGAGTTCGAGCAGTTTGGGATCAGCTAAATAGTAGAGCGCGAAGAGGTCGGCACGTGTCTCCTCGAGGGTCGACCCGTGAGCCTTCAGCGCGTCGGGGTCAACGCCCGGCAGAAGCTGGCCTGAGGCGTGACCGAGACACTCGTGGAGGTCGGTGTGGAGGTTGTCGGTGATGAACAGGTACTTGTCGAGCAGGTCGCGTGTAGGCTGGTCAATTACGAACTCCTCATTGAAACCGTTGCCGTGTGCTGCGTCGTCGTAGGCCTGGGTAAGGTTTTCAATAGTCACTGATTTCGAACCGTGAGCGGCGCGAATCCAGTTGGCGTTGGGCAGGTTGATGCCGATGGGCGACGAGGGGTAAGCGTCGCCGGCAAGCACTGCTGCATTGATAACCTTGGCCGTTACGCCTTTGACGTGCGGTTTGCGGAAGCGCGGATCGACGGGCGAATTGTTCTCAAACCACTGTGCGTTCTCCGAAATGGTCTGAGTGCGCTTTGAAGCCTTGTCGTTGCGGAAGTTCACGATTGACTCCCAGGCGCCGGTCATACCAAGGGGGTCGCCATAGCTCTCGATGAAGCCGTTGACGAAGTCGACCTTCGAGGCGGTGTCGTCGACCCATAGTATGGAGTATTCGTCAAACTCCTTGAGGTCACCGCTCTTATAGTAGCTTATCAGTTTGGCGATAACGTCGCGCTGCTGCTGCGATTCGGCGTAGGGCATAGCCTTCTCGAGATTGTCGATGATGCGCGCGATTGCCGGCGAATAGAGGCCGCCCAGACGGTAGACCTGTTCGGTGACTTTGCCGTCGGGGCCCTTGATTACCCGGGTATTCAGGCCATACGACACCGGGGTGGTGTCGGTTGAATCCTTCATCGCGTTGTAATAATTCTCGACCTCCTGCTGAGTCACACCCTCGTAGAGGTTGTTGGCCGAGGTGGCGATAAGGTCCTGACCGGCGGCCTGGTTGACGCGCTTGGGCATGAATGTGGGGTCGAACATCAGGCGCGTGAGGTCGACGGCGTTGCCGTAATCGGCAATTTTCAGCCCTTCGGCTGCCATTGTGTTCTCCAGCCAGAGCTGCGAGAATTCAGGAGCGAATTTATCGGTAGAATAATGGTGGTGAGCACCGTTGCCGAATTCTACCTGTTTGAGATATTTCTCGAAAGCCTTGAAGTCGGCCGAGTTGCGGTCGCCGGTGTATTTGCTGTACACATCCTCGAGCAGGCGTCGAAGCTGCAGGTTATACTTACCGTTCTGATCCCACAGGATATCGCGTCCGGCGAGAGCTGCCTCGCTGAGATAATATATGAGTTTCTTCTGATCGGGGGTCAGTTCGTCGAAACCGGGTACAGCGTAACGCATAACCTCGATATCGGCAAAGCGGTCTACCACCGCACCCGACGGGTTTTTAGGGTCGTTATAGTTAGCCATTGCTGAAGTCGTCGCTATCACCACAGCCAATGCTGCGGCAGTAATTCTTCTGATTTTCATTATATTGTAATTTAGATTTGCTTAGAGGCTTTTTTTAAATAAATGTTAACAGCCTCTCATTCCACGTACAGCACCAACCCCTTGAGGTACTCCCCTTCGGGGTGGAAGATGTTGACAGGATGGTCGGCCGGCTGAGTGAGCTGATGCAGGATGCGCACCTTGCGGCGGCTCTGGGCGGCTGCCGAGAACACTGCCAGGCGGAACTGCTCGCGTGTGACGGCCTGCGAACACGAAAAGGTGAAGAGCACACCACCGGGTGCGATTTTCTCGAATGCCTTGGCGTTTAGGCGCTGGTAGCCGCGCAGGGCGTTGCGCAGGGCGCTGCGGTGCTTGGCGAATGCCGGCGGGTCGAGCACGATCAGGTCGTATGCACCCTTCTCCATGTTGTCGAGGTACTTGAAGGCGTCCTCGGCGAACGATTTATGACGCTCATCGCCGGGGAAGTTCAGGGCGACGTTGGCATCGGTAAGCATCACGGCCTTTTCGGAGGAGTCGACCGAGTGAACCAGCTGAGCGTCGCCGCGCATGGCGTAGACCGAAAAGCCGCCCGTATAGCAGAACATATTCAGCACACGTCGGCCGCGGGCGTAGCGCTGAAGCAGCGCGCGGTTGTCGCGTTGGTCTACGAAGAATCCGGTTTTCTGGCCGCGCAGCCAGTCGATGTTGAAACGCAGGCCATTCTCCACGGCCACGGCGGTCTCGGCTGAACCAATCAGGTAGTCGTTGTGCTGGTCGAGCCGGGCCTTGTATGGCAGTGTGGTCTCCGATTTATAATATACGTTGCGCACGCCCAGACCAGGGAGGTCGACGAGCGCGCGGGCCATAGTCTCACGCGCATAGTGCATACCCACCGAATGCGCCTGCACAACGGCTGTGGGGCCGTATATGTCAACCACAAGACCCGGCAGGAAGTCGCCCTCGCCATGAACGAGACGGTAGGCGGTGTTGTCCTCGCGTGCCAAGCCGAGCAACTGACGCAGCTGCAGGGCGGCCTGAAGACGCCGGCGGAAGAAATCGCCATTGATTTCGGTACGGGCAAAGTCGAGGATACGCACCGCTATCGAGCCTATTTGGTAATGGCCTGTGCCGAGGAAACGTCCGTCGTGAGCCACTACGCCCACCACATCCCCCTCGGCGAGTTCGTCGGGTACCTCATGAGCCAGCGCGCCCGAGAACACCCAGGGGTGAAAACGGTCGAGCGACTCCTCTTTGCCGCGTTTGAGTTTCAGTTCTATCATTGTACGTTTTCAAAATTTTAAAGAGCGAATCCACAGCATGGCGTCCTGAGCGTTGGTGTTGCCGAACTTCTCGGCGCGCTCCCACCACATCCTGGCGGCCTCCTTGTCGACCGGCACACCGCGGCCGTTGAAGTACATCCTGGCGATGCGGTCGCACACCATTCCTTTGGCTACATCGGGTATTTTGGCCTCCGACTCGTAGACCTTCAGTCCATATTTCATCGCATCGGCGTATTCGCTGCGGCTGTAAAGTGACTCGGTCAGAAGTATATCGGCGATGTCGGAGAGGGCAAAATCTATTTTCGACAGCTCTTTGAGCTCGGCGATGCCCTTGTCTTCATTCTTAGGGCAACCTTCGCCCAAAAGCAGCATCTGCGCCAAGTGCATACGGCAGGCCAAAGATATGTATTCGTTGGTCTTGCTTTCCATACCTTTCGAGTATACCTCGAAAGCCTTTTCAGGCGATTTGGAACCAAAACTGTCTGACATATAGAACTGCCCGAGTTCGTTGCACGAATAGTAGAAGCCTTTTTCGTATGCCTGCCGGAGAGTATTAAACTGCGCCAGGCTGTCGCCGGTTTCGTGGTAGCAATCGGCCATACCTTTATATGAGAGGTCGCGCAACACATAAGGAGCCTTCTCGTCTTCGGCAGCTTTCCGATACCAGGGAAGAGCGGCAGCGGGATCCTTTTTCCCTCCGATTTTGCCATAAAAGTAATATTCACCGCACTTCGTCGCGCTGTAAGGGTCGTCCTGATCGGCGAGCGCTTTGTAATAACGGAAAGCTCGGTCGTAGTCCTGATGCACGTGCACAGTGTCGCGGCCGCCGTTCACGGAGAACCAGCCGCCATTCAGTACCTGCGATGCCAGCTTTAAAGCCTCGGGATTGCCTAAATCAGCCGCATTCAGCAAGTAAGCGTATCCCTTTTCGTTGGCTCCGTATTTATAAGACTCCATACTTGCGTCGTACAGCGAACGTCCTGCTTGCAAGCAGAGATCATCGACGCTCCTGCCCGTGCGGAAACTGATATTGCGTATCAGCGGCGACTTCGGCAAGAGGTTGGCATCGTGCCCGTAAAAGAGCACCACTTTATCAAGGAGCTTTTTGGTCAGGGGTGTTCGGTCAGCAGGCCACATCATCAGGTCGTTCTTGTCGAGTTTCCACCATTCGCCGAGAATCCACGTTTTGCGGCTCATCAGGTGCTCGTTGATTGTGAGCGCCTTCACTGCCTCGTCATACTTCCCGAGCGCCATACATGCCTCGAAATAAGGGATATACGAATCTCTGCCGAGTATCGATTGATCCATCCCTTTCGACTTCAGCTCCTTAAGCACATGTTTATGGTAAAGGTCGTAGCACTGCTGATAATTGCCGCTCTTCAACGCGGCGATGGCTTCACTGTAATGCTCCTGCGCCGAAGCTCCGGCTGTCAGCAAGAACAGGAAAAATATGGCGGTGAACAGTCGGTGCATACTCAGAAGATTACTTGATTATGAAGCGGTAAATGTCATTGAAATTGGCGACAACAAGCAGGAGCAGCAGGAAAATCATGCCGGCTGTCTGTGCGTATTCCAGGAATTTCTCCGAGGGCGCTTTGCCCGAGATTATCTCCCAGAGCAGGAACATCACATGGCCGCCGTCGAGCGCCGGGATAGGAATGATGTTCATGAACGCCAGGATTATCGACAGGAATGCGGTCATTTCCCAGAATGTGAGCCAGTTCCATTTGGCGGGGAACATGCTGCCGATGGCGCCGAAACCACCCAGATTTTTCGCTCCGTCTTTCGAGAAGAGATGTTTGAGCGAACCGACGTAGGTAACGAGGAAATCGGTGCCGTCCTTCACGCCCACGGGAATGGCTTCGAAGAAACCGTATTTGGTGACCTGCACCTCGTAGACGTCCTGGGGGCGTTGTAGTTCAAAACCGAGCTTGCCGCCGTCGGTGGGGGTTGCTTTCAGCGCGAGGGTGTCGGCTCCGCGAAGCACGCCGATTTCGGTGGCTTTGCCGGCATGGGCTGTGAGCGCCGGTACCAATTCGGTGTAAGCGGGTGTGGGGGTACCGCCTATCGAAATGATGCGGTCGCCTTCACGAAGGCCGGCCTCGGCGGCAGGTTCGCCGTTTACCACCGACTTGACGAAAACGGGGATACGCGGCTGCATGAAGCCCGATTCGCTCAAACGGTCTACGGCATCGCGCGGCATGGACACCTCCACGGTATCACGTCGCTGAGGGCCGCGCACCACGGTTACAGTCCTGGACTCCAACATCTTGTAAAGGTGCGAGCGGTCGGTCTGGTCGATAGGCCGGCCGTCGGCCGCTATGATGATATCACCGATACGGAAACCCATGGCCTGTGCCTCGGGGGTGAAGTCCATACCCTCGTAAATTTTGTCGTAAGGGATAGTCTTTTCGCCCCAGTACCAGGCGATTCCGGCATAGATGATGATGGCAAGGATGAAGTTGTTGATTACGCCGCCGGTCATCACCAGCAGACGCTGCCATGCCGGTTTGGTGCGGAATTCGTCGGGCTTGGCCGGCTGAGCCATCTGGTCCTTGTCCATCGATTCGTCAATCATGCCCGCTATCTTGACATACCCGCCCAGGGGGAGCCAGCCGATGCCGTACACGGTTTTGCGCCAGCCCGATACGTGGGCGTCGCCCGAACGGTCACGGCCTACGCGCAGTTTGAGCAGTTCGCGGGGTGTTTCCGTGGGTTCACCGTCAGGGTCGGCCGACCGGGTCTTTTTTGTCCATGTGCCAAGGCGAAGCGTTCCCTTCTCGGGGTCATACTGCATCAGCGAGAACCACGGGTTGAAGAAAAGATAAAATTTTTCGACTCTGATCTTGAAGATACGCGCCCATATATAGTGGCCGAATTCATGAATTACCACCAGCAGCGACAACGCTGCAACCAATTGGAGCGCTTTTATCAGGAATGTTTCCAATTTGCGATTATTAACTAAATTTTAAAATCAGACGATAATCAGTAAGTACCTGAAACTATCAGGCTTTCGGTTATCGAGCGGGATTCGCTGTTCGATGCCACATAATCATCGTATTGCGGGGCGGCGACCCATGTCGCGCGCTCCACTGTCTGCATAATTAACGGATAAATCGACGTAAAACGTATGTCGCCGCGCAGGAATGCTGCCACAGCTACCTCGTTGGCGGCGTTGATGACGCAGGCGGTGTTGCCCCCGCGACCCAGGGCATAGTGCCCCAGTGTCACGCCGGGAAATCGCTCGGCATCAGGCTCCTCGAACGTGAGATT
Source organism: uncultured Muribaculaceae bacterium (assembly GCA_945931475.1). Taxonomy (GTDB): domain Bacteria; phylum Bacteroidota; class Bacteroidia; order Bacteroidales; family Muribaculaceae; genus UBA7173. The sequence goes on along the minus strand of CAMEPD010000014.1, from coordinate 22,878 downwards.
CATCATGTTTTCGAGCCTCAGGGGCGACAGGTCGGTGGGAAGACGGTGGCCGTCGCCCAAGGCAAGACGGATGGGCATTCGCATATCGGGCATACCCAGCTGTGCCTTTACCGTACCGTCGACAAACTCCACCATCGAATGTACCACCGACTGCGGGTGCACCACAGCCGTAATCTGCTCGGGCTGTACGCCGAACAGCCAGCGTGCTTCGATGATTTCAAACGACTTGTTGATCATCGAAGCCGAATCTATAGTGATTTTCGCCCCCATCGACCAGTTGGGATGATGCAGGGCGTCCTGCACGGTCACCGCCGCGAGCCGGTCGGCGGGTGTACAGCGGAACGGCCCACCCGACGCCGTGATAATCAGGCGTCGCACGGCCTCCGGTTTTTCGCCCATAAGGCACTGGTAGATAGCCGAATGCTCGGAATCCACCGGAATGACGCGCGAACGGCTGCCGGCCAGACGGCGGGTAACCAGGTCGCCGGCCACCACAAGGGTCTCCTTATTGGCCAGCGCTATGTCCTTGCCGGCGCCGATGGCGCGTAGCGTCGGAGCCAGACCGCTATAACCCACCGTGGCCGTAACCACGGTGTCGAAGAGCGGCGACTCCATAGCGTCGTTTATCGCATCCTGGCCGGCTGCCGTGCGTATGCCCAGCGGCTCAAGCGCCTCCTTCAGCTCGCCGTAGCGGCTTTCATCGGCGATGATTGCCATATCCGGGCGGCAGCGCCGGGCCTGCTCGATGAGTTCCCCGACCCGCCTTCCGGCTATAAGAAGCGCGGCGCGGAACCGGTCGGGATACTCGCCGATTACCTCAAGGGTCTGTTGGCCGATTGACCCGGTGGAACCAAGGACTGCAATGTTCTTGAGCTGCGTCCGGTCAGGTTTATTATCGTTCATTAAATTTCTCCTACAATTTCGTTAATGTCACTGACTCCGTGGCGCACGCACCATTCCGACATCCATTCCACGATTTCGGCACATACCGCCGGATTGATGAAGTTGGCTGTGCCTACCTCCACGGCTTTGGCTCCGGCGAGCATGAATTCGATTGCGTCGGCACCGTTGCAGATACCGCCAAGACCGATTACCGGAATTTTCACAGCCTTGGCAGTCTGCCACACCATGCGCACAGCCACCGGGCGTACTGCCGGGCCCGACAGGCCGCCGGTAACGGTCGAGAGGCACGGACGTCGACGCTCCACGTCGACAGCCATACCCATCAGCGTGTTGATCAGCGACACGGCATCGGCACCGGCGCCCTCGGCGGCCCGCGCTATCTCGGTGATATCGGTAACATTCGGCGACAGCTTTACGATGAGCGTGCGCGGCCACGCCTTGCGCACAGCTTTGGTCACTGATTCGGCGCCACGCCAGGTGGTGCCGAAAGCCATCCCCCCCTGCTTTACGTTGGGACATGAGATATTGACCTCTATCGCATTTACATTGGAAAGCCGGGCCAACCGTCCTGCAACTTCGCCATAATCATCAGGACTCGAACCACTTACATTAACAATCAGATTAGAATCAAAATCTTTTATACGGTCGTAGATATGTGATATAAAATATTCGACACCCTTGTTCTGGAGTCCCACGGCATTGAGCATTCCCGAAGGGGTTTCGGCCATTCGGGGGTAGTCGTTGCCCTCTCGGGGCTCGAGAGTAGTACCTTTTACAATATATGCGCCCAGTGTATCGAGCGACATAAAATCGGTGAACTCCTCGCCGTATCCGAAGGTTCCCGATGCTGTCATCACTGGATTGCGCAGAGGCAAACCTCCAATCTGCACTGCCAGTGATGGCTTGTTATTTGTAAGCATGATATAAGATTTACCAGGTTAAATCATTGATATTGAAAACCGGCCCTTCGGTGCAGACGCATACATTGCCGCGCACTGTTTTTTCCACGCAGCACAGACATGCACCCAATCCGCAAGCCATCATATTCTCGAGAGATACCTCGCAGGCCACGCCTGCCTTTTTGGCGGCTGCCGCCACCCCCTTCATCATAGGAGCCGGGCCGCAACAATATATTATGCTCCAGGGGCCGCTACCGCTGAGCGCTGAATGCTGATGTGCAAAGCCTTTTTCACCTGAGCTGCCATCGTCGGTAGCTGTGAGCACATCGCCTATGCCGCGGAATTCGTCGAGCAGAAGAAGTTCGTCGGCAGTGCGTGCCGCCAACAGGAATGTGGGACGTATCCCTTTGCCGGCAAGCTCCTTACCGAGCATCATAAGGGGTGCTACCCCCACTCCACCGCCCACAAGCAGCGGACGCGAGCCTTCTTGGTCGGGAAGCCGGAAGCCGTTGCCAAGCGGAAGCATCATGTTCACGCTGCTGCCCGGCTCCATGTCGCAGAGATGATTTGTACCGTCGCCGGCACGACGCACCAGCAGGCGCAGGGTTCCGGTGTCCCGGTCGGCATAGTTTATCGATATGGGGCGCCGGAGAAAGGTCGTGGGGCTGTCGTCGATACGCACCTGCGCGAACTGCCCCGGACGGATTCCCTCAGGCAATTCGCCCTGAAAGGTCAGAAGCGAGAAGCGCGGCGTCAGCTCCACATTGGCGCTTAACAAGAAATCGCGTACTACTTTCATCTTAAAATGCTTTAAAACTCATATCCAGGCCCTTGACAGAGTGAGTGAGCGCGCCTACCGAGATGAAGTCGACGCCTGTTTCACCATAGTCGCGCAGGGTTTCGATGGTGATACCGCCCGACGATTCGATTTCGGTATGACGTCCCTTGCGTGCGTCATCCTCGCGGATAATCTTCACTGCCTCGGCGGTGCGGTCGACGCTGAAATTGTCGAGCATGATACGGTCGACATTCTCGGCGAGCGCCTGGCTGATTTCATCGTTGTTGCGGGTCTCCACCTCGATACGGAGATCCTTGCCGTTTTCGCGGCACCACTTGCGGGCTGCCTCCACCGAGTTGTGGATACCTCCGGCGAAGTCGTTGTGGTTGTCTTTGATAAGAATCATGTCGAACAACCCTATGCGGTGGTTCTCTCCGCCGCCGATCTTCACGGCGTCCTTCTCCATGATTCTCATGCCGGGGGTGGTCTTACGGGTGTCGAGCACCTTGGTGTTCAGCCCTTTGAGACGCTCCTGATAACGGGCGGTGGTAGTGGCGATGCCGCTCATACGCTGCATGATGTTGAGCATGACGCGCTCGGTCTGCAGCAACGAACGCACCGGCCCTTCGACCACGAAGGCGATGTCGCCCGGCTTTACGCGGGCACCGTCGTTGATATAGACCGTCATCTTCAACGACGGGTCAAATTTCCGGAACACTTTGCGGGCCATCTCAACACCGGCCAGCACACCCTCCTCCTTGACAATAAGGCGCTGACGCCCCATCTCTTCGGCAGGAATAGTTGATAACGTTGTAGCGTCGCCATCGCCGACATCCTCAGCAAATGCCAGGGTCAGAAGGTCGTCGATGAGCTCTTCGCGTGACTTCATATCTGTGATATTTCTATTAGTTTTGCTAACTTTGTGCAAATTTAGCGAAATAACAGTAAACAGGCAAACTTCCAGAACGTGAAAATCACCTTTATGATGGTGGGACGCACCACCACCCCCTACATTCAGCAGGCTTTCGACGATTATATGCGTCGGGCCGGCCGGTATATGGCTATGGAGACCGTAATGATTCCCGATGTAAAGGCGGCCAAACGTGCATCGCCGCAGATACAGAAACAGGCCGAAGGGGCTGAGATTCTACAACGCCTGAAGGCCGACGACCGGGTTGTGCTCCTCGACGAGCGCGGCCGGCAGTACACTTCGCGCGAGTTTGCTTCTCTGATTGACCGGAGCGCTGTACAGGGGTTGCGCAACCTGGTTTTCATTATCGGCGGCCCATACGGATTCGCGGCGGAGGTCTACGAGCGCGCCAATTCGCAAATCAGTCTTTCGAAAATGACGTTTCCCCACGAGCTGATACGCCTGTTCTTCGCCGAACAGCTCTATCGCGCCATGACCATTCTCCGCGGCGAGCCGTACCATCACGACTGACCTTACCGCCACCGGCAGGGCTTGCAAAAACCGGCAGGGCTGCGTCACCTCTGTAACACAGAGTTAACACGCAGCCCTGCAAGTATTTTCGATGTGTTATTTCAATCGCAGGTATGAGTAGCCGAAACGCTCGAAAGCGGCGCGGTCGAGGGCCTCACGGTCGGCCGGATTGGCTATGGAAATCATCAGGCGCGCACGTTCGGGAAGCGATTTTCCGCGCAGGTCGACTGCCCCATGCTCGGTGACAACCCAGTTGGTCTGGAAGCGGGTAGTCACCACGCCGGCTCCGGGGGTGAGTACGTCCTTAATCTTTCCCATACCCTTGTTGGTTGTTGAGGTCATGGCCATGAACGACAGGCCACCCTCTGAGCGCGAAGCGCCGTAAACAAAGTCGTGCTGACCGCCGATGCCCGAAAAGATGCGTGTGCCGATTGAATCGGCGCAAACCTGTCCGGTAAGGTCTATCTCCAGGCACGAATTGATGGCCATAACGCGCGGATTCTGACCGATGATGAAGGGGTCGTTGGTCCACGCCACGTCCTTGAATATCATGTCGGGGTTATAGTCCATCAGCTCGTAGAGATGCTTGGAGCCGAGAGCCAGGCAAGCCACTGATTTTCCAGGCATTACCACCTTTTCGGAGTTGTCGATGACACCGTCGCGTATAAGCGGGAGCACCCCGTCGGTCATGGCCTCGGTGTGGAGTCCGAGGTGCTTGTGGTCGCGCAGTGCCGAAATCACGGCGTTGGGGATGCCGCCCACACCAATCTGCAGTGTAGCGCCGTCGGGTATGCGTTCGGCTATGGCCCGGCCTATGGCTGTCTCCTTTTCGTTGGGTGTGGGTGTTGGTACCTCCACAAGGGGGTCGTCGACGAGTACCGCGGCATCGATTTTCGAAATATGAATCACCGGGTCGCCGTAGGAAAAGGGCATGTACGGATTGATTTGCGCTATGACTTTTTTGGCACACTCAGTGGCCGAGAAAGCCAGGTCGGCCGACACACCGTAACTCACATAGCCGTCCTTGTCGGGCATGGAGCAGTTAAGAAGGACCACATCCACAGGCCATATTCCCTCGCGGAACAGCTGGGGCACCTCACCGAGGAATTTCGGAGTCGTAGCTCCGTACCCCTCGGCAATCCAGCGTCTCACATTATTCGATACGAAACAGGTGTCTATCAGGAAGGAATCCTTGTATTCGGGTCGGCAGTACGGGGCCTCGCGGTCGGTGACCGAGAAACCGGAGTGAAGCACCACTCCGCGCAATTCATGGCCACGGCGCGTCATGGCCGCCACCAGGGTCTCGGGCACCGAGGTGCTCCCCTGAATGTAAACATGGTCGCCGCTCTTGATGAGTTTAACAGCCTCATCGGCTGACATATAGTTATTTTTCAACGCTATATTCTCTAAGGTTCAACTGATTCGGCAACGCACTCCTGAGCCTGTCCGGAAACTACCGGATGGTCGGCGCGGAAGGCGCGCAGACGCTTTTCGAGCAGGCGGAAGGTGTCGTCGTCGCTGAGCATCGACACGCATACGCGCAGTCCCTGCTGACGGCTGCCCGTCGAGGGGAGCGAGATAGTCGCGATGCCGTAACGAAGCAGCTCTGACTGCAGTTCGTCGCCCCGCATTCCGGGGTAACCGACGGTGAAGAAGAAGCCGTCGGAGATAGCGTGGCTGTTGTCGGCGCCGTCGTGAGCGTACACAAGGTGGAAACCGTTGTCGAAGAACAGCTCCTTGGCGCGGTGTGCCCGGTGACCGTAGTCGCGGCAGTTCTCCACGAAATCGATTTTCCCCTCTACGGCGCCGCGGAGCATGGCTGCGTAGGCGTGCTGCACCGAATGGGCCACGCCCGACGATGCGCAGTAGAGCACACCATAAATATATGCGTCGCCGAAGGTGGGCATCTCGTAGAATTTCTCGAAGAACTCGTAGCGTCGGTCGGCCACGGCAGGCGACATACACACCATGGCGATGCGCTGTCCGGCGTAACTGAAGATTTTCGAACCGGAGACGAACAGCACGAAGCGGTCGGTATATTTGGCTACGGTAGGGATGAAAGGCTCACAGTACGGTATGCCGAAACGCCGTCGGAAGTCCATGCCCATATAGGCCAGATCCTCCATGATGATGACGTCGTACTTCTCGGCCATGCGTGCCAGGATTTGCAGCTCGGTTTCGGTGAGGTTGGTCCACGCCGGATTGTTGGGGTTGCTGTACACTATTGCTGTGACGCGTCCGTCGGCAAGGAGTTCCTCGAGGGCGTCCTCCAGAGCTTCACCGCGGCAGTCGTGGATGTCGAGCGACCGGGCCTGATAGCCGAGGAGTTTCACCTGATTGTGCTGCGCGGGGAAGCCGGGATCGAGAAAGAGTATCGTATCCTTGCCGGCAAGACGCTGACCCATAAGCAGGAACATGGTGAATGTGCCCTGCATCGAGCCGACGGTCGGCACAATGCAACGCGCCGGGATATCGATATCGAGGAAAGCGCGGAGGAATTCGTGGCCGGCCTTCTTGAGTTCGGGGATGCCGGCGATGTTGGGATAATTCTGTGCGCAACCGGCATCGAGGGCACGTTTTTCAGCCTCGACACCTACCTGCGAGGGGGGGAGCCCCGGATTACCCATCTCGAGATGTACGATCCGTTCGCCCAGGTACTCCTCGAGGGCGCTTGCCAGCGATACTATCTGGCGTATTGTTGCCGACGCGATATTCACAATATCGAGCCGCTGCATAGTCTCTTCAAAAACTGATTTCGGTATCATCTGCGCTATGTCGGAATGTGTCAGGATTTGGGGTTTGATAACTCACGGGCACGCGCCAGACCGGCACGGAACGCCGCCACGTTCTGCTCGACGAGCTTCTCCCCCTTACGGGCGAATACGCGGCGTATCCCCTCCTCGATTTTTTCAACGGGTAGATCGATGCGGTCGGCTGCGGCGCCGAGGAGCACCATATTCGAAGACCTCAGCGTGGCGCTCTCCTTGGCCACGGCATCCATATCGAAGGCCACCACGTTGTCGCGGGCCTGCAGGTCGGCCATCAGTGCCTCATACTCCGGATAATTCGGTATGTTGACGAACGGCACTGTACTGGTGACAATCCATCCCTGCGGAGCCAGGAAGGGCAGGTAGCGGAGCGCTTCCATCGGTTCGAGCGAGATTATTATATCGGCCTTCCCTTTGGGAATAAGGTCGGAGGCTATCGGTTTGCTGCTCAGGCGCAGACACGACATTACGTCGCCGCCGCGCTGGCTCATGCCGTGAACCTCGGCCTGCTTCAGATAGAGGTCGGCCTCAAGGGCTGCCGAGCCGAGTATTGTGGCGATGGAAAGAATACCCTGTCCGCCCACGCCTGCAAGAATAATATCTGATTTCATACGGAAATTCTAAAATAAATTAAGCTGATTATTGCATCGGCCGAATAAGAGGCTGTTTAACCCTTCTTGGCATGACGGCGTGCGGTCTGGATGCACTCGCGGCGCGAAACGACCACCGAAAGCCCCTCGTAGCGGAATTCATCGACGAAGAGTTGTTTCATGGCGTCGTGATTCTTCGGCAGGGAGTCGATTGTGTGGAGGTGCTTGGGGTCCATGCCCAAACCAAGGCATATCTCCTCGAGTTTGCCGGTGCCCTGCGAATCCTGTCCGCCGGTCATGCCGGTGGTGAGGTTGTCTGAGATAATCACCGTCATGGGGGTGTTCTCGTTGATGGCATCGAGCAGGCCGGTCATTCCCGAATGGGTGAAGGTGGAATCACCGATGATAGCCACCGACGGGCGCTGACCGGCGTCGGCCGCGCCTTTGGCCATTGTGATCGAGGCACCCATGTCGACACATGAGTCGATGGCGTTGAACGGCGCGAGCCAGCCGAGGGTATAGCAGCCAATGTCACCGAATACCTTGCAGTCGGAGAATTCCTTCATGGCATCGTTGAGGGCCGAATATACGTCGCGGTGACCGCAGCCCTGACAGAGGGCCGGCGGACGCGGCACTACCATCTCATTCACAGCGTTAAACCCTTCGCTCAAGTGTGCCAGCGAAGGGCAATACAGCTTAAGGGCCTGGGCCACGGCGTCGGGTGTGAGTTCGCCGTCGCGCGGGAGGCAGCCGTCGAGTTTGCCATGCACCGTAAGGCCGCGGTCGAGCAGACCACGCAGTTTCTCTTCGATGAAGGGCTGGCCCTCCTCGATTACCATGATGGCTTCGCAGCAGTCGGCGAGTTCGGCCACCCGTGTACGCGGCAGGGGATATTGCGAAATCTTCAGCATCGGGAAGGAGCATCCCTCGGGGAAGCATTCGTTGACGTAATTGGCGGCGATACCCGACACGATGATGCCGAGGGTGCGGTCGGTGCCGGGCGTGAGGCGGTTGAAGGGTGAATCCTCGGCTTCGCGTTCGGTCATCTCCTGGTCCTTGATTAGCTGGCGGTTACGCACGCGCGAGTTGCCGGGCATCAGTACCCACTGGCGCGGATTCTCGGGGTAATGAAGTTCGTTCTGGGGGCGCGGTTCGTCGTCGACCTCCACCACGGCGCGTGAGTGAGCCAGGCGGGTGACGATACGGAACAGCACCGGTATATGGCAGCGTTCGCTCAATTCGAAACCATATTCGGCCATATCGTAGGCCTCCTGCTGCGTGGAGGGTTCAAGGCACGGTATCATGGCGAAGTTGGCATAGAAACGCGAATCCTGTTCGTTCTGCGATGAATGCATCGAGGGGTCGTCGGCGGCTACCACAATCAGGCCTCCGTTTGCGCCGGTCATTGCCGAGTTGACGAAAGCGTCGGCAGCCACGTTCATGCCCACATGTTTCATGGCAACGATGGCGCGTTTGCCGCAGAAGCTCATGCCGAGAGCCTCCTCCATCGCTGTTTTTTCGTTCGAGGACCAGTGTGAGTGGATACCGCGTCGGGCAGTCAGAGGCGACGACTGTATGTATTCCAGAATTTCAGTGGAGGGCGTGCCCGGATAGGCATAACCGCCCGATAAGCCTGAGTAAAGAGCGCCTCGGGCAAAAGCCTCGTCGCCGAGAAGCAGAGTCTTTGTTTTCATGGATCGAAACGGATGAAGTCGTAAATAAGGTCAAGCGCAAATATACAAATTTTTGAATATTTATGTATTGCGACGGAATATGTTATTGAGCATTTTTGACGGATAAATCACGCTTCAGGAAGAGGGCGGAGGCAGGCAGGCGCCTTTCTGAGCCGACAAGGGTGCTGACAGCCCTTTTGACAGCCGGGCCGACGGTCACTTTTTACGTGTACGGTCGGCGTGAAGCCACCAGTAGAGGCAACCCACGAACAGGGCGCCTCCCACTATGTTGCCGGCAGTAGAGAAGAGCAGATTCCGGCCGAGGGCGCCGATGGTGACCGACGCTCCCGACATCATGCCGGCCGGGATGAAAAACATATTGGCCACACAGTGTTCGTAGCCCAGCGCCACAAACGCCATGACCGGGAGCCAGCAGGCTATGGCTTTGCCGCCGAGTGTCTTGGCGCCTATGGCCAGCCACACCGCAAGGCATACGCACCAGTTGGCACCGATGCCGCGGGTAAAGCAGGTCCACGCCCCGAGGGAAGCCTTCGTTTCGGCCACCCGGCAGATTGACGCGCGCCAGGGGTCGGCGGCGAGAATACCGGTCTGGTCGACCAACAGCCAGGTCAACAGCAGCGCACCGGCGAAATTGCCGAGCCACACGAGCGTCCAGTTGAGCACCACCGCAGCCGGGCCGGTACGACGCTCCAACATCGGCGGCATCAGCACGGCGTTGTTGCCCGTGAAAAGTTCGGCACCGAAATTCACTACCAGGAAAAGGCCGACGGGGAAAAGCAGCCCGCTGAGTATGCGTTGAAGGCCCGGATTGGCACTCGTAGCTTCGGGAAAGCCGAATCCGATTATCACCGAGAGCACACCCCCCAAGGCTATGAAAGCACCGGCGAGCATCGACAGTACCGACAGACGCCCCCACTGCGCCGGAGTCGACGACAGGGCTGCTTTCCGCAGGCCGACTTCCGTAGCCGCCTGCAATATTTCTTTCTGAGTTTTCAAGATTGCACTTAATTATAAATTGTGGCACAAAAATACAAAAAATATGTAAAAAAGAGGCGCGGAGGTTTGCATTCACCTTAATAATATTGTAAATTTGTGGTGAAACCGGGCATCACACTCGCTCTCCGTCTCACTCCGCCATGAAACTCACAGCCCGGTAGCCTGATGGATATGATTCTGCACAGCACCAACGGAGCAACAGCGAAAGTGTCATTACCCGAGGGAGTGGCCAACGGCCTCTCTCCTGACGGCGGCCTGTATATGCCCGACATCTTTCCCCGTCTGCCCCAAGCCTTCTATAACAACCTGACAGATATGTCATTGCAGGAGATTGCTTACGTCATCGCCAACACTCTGTTCGGCGATTTGGTAGAATCGTCCCTGCTCAAAAAGATAGTATATGATTCGCTGAACTTCGATATACCCCTGAGGCATATCGGAGGCGACACCTTCATGCTCGAACTCTTTCACGGCCCCACGAAATCGTTCAAGGATATCGGCGCGCGGTTTATGGCCCGGCTCCTGCCGGTAATCGACCCGGTCGACGAGAACGGCCGCGACATCATCGTGGCGACCTCGGGTGATTCGGGCGGCGCTATCGCCAACGGATTCAGCCGTGCGGCCAACACCCGGGTGTTCGTCCTCTTCCCCAAGGATGAGCTGGAGCGCTACCAGATAGCGCAGTTCACCACCGAGCGCAATGTCGTCGCCATCGAGGTCAACGGCTCGTACGACCAATGCCAGGCGATGGTGAAGGAGGTACTCCGCACCAACGCCGCCACCCTGCACGACCGGCGCCACATCACTTCGGGCAACTCCATCAACCTGCTGCGGCAATTCGCCTCCATAATATATTTCTTCCACGGATACGCCCGCGCATTGGCGGCGCGACCCGGGCAACCGGTAGTGATTTCGGTGCCCTGCGGCAACCTCGGCAACCTGTCGGCCGGCTTGATGGCCAAACGGATGGGGCTGCCAACAAAAAGATTCATCGCCGCCAACAATGCCAACGACGTATTTGTTGAATATTTACAGACCGGAGGGTTCTCGCCCAAAGCTGCGCTCATGACCATAGCCCGCGCCATGGATGTGGGCAACCCGTCGAACCTGGCGCGCATCATCGACCTGTACGGCGGCAACCTCGAGCACCTGCGCGAGGACGTAGAGGGCGTAAGCCTTGACGACGAGACTCTGGCCGTGACGATGCGTCACCTCGCCGACGAGCTCGATATCGTGGTGGAGCCGCAGACTGCCGCGGCGTTCGCCGCCCTGCACCGCAAGCAGCGGCCGGGCGAAACGGGTTTGGTGCTCGCGTGTGCCGACCCGTCGAAATTTGCCGGAACGGTGGAACGGATTATCGGACACAGTGTGAAGATGCCGCACCTCCAGCATAGTATCCGGCAGCTGCGCGACGTCCGCATAGTGAAGATTCCGCCGACTCTCTCGGCTCTCGACCGTGTGATGCAACTGGCCCGGCGCAACCAATTGGCTAACTGAAAACCAATTAAATCTATAAAGATATGGCTAATTTACGCAATCTCAAAAAGGAAGTACGTTATGTATGCGGCGATTTGGCCGCCGAGTGCCTTCTGGCTAAAACATTCATCAACGGTGCCGACAAGAAGATACTCACCGAGGCAGTGCGCCAGATAGCACACCTTCAGGAGAGCGCCCTCGACAAGGTACACTTCTCGTTCGACCACAAACCCGGCGATTTCGCCACCTCGCGCGCATTCACGGCTGCCCGAAGCGCTTACTACCACAAGGCTTACCGCTCGTTCCGCGAGAAATTCTACGCTCAGGTCAACGAAATTGTACACCTGATGAACACCTCGCTCCCCAAACCCGCCAAAGAGGCGACTTCCGACCTGAAATAAGACCACCCAATAGTCCGTACCATGATGGCCGCTCTTTGAGCAGGCCGTCACGGTACCGGTCAACATTTCGCAAGCGCCGACTACTTCGCTGAATGTCATGAATTTATCTGCCTGGATACTGAAACGTTTCGGATGGAAAGTCGAGGTAACCGTACCCGACTTTCCCAAAGCCATTATATGCGTGGCGCCCCACACATCGAACTGGGATTTCATCCTGGGCGAACTGGCCATACGGTCGGTAGGACGCAGTGCCGGCTTCCTGATGAAATCCACATGGTTTTTCTTCCCCTTGGGGAGCCTGTTCCGCGCCATGGGGGGCATAGCCGTTCAGCGCGGCAAGGGGAAGCACAGGCGTTCGCTTGTCGAGGAAATGGTGCACTGTTTCAGCGAGAGCAACCGGCTTGTGGTGGCCATCACCCCCGAGGGCACACGCAAGCGCACCACCCAATGGCACACCGGATTCCTGCGCATAGCCTACGAAGCTGATGTGCCAGTATGTCTCGGGGTGCTCGACTACGAGCACCGGCATATCATGATACGCGATATACTGGAAACTACCGGCGACATCAACGCCGACCTCCGCACAGTCAAAAATTTCTACAGCCCCTTCAGGGGTAAATATCCCGACAAGTTCACTACCGATGACTGACCCCAACGCTATGCCTGCCTCTACCCCACTGTGCGCCACCGATGCGTACACCGACTGCACCATAAAGGTTGCGGCCGTCCCACTCGACATACGCTGGGCCGACATCGACACTAACCTGCGCCGATGCGGAGAGATTCTCGCGGGAATCGACCCGGATACTGACGTGGTGGTGCTCCCCGAGCTGTTCACCACGGCGTTCATATCCGACCCTGACGTACTCCCTGAGGCCGCCGAGGAGCTCGACGGGCGCACCATGAAGTGGGTGTACGACAAGGCGCGTAGGCTCGACTTGGCCATAGCCGGCAGCCTGCTCACCGTGCGCGACGGCACCTATTATAATACGGCGTTCTTCATGAAACCCGACGGCGAGGTTTGGTACTCCGACAAGCGTCATCTGTTCTCGCTGAGTCCGGAATTGAAACTCTTCGGGCAGGGGAAAACCACGCTGCCGGTAATAGAATTCCGCGGCTGGAACATATCTATTATTGTATGCTACGATATGCGGTTCCCGGTATGGTGCCGCAATGACGGTCAGAAATACGACCTGATGCTCGTAGCGGCCAACTGGCCGACGGCGCGCGAATACGCATGGAATTCGCTGATTGTGGCGCGCGCCATCGAGAATCAGGCTGCCTGGGTGGGCGCCGACCGCTCTGGCGCCGATGATTACGGCAACTACGACGGCCTGGCAAGAATCTGCGACCCGTGGGGGATGGTGGTTGCACAGGCCGACAAGGGACATCCGGAGGAGGTGCTGTATGCCACCTTCTCGAAACTCGAACTCTCAAAAATCAGAAAGAAACTCCCCGTGGGGCGCGACGCCGACTCCTTCAGGCTCATCACTTCGCAACCACTTGAGGAGCCTCACGCGCGACATTTTTAGAGGCTGTTATCTCCGGCAGGCAAGAAGCGCATTCACCGCCGGAAGCACTGGTGTAACATCGTCATTTACAATAAGATGTACATTTTCATGGGGATGTTCGGGCTGAACCCGCTGCGAGCGGATACGCGCCTCGATGGCCTCAGCCGGCGCCGAATCGCGCAATACGGCGCGACGGATACGTACCTCGTCGGGCGCCGTCACCTCCCACACTTCGGTAACCATGCGGTCGAGTCCGCTCTGATACAATATGGCGGTTTCCACGAAAAGAGGCAGCCCTTCGCGGGCGTGAACGCCATACCACCTGACAATGTCAGAAAGCACCGCGCCATGCACTATAGCGTTGAGTCGCGCTAATTTTTCTGGACTGTCAAATACTACATCGGCAATAGCCTTCCGAGCCAATAAGCCATCGGGAGTTACAGCCGCGGGGGTAATCTCGGTGCACAGGCGCTCCTTGATGCCGGGGTCGCTCTCCATAAGCCGGCGTGCGCGGCTGTCGCAGTCGTACACGTTGTACCCCTTCGCACCTAAAATACGGCAGACCACCGACTTACCGCTGCCTATTCCGCCGGTTACCGCTATCAGATTCTCCAGACGTTCCATTACTCCGATTCAAGAACGTATTCCACCATTTCGGGCACAATCCCCACCCCGCGGCAGAACGGCGGCAGCGGCGCCGTCTGAAGCATCAGCTTCTTGTCGCCGGGCTGCATTCGCGCCAGGTCGACATATACCCGTATTGGCGATGAATCGCTGTTGTACAGACTCTTGGGGAGCAGATAAGTCACATCGGCCATCGAAGGGAAGGTGACAATATGCTTCCCATCGGGGATATTTATGGCTTCGATGGGCACACGGCGCGTTTTCGACACGAGCGGTTCGACAGGTATGGTTACCTTCACCACCGACGGGATGGCGCGCATCCCTGCCGGCACCTGCAACACAGCGTCTACCTCGGCTGTGTCGGTCAGCCCGGAAAGCACCACCGGTGCCGTCATCAACTCTTTCACTTTCGAGGCGTTGCCCGAGCGCGAATAGAGCATAACGGTGTCAGATGAAACCCGCACGCGCCCGAATGCCACCGATTGCGGCGAAGTATGCACGTCGGCGTCAACATGAACCCTCACGGGAGTACCGGGGCGTGTGGTGTAAATAAACGACAGCGAATCGGGGCGCATCGACACAATCTGCGAACCGGATCCGAAAACCTGCCGTACGGCGGCATTAAGCTGCGCCTGGGTCATCACCAGGCGGTCATTGCCGATTTTCGAAAAATTCTCATAGCTGAGAGTCAGCACCGGTTGCCGTCCCCAGCTGTATTTCATCAGGGCACTCCCCTTGTCTTTCACCGAGACATTCACCGTGGGGTGCTCGCCCGACAGTATTGTGAAATTTTCAGGGAAACCCACCAGACGCAGCGGCATTTTGTAGTCATGCTGCACCACATCGTTGAGCGCCATCAGAATCCAGAACAGAGTGGCTATACACAGAAAAACAAAAAAAGTGAGGGCATTGCGCCCCTTGACAGTGCGCAATCCCTCCTTAATTCTTATATACAGATTTCTGATTTTCATCGGTTTAGCATTTCTGTCCCGATGGCATCAGAGGGCTATTCTCAATTGTTGCCCTTTGCTGCCTGCTGCTCGTTGGCGTCAGCGGCCGAAGGATAAATCGAACCTTTGTCGACCTCGATTGTGGTATCGTTGGCAACCGAAATCAGCATGGTGTTCTCCTTGATTTCTTTGATGCGACCGAGGATACCGCCGGCGGTGATGATGCGGTCACCCTTCTTGAGTGCTTCGCGGAATTTTCTGATCTCCTTCTGCTTCTTCTGCTGAGGACGAATCATCAGGAAATAGAAAATAGCGATAATCAGCACAATCATGAGCATCGAAGTCCAGTTTCCGGTAGTGCTGGCTGAGGCGTCGCCGGTCTTGGCGGCGGCATCAAGCATAATCCAGTTAAGTAACATATCTTTATCTAATTAAATTATTCTGTTTTATATATTTACAATCCCATGGATTCGGATTGTATATTATTTAGTAAGTTTACCTTCCTCTTTAAGATAGTTGGCGATATTGTATAGCACGCCATTGATGAACTGGCCGCTTCGGGGCGACGAATAGTAGTTGGCAATCTCGACATACTCGTTCATGGTTACCGGCACAGGAATAGAAGGGAAGTTGATCAGCTCGGTGATGGCCGTGATGAGGATTACGATATCCATCAGCGCAAGGCGTTCGGGATCCCACTGCGAACCGTTGATAAAGCGGTCGATGTAGCTGCGGTACTCCTCGCGGTTGGCCACGGCGCCCTCGAAGAGTTCCTTACCGAATCGGGCGTCGACCTCGTCCTTGTATTTGGGGAGCAGGGCGGTCTCCCGGTTGCCGGTGGTGGCCATCTGGCGGATGGTCTTCAGCACGAAAGTGCCCATAACGGCCAAGTCGTCATTCCAGTAAATCGATTTGCTCTCGAGCGCCTCGGCAAGAGTGTCGGAGGGGAACACCACATTCTTCAGGATAGTGCGCCAGAACTCGCAGTCGGAGGCCAACGTGGAGTTTTCGTTCTCCATATAGGCCTTGTAATACTCCGATTCCTTGATGAGTTCAAGCAGTTTTTTGAGCAGGTAATACTCCGATTCCCAGCTGACATCATGCTTGGAGGCATACTCCTGCATCTCGGGATGCTCCTCTATGGCCTGCACGAAGCGGTTGTCGACAAAGCGCATATTGGGGTTGAGATCCTCGGGAGTCGGGCAATATTTGGCCTTGGCGTCCTCAATGCGTTCGCTCTCGAGGCGAGTGATGTATACCGGAAGCATCAGCAGCGAATGATACAGCTCGTAGGCCTTGTCGAGCGACGCCTCGAGCGAACTTTCGGCATTGCGGAGGGCTGTCGTCGTGTCGGAAAAATTGTTGAGGGTGTCCGATACCATCCTGAAGGCGAGGTTGTAACCGGCCAATGTGTAGTCGCTGTTTCGGCGCGCGGCCTCCTGCATGAGCGGCTCCTTCATAATCACCGTCGACAGAAGTACATCCCACATCTTCACCTCGTCGGCGAGCTGTACCTTGCGCTTGCGGCGGAAGTCGGTGTAAACCGCCGACTGAGTGATTTTGACGTAGAGACGTTTCGCGGCATCGTCAAATTCGCCGATGCCTGATTTGCCGGAAACGATAATTTCACGAAGGTCTGAATCAGAGGCAAGAGCTTTTGCCACGGCGCTGCCCGAGAGCATATTGGTCGAGCCAAGCGAGTCAAGCGCTCCGCGGTTGTCGCCGGTTACTACTTTATATCCCGCGAGCTCCTCGATGAGAAGCAGCAGGTTGAGATACAGCGAATGGGCGTATCGGGCGTCGGCCGTTGCCTTTTCCGGTGCCGTGACAATGCGGAACTCACTGCGTGTCAGCAGGTAAGAGTAGAGCATCTGCACCACTTTGATTCGTATGAGTATTCGATTGATCATCTGTAAATGTTCTTACGGCGCAAAGGTACAAAAATTTCGCGGGTTGTAAGGCAGATTGGCTGTTTTTTTAGACACTCCGTGACCGGAAAACCGGCAATATTCCGCCGCAATTCACGTTTCTTAAGAGAATAAGCCATCTGAACTTGCCGATATGCCAATACTCAATAATAACAACGACGACAACCGCAATAGCCGCAGCCGACGCTATCTCATTGCCGGGATAGCGATTCTCGTGATGATTGCCGGCGGGATATGGCTCTGGAACACCCCCGACACGCCTGCCCCGCCCCGCGAATCGACCTTCGGGAGCCACCGTGAACCACCGGTGCAGGTGCTACCCGACTCGGTGGTGACAGCTCCGGCCGACTCTGATTCGGTTGCAGTGGTCAAAGGGGGCGTGAACCTCTACACTGAGTCGTTCTACAAGCGTTCGGCACATGAACTCGAGGCTATCTACCGCAAATACAGTTCGAAAATCAATTCGGCAAAGCGCGATGGCGAGGTAGACCGCATAGCCGGGATGGAGGCCGACCGCGAAGCGGAAATCAAGGCTGCCCGCGAGCGCATGAGCCGGCAAATCGAGCGGATGCACCTCGAGGACCTGAAAGGCACAGACCTTGAAGGCGCCCTTGACACGGTGTGCATCAAAGCCGCCAAAAAGTACGGCCGGAGATAACAAATACGCCCTGCGCAGGTGGATTTCCGTGCCTGTGCAGGGCGCATGGTATAGTGCTGACAGATAGCCGGTATCACTTAGCTTCACCGGATTGACCGGGCTGTTCAGAGGCCGCTGAGGCGGCTTGGGCCAGAGGGTTCCACCCCTGGGCCCGAATCTCCATCTCGTTGCCGTCGCGGGTTACGAGGGCGCAACCGAGTTCGGGTTTGGTGATATGGCCGATTACACGGATGCCTGGAATTTTCTTCACGGTTTCGTGGGCATGGAGAGGCACGGTAAAGAGCAACTCGTAATCCTCGCCGCCGTTCATGGCAGCCGTCACGAGGTTCATATTCAGCTCCTCGGCCATAAGCGCTGTCTGGTAGTCGATGGGGATGCGGTCCTCATACACCCGGCAGCCGGTATGCGAAGCCTTGCAGATATGGAGCAGTTCCGACGACAGGCCATCGGAAATATCCATCATCGAGGTAGGAACTATTCCGGCGCGGTCGATGGCTTCGATAATATCCTTGCGGGCTTCGGGTTTGAGCTGACGCTCGAGCAGATACTCCTTGCCACCGAATTCGGGTTGAAAGTCGGCCTGTCCGTTCGATGCCGCCTTCTCGCGTTCGAGCAATTGCAGGCCCATATAAGCCGCGCCCAAGTCACCCGAGACGCAGATCAGGTCGGTATCCCTTGCGCCGTCGCGATACACGATTTTATCCTTCGGAGCGTCACCGATAACCGTTATGGAGATAACCAGGCCCGAGCGCGAGGTAGTGGTATCGCCGCCCACGAGGTCTACGCCATAAATTTCGCAGGCCAGGCGGATGCCGCTGTAAAGCGCCTCGATGTGCTCAACCGTGAATCGCTTGGAGATAGCCAGCGAAACCACAATCTGGCGCGGGCGTCCGTTCATGGCGTATACGTCGGAGAAGTTCACCACGGCGGCTTTGTAGCCGAGGTGCTTCAGCGGTACATAAGTAAGGTCGAAGTGTACCCCTTCGACCAGCAGGTCGGTGGAGACGAGCACCTCGGTATCCTTATACTCCATGACGGCGCAATCGTCGCCCACACCACGGAGCGACTGCGGGTTCTTCAGTTCGATGTCCTTGGTAAGCCGGTCGATGAGGCCGAACTCACCCAACTGGGATATTTCTGTTTCTTTTGCCATATTTCGATTTAACCAAAAATCGGCTACCGGAACGTTTAACATTTCTTTTTAAACAGCCTCAGATAGCCGGACAGTCTCAAAGTGCTGCAATCAGGTCATGCACAATGAGTTTGGTGGTAGGCTCGGCCTTAATGGCGGCCTGCTGCACCTCCTCGTGAGTGGGAACCTGAGTGATGTCTTTGCCGCCCAGGTCGGTGATTACCGAGATGCCGAACACCTCCATGCCGCCGTGCTTGGCCACGATGACCTCGGGGACGGTCGACATACCCACGGCGTCGCCGCCGATGATGCGGAAATATTCATACTCGGCAGGGGTCTCGAAGGTCGGACCGGTAGTGCCGACATATACGCCGTGCATCAGGCGGATTCCCTTGTCGGCTGCCACCTTGTCGGCCAGGGCCACAAGGCGTTTGCTGTATGCCTCGGTCATGGCAGGAAAGCGGGTGCCGAGCTCCTCGTAATTCTTGCCGCGGAGCGGGTTCTCGGGGAAGAGGTTGATATGGTCGGTAATCACCATCACATCGCCAACCTCAAACTCCTTGTTCATACCACCGGCAGCGTTCGACACGATGAGAATCTCCACACCCAGGGCGCGCATTACGCGCACGGGGAAGGTTACGGTCTTCATGTCGTAACCCTCATAGTAGTGGAAACGGCCCTGCATGGCCATCACGCGTTTGCCGGCGAGTGTGCCGAATATGAAATTTCCGGCGTGACCCTGCACAGTCGAAACTGGGAAGTTGGGGATATCCTTGTAATGTATCACGGTTTTATCCTCGATAAGGTCGGCAAGCGGGCCGAGGCCGGTGCCGAGGATAATAGCGATTTTGGGCATGTTATCCACTTTTGAGCGGATAAAATCAGCTGTCTGACGAATCTTCTCTAACATTGTATTTTCAGGTATTAAGGCACACGCGTATTCGGGCGTGCGCCAAGTAATAAATATAAATGCGGCCGGGACGTCGAAAGTTCAGCGCCGACCCGTTATGCGGTAGATTCCGGCTACTGCTTGCCGGATGAGAGTATGGCTTTCTGCAGGGCCACGTCGAATGTCTCGCCCTGGGTTTTGTCGAATTCCACCTCGATGGGGAGGTAATAGAGGTACGGCTTGAGACTCTGAGGAAAGTAGGGGTTGCAGGCAAGGCGTACGGCGTCCTTTTCGGTAGTGACAATCAGTTTTGTCTCGCCGTTAAGCTCGACGAACTGGCGGCGAAGCATATCTATATCGCGGCGCGTAAAGATATGGTGGTCGGGGAACTGGCGCACCTTCACCTTGGCCTTGAACTGGCGCAGGTAGCGCACCATCGGGCCGGGATTGGCAATTCCGGTGAGCAGCAGGATGGTATCCTCACGATTGAGCCACGACAGGTAGGGTGCCTGCGGAGCTTCGTCGGGGAACACCGGCTCAAGCTGCTTGTAATTGTATTTGGAGAAGTAAAGTTTCTGATACGGGAAGAGATTGAGGCCGTTGACAAAGATGCGGTTTTCCACCGGCTTAATCTGGTCGGGACACTTGGTGACCACCACTATGTCGGCGCGCATCAGCGACTTGGTGCTCTCGCGGAGACGCCCGTACGGTAGCATCTTGTCGAAGAACACAGGACGGTTGAATTCGGTGAGCACTATCGCCACGGAAGGTTTCACATAACGGTGCTGGAAGGCGTCATCAAGCACAATCAGATTGATTTTCGGGTCGATACGCAGCATTTCCTCGATGCCGGCACAGCGGTCCTCACACACGGCCACCGTAATCTCGCGGCCGAATTTCTGATATATCTGATAAGGCTCGTCGCCGATGTCTTTGGGCGACGAGCGCCGTGTAGCCAGCACGAACCCTTTGGTGAGGCGCTTGTAGCCGCGGCTGAGCATACCGATACGATACTTATACTTCAGCAGGTCGATGATATACTCGGTGTGCGGGGTCTTGCCCGTGCCTCCGGCCACGAGGTTGCCCACCACAACTACGGGAACGGGAAATGTTCGTTCCTTGAGGATATGCCAGTCAAACAACAAGTTACGCACTCCCACTACGAAGCCGTAGAGCTTCGACACGGGCAGTAGCACCAGATTTGACAGTAACTTATTCTTTGACAATGTGAAACGGTTTTGGTGAGTGAAATTTCGGCGGAGCGGCTTACTGTACCATCATGAAGGGTACGCGGGCCTGGACGGGCGTCATGTTCACCATCGATTTATATTCGAGATATACGGGGTAGATCGCGCCAAGCTCATCGCGGAGGGCGCGAGCCTTCATTTCTGAATCGAAATCGGCCACCATATCCCAGAAAGAGGGGTTGTTGTTGGGATACGAAACCACCTCGTAATCGGAGTAATTCATGGCCGAAGCCAGCGCCGATACAGCGTCGTCGAGACCGCCGAGCTGATCAACAAGACCAATCTTCCGGGCCATGCGGCCATCCCATACACGACCCTCACCTATCTTCTTGATAGAATCCTGCGGAATGTGGCGCCCGTCGGCACAGCGTTTGGTGAAGAGTTCGTAGCCGTTGTTGACCATCTTCTGCATCGAGTTGTACTGGAAGGGGGTCATCGGCTCGGTGATGGTCGGGAAGATGGAGTTGGCATTGGTGCTGACAGTCGAGAAATTCACGCCGATATTCTCGGTGAGCCCCTTTACGCAGGGCATCATGCCGAAGATACCGATTGAACCGGTCAGCGTGACGGGCTCGGCATAAATCTTGTCGGCTCCGCAAGAGATATAATAGCCTCCCGAAGCAGCATAATCACCCATCGATACGTAGAGTTTCTTGCCTTGAGATTTGAAATATTTGAGAGCCTCCCAGATCTGTTCGGAAGCGAAGGCCGAACCGCCGCCCGAGTTCACACGAAGCACCATGGCTTGAATATCCTCGTCCTCGGCGAGCTCCACAATATCGGGCACCATCCGTTCGGCCGAGATACCCACTTTGCCGTAATCGACTATATCGCCGAATGCATAATAGACAGCGATTTTGTTGCTGTTGGATTTCTCATGGGGAACCTTGGCAACCTGGAGATATCGGTCATAATAGACGCTCTGCAGGTCGTCGTCTGATTCCTGTTCGAGCAGACTCTTTACAAAATTGTCGGCCTCGCGCTCATATTTGAGGTCGTCGACGAGCTTGTCCTCTACGTATGCCTTGCCTGAGGCTGAGAACATCACCAGCGAATCGGCCATCTGGTTGAGTGTCTCTACCGGGATATCGCGTGAGGAGTGAATCTCGTTGGTGAGCACACTCCAGATATTGTCGAGGAATACCTGTGTCTGTTCGCGCGATGGCTCGCTCATCGAAGTGAGGATGTAAGGCTCTACAGCGCTCTTGTATGTACCTACCTTCACAACCTGCATCTCCACACCGAGCTTATCGAACAGCCCCTTGAAGAAGGGAACCATCGAACCAAGACCGTGAATATCGACCATGCCAACCGGGTTGAGGAACAGGTTGTCGGCCATCGAAGCGACATAATAGTCACCCTGGCTGTAACTGTCGGAGTAAGCTACCACCCATTTACCCGATTTCTGGAAATCGAGAAGGGCGTCGCGGATAGCCTTGCGTGTAGCGATTCCGGCCGACGCCGAGTAACATTTCAGATAGATACCTTTTATTTTATCATCCTCTTTTGCAGCGGCAATAGCGCGGAGAATGTCATCAAGGGCGCGGGGACGGTCCTGATTGTTGAGAAGTGCGGCAAATTCCACGGTAGTGCGGCTCTCCTCGATAGCCCCGTCGAGAGGGATTATCATCACATTTTTTTCCGACAGGCCGACATTACTGTCGATTCCGCTGATTGCCGACACAATCGAACCGGCTAAAAAGATAACACCCATTATGAAAACGAGCATTATGGAAATCCAGAAGGCGGCGAGGGCGCCAAGCAGGGATATAAAGAAATTCTTTAAATACATAATCCGTTGCGTAGAAGTCTGTTAGCCGCGGAGAGGCCATCGGCATGAATGATTGCGGTGGAGAGGCATCAGCGCACATCGGGCCACGTCGGGCCACGCAACACCGATTTGCCAACCGAGCCGCAAGCACGCCGGCAACCACCGCAGAGGATGAAACGAGACGCAAAAATACCCATACACTTGCCACTCCACAAATTCTCA
>CAMEPD010000013.1 GCA_945931475.1 uncultured Muribaculaceae bacterium | reverse complement strand
TCTCAAAAACCGACCACCGGAACGTTAACATTTATTTTTAAACAGCCTCTTATTGGCGGTTGGGGTCATCGAGCCCGGCAAACTGCCTGTAACCGCGCCACAGGCCGTAGACTACCAGGATGATGCCGGCGGTCCAGCGGAGCCACTCCCAGTCGCCGTAAAAATCAAGCACGCCCACCAGGATGAGCACACCGATGGTGAGATAAAACAATATCATGAAGATGCCGAAAACGGTACGCATCGTTTTAGGTACGCCGGGGCGGTTGTTATTTTCTCGTTCCATAATTATCCTTTTTTATCAGGCTCTCAGCCGTAGTTCGCTGAAGGCTCTCAAGTTGAAAATGTTACTTGTCAGATGTTCTTATTATTCAAACACCTGTCACCATTGAAAGTTCAGTCGACATCCCTTCGCTGAACCGATGCGTAAAATTACGTAAAAATGCCGGAATATGGCAATACCCGGCCGAATATTAAATATCATTAACACGCCGGCTTGTTCAGCTGCTGACGGTTTTTCTTAACTTTGTGTGTATGTTAGCACCACTTGCAGAAAGAATGAGGCCCAAAAGCCTCGACGAATATATCGGACAGACGCATCTTGTCGGCCCGGGGAGCATCCTCCGGCGCATGATTGACTCGGGTAACGTCAGCTCGTTCATCCTCTGGGGCCCTCCCGGGGTGGGCAAGACTACCCTCGCCAAGATTATCGCCAACACCACGAAATCGAAATTCTTCACCCTTTCGGCGGTAACGTCGGGCGTAAAGGATGTGCGCGAGGTCATCGAACGCGCGCGTCAGGAGGCCGGCAGTATGTTCTCGCAGGGGCGTCCCATTCTGTTCATTGACGAAATACACCGTTTCTCCAAGTCGCAGCAGGACAGTCTGCTGGGTGCTGTGGAGAACGGTACGGTGACCCTCATCGGCGCAACCACCGAGAACCCCTCGTTCGAGGTGATACGTCCGTTGCTGTCGCGCGCACAGGTCTACACACTTCGGCCGCTCGAGGCCCCGGAACTGCAGACGCTGCTCGACCGCGCCATAACGCAGGACGAGGTGCTGTCGAAACTCGATGTGAAGGTCGAGCAGACCGACGCGCTCTTCCGTTTCTCGGGAGGTGACGCCCGCAAACTGCTTAATATCCTCGACCTGATTGAGCAGTCGACCCCTCATGGCAGCCCGATGGTTATCAGCGACAAGGCTGTCATCGACCGGCTGCAGGAGAATCCGGCGGCCTACGACAAACAGGGCGAGATGCACTACGACATCATCTCGGCGTTCATCAAGAGTATCCGCGGCTCCGACCCCGATGCGGCAATATATTGGCTGGCGCGCATGATTGCCGGCGGAGAAGACCCCGTGTTCATCGCCCGCCGCCTTGCTATCCTCGCTGCCGAGGATATCGGTCTGGCCAACCCCAACGCGCTGCTGCTGGCCAACGCCACTTTCGACATTATTACCAAAATCGGTATGCCCGAGGGGCGCATTCCGTTGGCCGAATGCACCGTGTACCTGGCCACGTCGCCCAAGAGCAATTCGGCGTATATGGCCATCGACAGTGCCCTTGCCGAGGTGCGCCGTTCGGGCGACCTGCCGGTGCCGCTGCATATCCGCAACGCTCCCACCTCGCTGATGAAGAATCTCGGCTACGGCGCCGACTATAAGTACGCCCACGATTATCCCGGCAACTTCGTGCGTCAGCAGTTTCTCCCCGACAAGATTCAGGATGCCCGATTCTGGAACCCCTGCGCCAATCCGGCCGAGGCACGTGCCGCCGAGCTGCAGCGCTCCCGCTGGGGCGACCCCAAATCGGTAAGATAGTCCCTGCCGTCGCGCCGTTGCGGACAAAATATAAGGAGATGTGTCGAGGGGCGCATCTCCTTTTTCTGTGCGGGACGTAGGTCTGCTTGTCGGTTCGCTGAAACGTGTCGCCTCAGATGAGGTCCTTCATGCAGCGGGCGATGACCTCGTCGGGAATCCCCTCGCGGCGCATCCGTTCCTCGATGACCCTGGTCTGCTCCTTGCACTCACGGTAACGGAACAGCATTGAGGCTAACGACCGGAATGCTTCGTCGAGACGGCGCAGCCCCGCGGGGGTATTGATGTCGATGTCGCCGAAGGTGGAACGGTCTTTGTGGAGCACCAGGAAGTAAATGCCGGCTACAATCAGCGTTGTGATGGCGCGCACATCCACATCTGTGTCGGGGAATGCGTCCTTGTGTATCTCGATGATTTCGTTACAGTGGAGCTCGCGGATCTTGGCGGTGCGTTCGGTGATATGATTCCCCTCCGACACTTCCCAGCGCAGGAGTTCGGTCATAATCTGCTCGTCTAACAGCTTATGCATGAGAATGCTCAGAATCTCGGCATATCCATTTTCAGTCCCTATGCAGTCTTTGTGGCTGTTGAGCAGGTCGCTCAGCCAGTAGTCGTAGTTCTTGACAAACGTATCGTAAAACTCGTCGAGGTTTTTATATCGGTTGTAGAACACAATTGGTTCTATCTTGGCACGCTTTACAATGTCCGTCACAAGAGCGAGGGAGAACCCTTTCTTCTTAATCTGGGCAGTGGCGGCTTTCTGAATCGCCTCCTCGATGTCGGCTTTTGACCGGCGCGGGCGCCGAGTCTTGATTTCATTCTCCGTTCCCATATTCAAGTAATTTTGTCAACTCCCGTAAGTGTCTGTGACACAGGTGGACGCTGAATGTTTTTAGCGATAGCGCCAAATGCTGTATTTACAGCGATGCGGAGGACTTCCATCCAAATTTGTCCTCAGCATACTATATGATTGCCCAAAGTTACAAAAAATCTTTAATTTCGGGTGTTCGGATTGTAGAAATATCGTTGTCGGATTGTGGCGAATGTGTCTACGCTTTTCTATCGTGTGTCAGCGCTGGATTTCGGCCGAGAGCATCCGGTGGCCGAAGCGGCAATATATGCACTTCTTCCGCTGGCAGTACTCGCGTCGCAGCTCTATCATGGCCTGCGATGTGAATGCGTCGCGGTTGTTTATGCCGGCGCTTGAAAAGAGCCTGGTGATGGAGTTGTCCTCGGGTTTGATTTTCTCGAGAATCTCCACGGCGGCGGTTGCCGCTTCTGAATCGCCGCGCCAGCAGGCCCGCGCATGGAGCATCGGCACGGCCAGGTTGATGATGATTCGGTCGATGCCGTCGCGACCGATGGCTCGGGCCGGTACGCTGTTGCCTCGCTGTTTAAGGCCGTCGGAGCTTGGGGCGGGGGCGCTGTTGAAGGTGAATGTGTTGGCCCAGAAGCCTAAGAGCGGGTGGTCGAAGACGTCGCGCAGATCATCGAGCGTGCGCGCGCATTCCATCTCGTCGAGCAGATTGTCGGTATAGCAGATCATCTGCGCCAGGTAGGCTATCAGGCGCATGGGGTTGTTCTGTGGACGTCCCGACTTCCATATCGGGTGAGTGCAGTGAAGATCGAATTTGTTGGCAAGAAAGAGGTAATTCTGACGTAAACGGGTGATGTAGGGGTGCTCGTCGATGGTGGGGTCGGGAATCAGTCCGGCCTGACCGAAAAACATGGCCTCACAGGCATCCTGGTTGTCGCGGTGCTTCAGCAGATAGCTCAACGGCAACGACGCGGCAAGCTGTTCGAAGGGCTGGCTGCTGTGTCCGAAGCCAAGGGTGCGTGCCAGGGTGCGGTATGTGGCCTCGGCCCAGTCGCCGTGAGTCTGTTCCACGATGTCGAGGATGCGGTCGCTTTTCCGGTAAAGGCGCTGATAGGCCAATGAGGTAATCCAGTCGGTGACATACAGTGGATGCATCTCGGCCAAGATGCGTCGGCACGGGAGCGACGATGCGGCGCTGTCGGTGAGCCGGTTGCAGCGGTCGGCGGCCGTCGGGTCACATTTGATGACCATTTGCGGGATTATCTGTCCGTCGGGACGCTTTACTTCCATGTCGCTGATTTTCACAACATGAAGTATCACGGAATCGTATGCGCGGTCGTTCTGGTGGCCGTGGCGGTACCAGTCGCTTGCCCTGACGTGAATCTCCACATTGCCCACCCAGTTTTGGCCGTCGATTTCAATCGAAGCGTTGAAAAAGTCGGGGCCGGCCATGGTGTTGAGCGTTCCCTGGTCAAGCACACGCACCGTGTGCCCGTCGACAGTCATCATGTCGCGGCGAAGGCCAAGGCGGTGTTGCCATACGAACTGCAGCAGTTTTTCCATGGTAGGCGTGGATGCCCGCTCCGTAAGGAGGGGAGGGCTTGTGAAAGAATGTTTTGAAGTAAAGAAAAGGGCCATGTCGGCAACGACACAGCCCTTAGTCGGAGGTACCAAGCAGAATCGAACTGCTGTAGACGGTTTTGCAGACCGTTACCTAACCACTCGGCCATGGTACCAATATTTGAAATGCTCCGGCGGGGTTGCCCGCGTTTGCAGGTGCAAAGTTATAAACATTTTGTCATTCCACCAAATTTTCCCCCGAAAATTTCTTTCCCCTTGCTTTATTTTGACATTGAATTACCTTGAGGGATGGCCTTGAGGGATGGCGTTATTGACATCCGCGTGGCAGTTGGCGTTATTTGGAAGATGGCGTTATCAAGGACCAAACAAATTCAGATAGCACCAACTACCAAGTAAATCCCGATAACCCCCATGGTCAAGTTGGGGGGGGGTTATTTGTGGTGAGAGTTGGGGCAGTGGTCGGAGGGGTGGCGGCGAGAGGCGGGGCAGCCGGGGCATCCGCAACCGCAGTTGAAGGGCGCATCGCCATGGCGACGCCGGTCGATGGCGCGTGCTATCTTGCGGATGAACTTCACCAGTATGATGATGAAAATTATGATTATGCAGGTCCACTGCACAATGTCGTTGAGGGTCATCTGGCGGCCTTGAATTTCTTTTTGATGAGGGCGTTGAGTTTGGCGGGGGTTAGATCGGCGGGGTATTCGTCGAAGGGCAGGCGAAGGGCGCAGCCTGCGCGGAACTCCGAACAGCCGTAAGCGGTGCGTCCCCTGAGTATGTGGCCTTTGCCGCAGACGGGGCAGGGAATCTGTTCGAGCGATTTAACGGGCGGTTTGCGTTTGGCCGGCTGCTTTTTCTCGCCGTCGGCCGTGGACTTGGCGGATGATTTCGGTTTGGCTTTATTCTCCCCGGAGGCGTTCTGGCCGGCCTCGATATGGCGCTGTGAGTTGTCGCTGAGTACGCTCATTACAATGCTGTGAATCTGCGTCTTAAGCTCGTCGATGAACTCGGCTGCGCTGAAGTCGCCGCGCTCTATGCGGCGCAGTTTGTTCTCCCAGATGCCGGTGAGTTTGGCGCTTTTCAGCAGATCCTCGCGGATTATGTCGATAAGGTCGATGCCGGCCTGTGTGGCCACGATGCTCTTGCCTTTGCGCTCTATGTATTTGCGGCGGAAAAGGGTTTCGATGATTGACGCGCGGGTCGACGGACGGCCGATGCCGTTCTCCTTCATGGCCTCGCGAAGCGCTTCATCGTCGACGGTTTTGCCGGCCGATTCCATGGCGCGCAGCAGTGTGCCCTCGGTGTAGAGTTTCGGGGGCTGGGTGGTGCGTTTCTGCAGCGACGGGGTATGGGGTCCCGACTCGCCGACGGTGAACGGGGGCAGAATCCTGTCGTCCCCCTCTTTGTCGGCGCTCTTTTCGTCGGCGGAGCGCTTGTCGTTTTTGTAGACATTGCGCCATCCGGGGTCGGTAATCACCTTGCCGTTGGCGCGGAAAGTGGCGTCGCCCGCTTTGCCGGTGACTGTGGTGGCTTCGAACGTGCAGTCGGGATAGAAGGCGGCGATGAAGCGGCGTGCGATGAGGTGATACATCTGCCGCTCGTTGCCCACGAGCCGTTCGGGTGACTCGCCGGTGGGTATTATGGCGTGGTGGTCGGTGACCTTGGAGTTGTCGAAGACCTTTTTGCTCTTGGGAATTTTGGCGGCGAGAACCGGGGCTGTGAGGGGTGCGTAGGGCGTCATGCGCTGCATGATGCCGGGTATTTTGGGGTAAACATCGTCGGGGAGGTAGGTGGTGTCGACACGAGGATACGTGGTCACCTTCTTCTCGTAGAGCGACTGGATGAGTTTGAGCGATTCGTCGGCCGACCAGCCCCACTGACGGTTGCATTCCACCTGGAGCGAGGTGAGGTCGAAGAGTTTCGGCGGAGCCTCGCGCCCCTTCTTCTTGGTTACGTCGGTGACTGTGAAGGGGAGGGGAGCGATGCTGTCGGCCACGGCCTGTGCTTCGGCTTCGCTCTTGAACTTGCCGGCGGTGGCGTTGAAGGTTGTGTCGCGGTAGAGGGTTTTCAGCTCCCAGTAGTCTTCGGGCTTGAAGTCTCGGATTTCGAGCTGACGCTGCACCACCAGGGCGAGCGTGGGGGTCTGCACACGCCCGATTGAGAGGATGTCGCGGCGCCCGTAGCCGTTCTGGCCGTATTTGAGCGAGTAGAGGCGTGTGGCGTTCATGCCGAGAATCCAGTCGCCGATGGCCCGCGACAGACCGGCATAGTAGAGGTTGTCATAGTCGGCCGAGGGGCGCAGGTTGCGGAAACCTTCGCGGATTGACTCGTCGGTCAGCGACGAAATCCACAGGCGTTTCACCGGGCATTTCGTTCCGGCCTTCTGCATCACCCAGCGCTGGATCAGTTCGCCCTCCTGGCCGGCATCACCGCAGTTTACAATCTCGTCGGCCTGGCCGATAAGTTGCTCGATGACAGCGAACTGTCGTTTGTACAGGTCGTTGTCGATGAGTTTGATGCCGAATTTTGCGGGAATCATGGGCAGCGAGCCGAGCGACCAACTCCTCCACAGATCAGTGTAGTCGTTGGGCTCTTTCAGGCAACAGAGGTGACCGTAGGTCCAGGTAACACAATATCCGCCGCCCTCGAGGAAGCCGTCGCGTTTGTTGTCGGCTTTCAGTATGGCGGCGATATCGCGTGCTACGCTGGGTTTCTCGGTGATGCAGAGAATCATGCGCAGGGTGGGTTTACTGTTTTGCGGGAGCCGAAACGTCGCCCTTCTCGGTGTGGAACACCAGGCGATTCTTGTTGCTCAGCGGACCGGTGTAGGGGAAGTCGAGTTCGATAACCTGCACTCCGGTGTCCTCGAACTGGAAGTGACGTTCGAAGTCTACGCCGTCGATGTCGGTGGCCTTGATGACTTTCGGTCCTACCACGAGGTCAACGCTGTCGATGCGCTGCGAGGTGCCGGGGATGCCGACGAGGCAGAGCGAGATGCGTATGCCGTTGGTGGTTTTGGTCACTTTGTCGGGGATGATGTTGATTTCGGCATCGAGCTGATTGACCTGTGCCTGAGCTGCCTGGGGTGCAACCATGGCGGCGCCACCGGCTAACATGAGGATTGCTGCTAAACGTAAAGCTTTCATTGTGAGTGGAATTGATATTATAATCAGTTTGCTGAGTCGTCACCCTCGTGGGCCTTCGCCTCGTCCCACAGGCGGTCCATTTCGGCGAGCTTCATGTCACGCAGGCTCTTGCCGTTGGCTTTGGCGTGGCTTTCGAGGTATTCGAAGCGTGAGATGAATTTGCGGTTGGTCTTTTCGAGGGCGTTCTCGGGGGTGATGTCGTATAGGCGCGCCGCATTGACCAGCGAGAAGAACACATCGCCCATCTCCTGCTCCATATCGGAGTGGTTGCCCGATTTTGCGGCGGCTTCGAACTCGGCAATCTCTTCGCGCACCTTCTCCCAAACCTGGTCGGGGTGTTCCCAGTCAAAACCGGCGTTGGAGGCCTTCTCCTGAATGCGGTACGCCTTGATGAGGGCGGGCAGCGCGGCCGGTACACCTGAGAGGATTGAGCGGTTGCCCCCCTTCTCCTTCTGCTTGAGGTCCTCCCAGTTGCGGATTACGGTCTCTGAGTTGTCGGCCTGCACATCACCGTAGACGTGCGGGTGACGATATATCAGTTTGTCGGCCAGCGAATGGGCCACTGTGGCGATGTCGAAGACTCCGTTCTCCTCGCCGATTTTGGCGTAGAAGAGTACATGGAGGAGCACATCGCCGAGCTCCTTGCGGATTTCGGCATTATCCTCGCGGATGAGGGCGTCGCAGAGCTCGTAGACCTCCTCGACGGTGTTGGGACGCAGCGACTCGTTGGTCTGCTTGGCATCCCAGGGGCACTTCACACGCAGGGTGTCGAGTACATCCATTACCCGCGAGATAGCTTCGAGCTTCTCCTGCCGGGTGTGGGGGCGGTATTCTGTCTGAGAGTTGTTCATTTCTTTGATTGATAGGCTTTCATGCCTGAATTGAGCCATTCCACGAATTTTGTCACATTCTCGTCGTAGTACGCCGGGGCTGTCAGGGCGCCCCCTTCGTTGTTGAGTATGATGTAGTATGGCTGAGAGTTTGACTGGAATTTGTAGCGCTGGAGGTAGCTCCATTTCTCGCCGACTGTTTCCAGACTTACTGTCTTACCATTCTCTTTGACCGTGAAGGGCTGCGAAAGTTTAGTCTTGTCGTCGACCATCAGCTTGATGAGGACGAAATTTTCCTTGATAATCTTCTCCACCTCGGGGGTGTCGAACACGGCGGCTTCCATCTTGCGGCAGTTCACGCAGCCGTAGCCCGAAAAGTCGATGAGTACCGGGCGGTTGTTTTCGGCGGCGTATGCCATGCCCTTGTCGAAGTCGTCGAACTCCTCGAACTGTCCGCCGGCGTAGAGGTTGAAATCCTGGGTGTAGAGCGGCGGCACGAAGGCACTGACTGTCTTGAGCGGCGCACCCCACAGTCCCGGTACGAGATAGAGGGCGAACGCCAGCGACACCGTGGCCAGGAAGAAGCGGAACACCGACACGCTCTCAGTCGGCGCGTCATGGCTGAAGCGAAGCTTGCCAAGCAGGTACATTCCCAAAAGGGCGAAAATCACTACCCACAGCACGATGAATACCTCGCGGTCGAGGATTCCCCAGCCGTAGGCCAGGTCGGCTACCGACAGGAATTTCAGCGACAGGGCCAACTCCAGGAAGCCGAGCACCACCTTCACCGAGTTGAGCCAGCCGCCCGATTTGGGCATCTCCTTAAGCCAGCTCGGGAACATGGCGAACAGTGAGAAGGGGAGGGCCAGGGCGAGGGCGAAGCCGCCCATACCTACGGCCGGACCAACGTAGCTGCTCTGTGTGGCGGCTTCTACAAGCAGGGTGCCGATAATCGGGCCGGTGCATGAGAACGATACCAAGGCCAGCGTGAAGGCCATGAAGAAGATGCTCACCAGGCCCGAAGTGCTCTCGGCGCGCGAGTCGACCGAGTTCGACCATTTAGCCGGGAGCTTGATGTCGAATCCGCCAAGGAACGATATGCCGAACAGCACCAACAGCAGGAAGAACGCCAGGTTGAACCATGCGTTGGTAGCCAGTTCGTTAAGGGCCGAAGCACCGTAGATAATGGAGATGGCCAGACCGAGCGCCAGGTAGATGACCACGATGCTGAGTCCATAGATAATGGCGTCGCCCACAGCGCGTTTCTTCGATTTCGAGCGCTTGAGGAAGAAGCTCACCGTCATCGGAATCATCGGCCAAACGCAGGGGGTGAGCAGCGCCACAAGACCGCCGCCGAAACCTAAGAGGAATATCATCCACAGCGATGTCGATGCCACGGGCTGCTCGGCCTCCTGAGCGGTTATCTCCACCGGCTCCCAGATAGCGGGTAGTACCGGCGCGCCGGCCTGATGACCTTCGGTAACTGTCTCAGTGACAGGCGTCGTCACAGTATCGGGCTTCTGGGTTTCAACCAGCGTGCCGCTGCCTACGGTGAAATCGAGCGTCTGTCGTTGCGGCGAGATACAGGTCTGGTCGTTGCACCCCTGGAAGAAGATTTTCACCGATGCCTGATGCGAGTGGTTGTCGGTGATGTTGAGCTTCTGTGTGAAGCTCACGTCGTGCTCCCACCAGTTGAGCTTCAGTGAGAAAATCTGGTCGAACTTCTCGATGGGTTCGCGCGATGGAGTCAACGGCCCGTCAAGGGTCACTCCGTCGGGGAGGCTGAATGTAATCTGGGTGGCGTTGGGGCCGTCTTCGGGGAGCTGCAGGCCGTACAGATGCCAGCCCTTGTCGATTTTGGCGTCGATGCGCACCGTGGCTTTACCCGGCGTCGACGAATCTGCCGTCACGCTCCATGTTATAGGGTCGAGGGTCTGTGCCTGTGCGGCTGCCATCCAGACAAAAAACAGGCACAGAATAGCCGTCAGTCGTTTCATTTAGTTGGTGATTTTGGGGAGGTTCCGGTGGTGCCGTCAGCCTTTTTGTATGCGGGAATTTTCACTGTGAGTTTCTTTGTCTTGGGGGGCGAGCAGGTGCGGTCGTTGCATCCCATATAGCTCACCTGCAGGGTGATGCCGGCCTTCGAACTGTCGGTGACGGTAAACTGCCGTGTGAAGCTAACCGAGTTTTCCCAGTAGGTTACGTCGGTGCCGAACATCTCGTCGTGCTTTTTTACCGGGGCCTTCGAGGGGGTGACATTGCCTGAGAACTTCACACCCGTGCTGCCGGCGAAGTCGAACGACGTCGGCTTGGGGCCGTTGGCCGGCATCGTCATGCCGTAGAGGTGCCAACCTTTGCTGATAGTGGCGCGGATGGTGATGACGCCGCGGTTGGGCGAAGTCATTTTGGCCGTGGCACGCCACGACACGGGGTCGACCGGACCCTGAGCGGTGGCTGTGATTACCGCACAGATCGCTAACAGGAATATTGTGAGAACCTTTTTCATTGAAAGTATGGGTTTACATTTATCTATTGGCGGGTTCTATAAATTGGCTTGCGATGATTTCGTAGTAGAAATCGAGATGATTTTTCATCTTAAAGAGGGAGTTTAGCGAGCTAAACGACCGATGAAAGATGGAAAAGCAGCCGATTTATACAAGAAATCAGCCAGGAACCTGATATTGTTATTTTCTTATCCGACAGGTGTCCAATTTGTAGAACCTGCCTGTTACTAATTAACGCACACCGTGGTGAAATATTGCGGCGCCTCCCCTCGCTCACGACTGCGATGAGAATGCCAGCGTAAGAGTATCACCTACACGGCGGAGCTCGTCGAACATCCGCAGGTAGTTACGGTGCGAGGGGCCAAGGACTACGAATGTGATATCCGTGGTGTCCTCATCGAAATGATATGTGATGAAATAGGTGGAGAGCCTTACGTTGTGACGGCGGAAGACTGCCTCGTACGGGGCGATGTCGTCAACAATGCCGTGGAGTGTAAGCCGAATCGAACGGTTCTCCTGACCCAGGTTGAGGTGCTGCTCGTAGACTTCGAAGGCCACAAGTATCACTAAAATCAGCCCGGTGGCGATAATAGAGCTCCAGTACATGCCAACGCCTACGGCCATGCCGATAATGGCGGTCATCCAGATGCCGGAGGCTGTGGTGAGGCCGCGTACCGACCCCTTGAGGTGAATCATGGCGCCACCGCCGAGGAAGCCGACGCCGGTTATTACTTGCGCGGCGATACGGCCCGGGTCGCCGTTCTTCAGGCCCATATAGACCTGCGGCACATAGATTGACAACAGCATGGCCAGACAGGCGCCCATAGAAATCAGGGCGAAGGTGCGCACCCCGGCTATCTGACCCTTGCGTTTGCGTTCGGCGCCTACGAGCACACCAAGCACCATGGCTAACAGCAGGCGGAACACCGTGTTGACGATGTTCACTTCGGTGGATGTCAGCAGGTCGATGAACTGATTGAAAATCTCCATGGGCGCGGCGTTTGGGGTTGGTGTTGCAAAAATACTGCTTTTTCCCCACATTCCAAAATTCACGCGGGGCGGATTGACAAAGAGAACGCCGCGGCGGTCACTCCGCGGCGGCGTTCAGCGATTATTCAGTAGGATGGATTAGCGGACTGCTACCTTGAACGAACGTCCGGCAACGCGGGCCACATAGATGCCCTGTGCGGCCGGAATCAGCAGTGTCTCGTCGGCGAGGTTGACCGAAGCCACGCTCTGACCGGCGGCGTTGAATATTTCAACGGCAGCATTGCCCGATACGCTCACGCGGATGGCGCCTTCGAGGCCGGTAACCTGTGTGACGATCATTGATGCGCCGCCGAGACCCGATACGCCCTGGAAGACGATGGTCGATTCGGTAGACGAGCCCGATGCATAGTTGGCCTTTACACCGGCGGTGTGGCTCGATGTGTCGGCGTTCTCGATAAGCATCTGAGTGTCGGTGGTATTCTCGCCGTAGGGCGCGCCGTCGAGAGTTATCGAGTAGTCAACCACGCGGTACATATTGGTCTCGCCGGAGGTGTTCCATGTCAGCAGGAAGGGAACAAGTCCCGATTCTGCCTCTTGGGCGGTGATGGCCAGATCGTAGGGGGCTACGATTACCTCCTGAAGCTCGACGGGAGTCTCGGTGTCGGCCTGCAGGTCAAGGTTGGCGCTGAAGTCTTCGTATCCCTCGGCTGAGCAGCTCACTGCGTAGCTGCCTCGGGGGAGGAAGCCGATTTCGGCGGTGTTGTCGGCGAAGGGGAGTTCGATGGCCTCACCCTCGGCGGGTGCGATGGCGAGCTTGACCCCTGCGGGGATGAAGCCGTTGTTCGACGACAGGGTGAACGAAGCCTTGGCGTAGTCGTCGTCGCTGACTGTTACCGAAGTCATCACTGACTCACTGCTGAGGCCGTCGCGCGAAGCGTAAACCTCGATCCAGTGGGTCTTCGATGCAACGTTCCTTGCTACGTACTGCAGTTGGTCGGTCTCGGCAACCTCGATACCGTTGAGCGATACGTAATAGAGGGTGGATTCGGTGGCATCTTCCGGAGCTTCCCAGCTGATGGTAAGGTCGTTCTGACCGGTGTAGATGTCGTGGCCGGTGTGCTCGGCGGTGAGGTTCACGGGAGCCTTGGGCATCTCGATGACAGCCACGGGCGAAGGAGCCGATTCTCCGTCGGGATATACGGCCGTAACGAAGAATGTGGGTGACGAGCCGTCCATGGGCATATTCAGCTCAGTGATAGCATACTGGAGCTCGGTCTTGGGAATCACCTCGCTGTTGAGGCGGCCGATGCCCTTCTGATATATGTTGTATCCCAGTAGCGGAGCAGGGTTGTTCTCAACTACGGCGATGTCGTCGAGCCAAACTACATTCTGGTAGCTGCTCTTATTGGTAATCATGTGGATTGCAACATATTTGGCGGTGGCGGGGAGGGAATAGCTTAACTTATAGAGTTTGCCGTCGGACTGTACTTTCGACGATGAATATGTCGACGATATCTGTGTGTCGACAAGTTCTGTGAAGGCATCCATGGGGCTTGCCGGGTCGTATTCGGTGGTGGCATATCTCACTTCAAACTTCTGAGTAGGGGTGGGAGTACCCATATTGAACGAGAAGTCGATGGTCGAGACCGGGTCGGCCGCGAGGGCCGGCGAGATGAGCCAGTCGTCCTGCTGGACACCGTAGCCGACTGTGACTCCGAGGCCGTTTACGCCATTCACTTTTACCGAGGAAGCCTGAAAGGGCTCAACGGTGAATACGGAGAATTCAGATTTGCCGGTTACGGCGTAGTAGCTTGAGCCGGCGCTCTCGTCGAAGTCGTACGACTTGAAGCCGTTGAACTCGCCGGTAGCACCGTCCTCAAAGCCTTCGAAGTCCTCCGAGTAGTTGAAGGGCTCGTAGTCGGGGTCACCTGCGGCGTCCCAGCTGAGGTTGAATGCACCTTCGGCGGGTTCCAGAGAGAGGTGCTCGACAGCGGCGTGCTCGGCGTAAGCTGTCGGAGCGCTTGCGGTTGCCGAGTTGTTGTCGGGGTCGGCATCATTGGCATATACAGCCTCGACTGAGAAGTCGACGCTCTCAAGGTCGGCGATATCGAGGGCCGACGGAGTGAATGCCACCTCAAATGTCTTTACTTCAAGGGCACCGAGGTCGACGCTTGCGGGGGCCTCAAGCTGAGTGGGGAGAGTGCTGAATACATCCAGCGAATAGCTGTCGGCCGGGATAGCAACATTGCCCTGGTTGGCGAGGGTAATCATGAGCTTGGCTTCGGCTCCGGCCACTACTTTTGCTGGAGCTGCGACTGACAGGGCGATGTCGTTGTCAACGAGGTTGAATATACGCACGGCGTCGAGGGCCATGTTATTGCCGTAGCCACTGATGGCGTGGAAGCCCACACGGTAGGTCGAGCAATCGGCGCTGATAGCGTCGGAGAGCGGGAACATATATTTCACCCAGCCTTCGGTCTCGGAATAACGTTTGATTTCGCTGTCGCCTACGGCGACCCATTCTCCGTTGTCCGACGACACTTCCACTACGATGCGGTCGTTGGAGGAGCTGCTCCCGGTATCGTGGTGGAACATGAATTCAACGTATGGGGCGCTGCTCGACGATTTCGAAATGGGAGCCGACGTCAGGCGTGCCTCATTGTTGCGATTGATGTTGTATGAATTGTAGAACGCGAAGCCGCCGTCGTTGTCGGTGGGTGAGATACTGTCGTCATAGCGTCCTGCCGAGGCAATTGATTTTGCCTCCCATTTGTTGGTGGCCGATGTGCCGGTAACTACTTCCGAGTCCCATACGGCGCCGAGCGATGCTCCGGCGAACGAGTCACTGAACGGCAGGTCGATATGGCCGATTTTTATGGTCGGAGTAGCAGCCTCGGCCGAGCTCTTCGTGCCGTTGACGGCCACAATCTTGTATGACAGATTTACGGGCGATGAAGCTGCGTAAGTGTCGGAGAAGGTAGTGGCTTTCAGGCCCGAGGCTACCTCTTCTTCATCCGCGCCGGTGCACCGGGTCACGGTATAGCTCAGCAGAGCCGGGTCGAGGGCGATGCCGTGGATGCCGGTTGTCGGAGCCTCCCATGTGACGGTGCGGGTGTCGTCGTCGCTGGTGAATGCGGCGGCTGTCGGTGCCTGCGGTGTCTCGTAGCCGATGAAGGTGGTGGCCTCCACGGGCTCTGTAGTATTCTCGCCCGAGGTTACAGTCACGGAATAGGTCGCCGAGCCTTCGGGAACTGTCGTGTCAGTCCAGCTGACAGCGGCGCCGGGTGTGCCGGTGCCGGTGTTGACGCTTTCGCCGCCCCTCATTATATTATATGTGAGGTCGCCCTGGATAGCTTGGCCGGTGATTGTGGTTGCAGGGAGCGTGAACGAAATTACTGCTGACGCCTGGCCGTTGGCATCGGGCGTTATCTGGAAATCCGACGGTTTATTCGGGATGGCCGATTCGCCGAGGGCGTAAACCTTGAAATCCCAAATCTTGGCAAACTCTTTGTCGCCCAAGATGGCGATGTGGTAGTTGCCGTCGGCCGGCACGGCAAAGTCGATTACCGCATTTGAGGCAGAGCTTGCATTCGATGCGTAGGGCAGATTGGAGAGCTTTTTAATTACTGTATAAGCCGTCTCGTCATCACCCTGACCGTAGAGAAATGTCAGGTCGGTTGTCGTTTTGGAGCCGTATGCCGCCGGCTTGCAGGTGATGCGGTAGAGTTTGCCGGCCTGAAGGGCCTGCTCCGGCGAGATGATATAATCCTCGAGATAGTGGCTCGAATAAGATGATGAGTACCAGAGCCGTATGAATCCGCCGCTATAAGGATACCAGGCCCAGGCGTTGTCGCGGTCGTAACGGTCGTTCTTTAACGTACACTGGTTGAACTCATCCTGCGAGGTGATTTTGTAGAACGGTTCCTGTCCGTCGTCCTGCGCGAAAGCCCCCTGGCTTCCCCACAGGCTCAGAACAGTTCCGAGCATAACGCATAATGTAGATTTCTTCATCTTGATAGGGATAAGATTGTATTGTTGATTATAATGATGAATTCTGACAAGGTGCCCGCGCGAGGCTTTTCCGGAGCTTTCAGTCGGCTTTTCCGTGGCATTCCGGGATGGGCCCGGAGCTTTCAAGCGGCTTTTCCGTGGCTTTACCGGGTGGGGCCGGAGCTTTCCGGAAACTGTAATGTGCAAATGTAGATAAAAGAAATATAAGGTGATATATCATCACGTGTGAAAGAATGTGAAAATATGCTAAAATATTTTATTTTGTTTCCATTTTGCGAATTTTGTTGGTCGGAAAGCCTTGATTGTTGGCACCGCGAAATATTTATTCACGAATATTTTGCAAAATGATAAATTCTGAATACCTTTGTCGGTGCATAAATCCATTTATTCACATCCAACATGAAGAGAATCGTAGTATTTATCATCGCTATGCTTGCACTTGTGCCGGGCGTCATGGCTCAGGCTCAGGGGAACGCGCTGAAGGTAGTGCCCCGGTCGGGTGACCCGGTGCTGTTGCTGTTCTCGCAGAAACCGCAGGTGCAGTTCAGCGGCACATCGCTCACAGTAAGCGCCGAGAATCCCGATTTCACCCAGACCTACGCCATCGACGACGTAGACCGGTTTGAGTTTGTCGGCGCCACCGTAGGCATTGACGCCCCCGAGGCCACTCAACCCGAAATCACGCTAAGCCGCTCGGGCTCGGTGCTCACCGTAGACAACCTTCCCGAGCAGAGCAGCCTTACCCTTTACGCCCTCGATGGCCGCACCCTGCTCAGCACACGGGCCTCCGGACAGTACTCCATCAGCCTGAGTGACTTCACCCCGGGGGTCTACGTACTTCGTGTAAATAAAAACGTAATAAAGATAAAGTTCTGAAAATGATGAAGATGAAGAATACATTACTCCTTGCGGCAGGCGCCGTTATGGCCCTGTCGGCATCGGCCCAACAGCGCGGCATCATGAAGATTGAGCGCCTCGACGGAACCACCGAACAGCATTACGTCGACGAGATTGCCCGTATCACATTCCTGAACGAAGGCGACGCCCCGGAGCCCGAAGCACAGGCCGTGGACCTCGGCCTCTCCGTGAAGTGGGCCACCTGCAATCTCGACGCCACCGCCCCCGAAAAGTCAGGCGGTTTCTATGCCTGGGGAGAAACGCAGACCAAGGAGGTCTACAACGACGAAACATATCAGTTCTTCAACCTGGAGTGGGGCACAATCCAGCGTATCGGTTCCGAAATCACCGGCACGCAGCACGATGCCGCCACGGTGCGCCTCGGTGGCGAATGGCGTATGCCCACACATGACGAATGGGCTGAACTACGCAATAACTGCCAGTGGGAATGGACCGCGCTCAATGGCGTTTCCGGCTACCGCGTGACCGCCGCAAACGGCAACTACATCTTCCTCCCCGCAGCCGGACGCCTATACTCCGTCGAGGGGCAGGAGCTCAACGGCTACGAGAACATCGGCGGATTCTACTGGACATCGACCCTCGCCGAGGATAACGATTACAACTACCGTGCATACCGCTTCCAGTTCGGTCAGTCGTCATACGGAGAATACGAGTCGTACGATGCTCCGTCGTTAGGCTACAGCATCCGCCCGGTACAGGGCGCCCTGGCCGATGTAGACCCCGAACCCGAGCCGGGTCCCATGGATATGGTTGACCTCGGGCTGTCGGTGAAATGGGCCTCGCACAACGTTATGGCCTCCAAGGCCTCGGAACCCGGTAACTTCTATGCATGGGGTATGACCAAGGTGCAGGGTGTCTACGGTGATCCAGCATACAAGTACTGCGACATGACCACCAACCCCTATACATACACCGACCTCGGCGACGACATCTCCGGCACAAAGTACGATGTGGCCACAGTGCGCTGGGGCCAGGGCTGGCACCTTCCCACCAAAGAACAGGTTGAGGAGCTGCTCGCCAACACCACCCAGACCTGGACTACAGAAGACGGCAAATACGGCTACCGCTGCACCGCCGCCAACGGCAACTCCATCTTCCTCCCCGTGGCCGGCTATATGGGTGCTGAGGGGCTGATGTGCGCCGATATGTACGACGTTATGGGCATGCCCTTCACCAGCCATTACATGACGGCTAACCCCAAACCGCTGCGTTCGGGCGTCAAGGCCGAGGAACATTCGGCCTACACGCTCCGTCTGACCAAATGGCAGAACAGCGACCCCTCCATCAAACAGGACGACACATTCAAGAGTATTGGTATTCTTGTACGTCCCGTTCACGATTGATTCCGTACCTAAATAATGCCTACATAATGCCGATTTAAACCCGGGGCCCGGCGCGCTTTTTATGGCGTTCCGGGCCCCGTTTACGATTAGATGTATTATCTTTGCGCTATCAAAGACAGACATACTCAATGACCAATATTCGTAACACAGAAAACACCCCAGGAGCCCTCTCTCCCGACGAGACGGTGCGACGCGCGCGCCATGTCACATGGGTAGGGTTCTGGATCAATGCCGCACTCGGTGTGGTGAAGATACTCGCCGGTGTGCTCGGCCGTTCGCAGGCCCTTATAGCTGACGGTGTACACTCCATCTCCGATTTCGTTTCCGATATTATCGTGATAGTCTTCGTAGGCATAGCCCACAAGAAGGCCGACGCCGACCATCAGTACGGTCACGGCAAGTTCGAGACCCTCGCCACCCTTATCCTGGCGCTCATTCTGGGCGCCGTGGCCGTGGCGTTCTTCATCGACGGCAGCGGCAACACATGGCGCGCGTTCCACGGTCAGGAACTCCCGCGGCCAACATGGCTGGCGCTTTCGATGATAATAGTGTCGATAGTGTCGAAGGAGTGGCTTTACCGTTACACGCGCCGTGAAGGGGAGCGCATCGGCTCGCCCGCCGTGGTGGCCAACGCCTGGCATCACCGCAGCGACGCCCTGTCGTCGATTGCCACCCTGGTGGGCGTGGGCGGCGCAATGTTCTTAGGCGCGCGCTGGCGTGTGCTCGACCCGATAGCCGCCATGGCC
This sequence comes from uncultured Muribaculaceae bacterium, assembly GCA_945931475.1. Lineage (GTDB taxonomy): Bacteria > Bacteroidota > Bacteroidia > Bacteroidales > Muribaculaceae > UBA7173. The sequence continues at coordinate 22,732 of CAMEPD010000013.1, read as the reverse complement.
GTGAGCGTGTTCATCTTCGGCGTGGCATGGTCGATAGGTAAACCGGCCCTGCTCGAACTGCTCGAGGTGGCCCTTCCCGCCGATGTATGCCGGCGTATGTGGAGCGTCATCGGAAGCACACCGGGAGTGGTGGCCTTCCACCACTTTGCCTCCAGGCGTAGCGGCAGCCGGGCTTTCGTGGAGTTTCATATCAAGGTTGATCCTGATATATCAGTCAGCCGGGCCCACGCCATCGCCGATGACGTGGAGCACCGGCTGCAGCGCGAGTTTGGCCAAGACCTTCATACGAGCATTCACATCGAGCCGTATGCCGGCGAATCAACCGACGACAACCGTCGCTGCACCGACTGACCCGTCACGCATTGCGCCCCTTGATGAGCTGCCGGCAGACGGCGGCAGACATGGCGCCTACGAGCGGGCCCACTATCATAATCCAGAAGTCGCCCCATGCACCGGTGGTCCAGAGAGCCGGACCGAACGAACGTGCCGGGTTGACCGAGCAGTTGTCGACCGTGATGCCCACTATGTTCACCAGGCCTAACGCCAGACCGATAGCCACGCCGGCAAGGTTGCCGGCACCCTTCTGCTTGTCGGTGGAGCATAGGACGACGAACACGAAGAAGAACGTCAGCCCTATCTCGGCGAGGAGCGCCAACAAGGAGGTGGCTCCCGGTTGAAGCACATTGGCCGCCAGGCCTGTCGAGCCTGTGATGCCGCCGAAGTCAAATCCCGGGGCCGTCAGCACAAACCAGTAGAGTATGCCGCCACCGATGGCCGCGCCTACAAGCTGAGCTGCCACATAGCCAACGAACTCCTTGAAACTCATACCGCCTGTGAGCCACACGGCGAACGATACTGCCGGATTGACATGGCAACCCGAGATGTTGCCTATGGCGTAGCACAGGCACACCAATACGAGCCCGAAACAGAGACCGATACCTAACACTCCGATTTTCGGGCCGGCCAGCACGGCGCTGCCGCAGGCCAACAGAACGAGGAACATTGTTCCCACGCATTCAGCGATATACTTCTTCATGATACAAAATGTTATGATGCCGTCCGGGGTGAGGCCGGAAACGCGTTTATGATACTGTTTATGATATTGTATATGATATTATGACAATTTTGGGCGCGAAAAGGGTTATCGGCAAATGGTTACTCCACAAAAAATCGTTAACTTTGCATCATCTTTAATTCAGGCGAAGTAAACGTTAAGCTAATGTATATGGAAACCGTCAGAATATCCTCAGACGTTTATTATATCGGTGTAAACGACCGCACCACACACCGCTTCGAGGCAATGTGGCCGCTCCCGTCGGGTGTAAGCTACAATTCGTATCTGGTGTGCGGCCGCGATAAAGCCGCCATCATCGACGGGGTAGAGAAGGCCTGCGCTCAGGAGCAGATTGAACATATCCGCGCAATCCTTGGCGACCGCCGGCCCGACTATCTGATTATCAATCACATGGAACCCGACCATTCCGGCGCCATCAGTCTGCTGCGCCAGGCATTCCCCGGCATCCGGATTGTGGGCAACCTGCAGACCCTCAATATGATAAAGGGCTTCTACGGCATCGCCGACGATACGCTGAAGGTCGGCAACGGCGACACCCTGGAGTTGGGGGGCGGGGTCGACCTTACATTTTATCTCACTCCGATGGTCCACTGGCCCGAAACCATGATGACCTATCTCGCCACGGAGCAGACACTCTTCGCCGGCGACGCCTTCGGCTGTTTCGGCGCACTCAACGGCGCCGTGCTCGACACCGACATGAACACCGACCGTTATTTCCCCGAAATGGTGCGCTATTACAGCAATATCGTAGGCAAATACGGCGTGTTCGTGCAGAAAGCCCTCGCATGCCTTGAGCCGCTGACAGTGACCACCATCTGTTCAACACACGGCCCCGTATGGCGGCGGCAGGCCGCGAAGGTCATTGACCTCTACGACCGCCTAAGCCGTTACCAACCGCTCGACAACGGCGTCACCATTGTCTACGGCTCGATGTACGGCAACACCGAACGTATGGCCGAGGCCGCCGCGCAGACCCTGGCGGCCGAAGGGGTGCGCGACATTTCGGTGCTCAACGCGTCTGTGACCCATCTGAGCTACATCCTGGCCGAGGCGTTCACCCACCGGGGCCTCATCATAGCCGCTCCGACTTACAGCGACACCCTTTTCCCACCCATCGCCGCGGTGATGGAGGGGCTCGTTACCCGCAATCTCCGCAACCGCGAAATTGCCGTGTTCGGCGGCTGCACATGGTCGCAGCGTGCCGCCAAGATACTTCAAGAATACCTGCAGGCGCTCGACACCGAGGGCGTGGTGCCCCCTGTGGCGTTCAAACAGGCCCCCGACGCCGGCGCACTCGACGCCGCACGCGATGCCGCCCGCACACTCGCACATAAACTCATTGACTGAAATGGTGCCGTCTCCCGAGATAGAAAACCATCCCTTTCCGCCCTTCTGCCCGCCCGGGGCCAAGGTGTTGATCATGGGGACATTCCCGCCCGGCCGACACCGTTGGGCAATGGATTTCTATTACCCCAACCGCACCAACGATTTCTGGAAAATCATGGGACTGATTTTCCTCAATGATGTCAATGCCCTCTACAACCCCGCCACCGGGCAGTACGACCTGCCGGCCATCATAGAGCTGATGACCGCCCGCGGCATAGCGCTCAACGATACGGCCCGGCAGGTGCGCCGTCTGCGCGGCAACGCTTCCGACAAGTTCCTCGAGATAGTCACACCGGTGCCCCTCGACCAACTGCTCGCGCAGATGCCCGAGTGCCGCGCCGTGGTCACCACCGGCGAAAAGGCCGCCTCTGTGGTAGCCGCCCTCACCGATACTGAACCCCCGAAAATGGGGGAGATGGTAACCGGCCCCGACGGACTGCATATATGGCGTATGCCCTCCACCTCGCGCGCATACCCCATGAAAATCGAAAAGAAAGCCGAAATGTACCGCCGGTTATTCTCTTTCGAGAAAGTATTATAAACAGCCTCAAATTTCTTAAACTCACTTATGACTGATTGTTTTATCAACCTCTCCATATCCGATTGGGCTTCGGCATCGTATCTCTTTCAGCTGTTCTACGACAATGCCAGTTACTGGCTGGTGTTCCTCTTTATGGTAATCGAGAGTTCGTTCCTGCCCTTCCCGTCGGAGGTGGTGGTGCCTCCGGCCGCCTACATAGCTGCAACCCGCGGCGATATGAATATCTTCCTTGTGGTGCTCGTGGCTACGGCCGGTGCCGTAGTGGGCGCCCTCATCAATTACGGTCTGTCGATGTGGCTCGGTCGCCCGATTGTATACTCGTTCGCCAACAGCCGCTTCGGCCATGCCTGCCTCATCAATCAGGAGAAGGTGGCGCGTGCCGAAAAGTACTTCGACAAGCATGGCGCCGTGTCGACCTTCATCGGCCGACTCATTCCGGCCGTGCGTCAGCTCATCTCCATACCCGCAGGCCTGGCACGCATGAACATCGGAACCTTCACCATTTTCACAGCCCTCGGCGCCGGCGTTTGGAACGTCATCCTTGCCGTGCTGGGCTGGTGGCTGGGAGGCACAGTGTCGCCCGACCAGCTCTTCGACACTATCGAGAAATATAATACTTACTTCACCTGGGGCGGTCTGGCCCTGCTGTTGCTCTGCCTGCTTTACATCTGCGTGCAGTTCATGAAACCCCGCAAAAGCAATCCCACCGACCCAATATAATCCCATCGACTCAATATAATTCCGCTGTAAAATGATTGTATCCCCCTCGCTGCTTTCGGCTGACTTCCTGCACCTCGACCGCGAAATCGACATGATTAACCGCTCGGAAGCCGACTGGCTCCACATCGATGTGATGGACGGCGTGTTCGTGCCGAATATTTCTTTCGGTTTCCCCGTGATGACCGATGTGGCCCGTGAGCTTAAGAAGCCGATGGACGTGCACCTGATGATAGTCGAGCCCCAGAAGTGGGTGACCCGCGTGCGCGACACCGGCGCCGCCATCATGAACGTGCACCAGGAGGCTTGCGTGCACCTCGACCGTACCATCCAGGCCATAAAGGACGCCGGAATGAAGGCCGCCGTGACGCTGAACCCATCCACGCCGGTGATTATGCTCGAGGATGTCATCGAGCAGCTCGATATGGTGCTCCTGATGTCGGTAAATCCCGGCTTCGGAGGACAGAAATTCATACCGAACACCTGCCGGAAAATCCGCCAGCTCCGTCGCCTCATCGGCGAGAGGGGCTCGAAGGCCCTCATCGAGGTGGACGGAGGGGTAAACGCCGAAACGGCACCCCTGATAGCCGCCGCCGGAGCCGATGTAGCCGTTGCCGGAAGTTATGTCTTCAGGGCCGACGACCCCATGGCCGCCATCGCCGGGCTCCGTGCCCTATGATGCCCCTGTGGCGTGAATAATGTAAACTCTCTTAACCTGCTGATATATAAATGAATGAGGAATCATTGAGCCGTATGTATCTCAAGGATACGGCCTTTCAGAACCTGATGCAGAAGCGCGTATTCAATGTGCTGCTCGTGGCTTCGCCATACGATGCCTTCATGATGGAGGAGGACGGCCGCGTCGAGGAGCAGCTCTACAACGAGTATGTGGCGCTCAACCTGTCGTCGCCCCCGCGAATCACCCGTGTGTCGCACATCTCAGAGGCACTTACACATCTGGCACAGAAACATTTCGACCTCATCATCGCCATGCCCGGCATGGATATCAGCGAAACTTTCACCGGCGCCCGTGAAATCAAGAAGGCCTTCCCCGACATACCGTTTGTGGTGCTTACTCCCTTCTCGAAGGAGGTGTCGCGGCGCCTGGCCGCCGAAGACTTTTCGGGCATCGACTACGTGTTCTCGTGGCTCGGTAACGTCGACCTGCTGCTGGCCATCATCAAGTTGCTCGAGGATAAACTCAACGCCGAGAACGATGTGCTCGATGTGGGTGTCCGAATGATTCTGATGGTCGAGGACTCTGTGCGCTTCTACTCGTCGATACTCCCTCACCTCTATAAATTCCTGCTTAAGCAGAGCCTCATATTCTCGACCGAGGCGCTCAACGAGCACGAAAAGATGATGCGTATGCGCGGGCGTCCCAAGGTGCTTCTGGCGCGCGACTACGAGGAAGCCCGGATGCTTTACGACAAGTACGCCGACAAGATGCTCGGCCTGATTACCGACGTGTCGTTCATGCACGAGGGGCAAAAGGACCGTCAGGCGGGCCTGGAGCTGGCCCGCTATGTGCGGTCGTGCGATGCATACCTCCCCATCATCGTGGAGTCGACCGAAGCCTCCAACCGCGAGAAGTGCCGCGAGTTCGGCGGTATCTTCCTTGACAAGACCTCCAAGAAGCTACCCGTCGACTTGGGCGATGCCGTACGTCGCAATTTCGGTTTCGGCGACTTTGTCTTCCGTAATCCTGCCGACGGCAAGGAGATTATGCGCGTCAAATCAATCAACGAGTTTCAGAAACGGATGTTCGACATCCCCTCTGAGTCATTGTTGTACCATGCGCGCCGCAACGACATCTCGCGATGGCTCTACTCCCGTGCCATGTTCCCTATCGCCGACGTGGTACGTGCCCATCACTTCACCTCCATCGAGGAGGCGCCGGCCGTAAAACAGCTCTTCTTCGACCTAATCGTCAAATACCGCCGCATGAAGAACCGCGGCGTCGTGGCCGACTTCAAGAAGGACCGCTTCGACTTCTACTCGAATTTCGCACGAATAGGTCAGGGGTCGATGGGTGGCAAAGGCCGCGGTCTGGCATTCATCGACTCGATTATCAAGCGCAATCCGGAGTTCGACAACTTCCATGGGGTTACCGTCTCAATTCCCCGCACGGTGGTGCTCTGTACTGATATTTTCGACGAGTTCATGGCCGATAACGACCTCTATCCCGTAGCCTTGAGCGACGCATCCGACGAGGAGATTCTGCGTCGGTTCGTGGCCGCACGGCTCCCCGACCGTGTGCGCGAGGATATGCTTGCGCTCATCGAGGTAGTCGACCGACCTCTGGCCGTGCGTTCGTCGTCGCTGTTGGAAGACAGTCATTATCAGCCGTTTGCCGGTGTGTATGCCACATATATGGTGCCTCAGTCTGAAACGGCAGTGAAGACCCTTGACGAACTTGCCGCCGCCGTCAAGGGCGTGTACGCCTCGGTGTTCTACGCCGAATCGAAGGCATATATGACTGCCACCTCCAACGTTATCGACCAGGAGAAGATGGCCGTCATCATCCAGGAGGTGGTGGGACGCGAGGTCGACGGCTATTTCTTCCCGTCGTTCTCGGGCGTGGCACGCTCGCTCAACTATTATCCCCTCGGCGACGAACTCCCCGAGGACGGCGTGGCCGAGGTGTCGATTGGCCTGGGCAAATATATTGTTGACGGCGGCCGCGGACTCCGTTTCTCGCCTCGTCACAGCAACCGGGTTTTGCAGACCTCCACCCTCGAGCTGGCCCTGCGCGATACCCAGCGCAAGCTCTACGCACTGCCCCTCAAGGCGAGTGACGGCCCCATGCAGACCGACGATGCCTTTAACCTCTCGATACTGAATATTCAGGACTTTGCCAACCGACCGGATGTACTGCGGCTTATGGTGTCGACTTTCGACGTCAACGACCGCATGATTCGTGACTCGCACCTCGGCCCGGGCCGTAAGGTTGCCACTTTCGCCAATATGCTCGGCCCGTCAGCGCCATTCCCTCTGGCCCCGGCTGTCGATATGATGCTCACAAAGGGTCAGCAGGCCATGCAGCGCCCTGTCGAAATAGAATTCGCCGGCCTGGTCGAACCGGCAGGCCAGCAACCGGTGGGCCGCATTTACTGGCTGCAGATCCGTCCCATTATCGACCGCAAGGACGATGTCGACCCGGCTCTTCTCGAACTTCCCGACAGCGAACTGCTGCTCCGCTCGAACACCGCCCTCGGGCACGGCACCACCGACACCGTGCAGACCGTAGTGTACCTGCGTCCCGAACGTTTCTCACAGCTCAACAACCCTGATACCGCCCGCGAAATCGCCGAAATCAACCGCCGGTTCCTCGAGAAAGGGGAGGGGTATATCCTCATCGGGCCCGGACGCTGGGGTTCGGCCGACTTCGCCCTCGGTGTGCCCGTGCGCTGGCCCGACATATCGCAGGCGCGCCTCATCGTCGAGACTACCCTGTCGAACTACCGCGTGGAACCCTCGCAGGGCACCCACTTCTTCCAGAATCTCACCTCGGCCGGCGTAGGATACTTCACCGTCAACCCCTTCGCTTCGGCCTCGTCGGCCGCTGCGCAGGGCGTAGACTACATGAATGTGGAGGTGCTCGACTCTATGTCCGCCGAATACGAATCGGAGGCCGTGCGCGTGGTGCGCTTCCCGTCGCCCCTGCTTATCGGCATAAACGGTAAAAAAGGTATTGGCGTAGTACGCCTTCCCCAATAACTAATCCTCAACCATGAAAAAAGCTGTCCTCTCGCTCGTGGCGTTCATACTGACGTTGGTAGCATACGGCGCTCCTGCCCGGCATTTTGAGGTGTCGGTCTTTGAATCGGCTCCGATGGACCTGTCGGCAGGGCGACTGCAGCGTGTCGACAGCAAAGGGCGCCTGTGTGCCCTCATCAAGATAGCCTGCGGTGTCGACGACGTGAAGTTCAGCGGAAACTTTGTGGGCGATATCGAGAAAAAGGGGGGTGAATACTATGTGTTTGCGCCGGCCGGGAGCGGAAAAATCACAATCAGCCACCCGCAACTCGAAACGACCACATATAAATACCCCGCACCGCTTATGGGTGGCGTTACCTATCACGCGACACTCTCGCTACCCGAGGAGGTTTTTATGCAGATCCTCGCCAGCCGGGCCATCATCAAGGCCGCCAATAAATACCGCGATATGCCGTTTGCCGAAAAAATGCGCCTCGCCGACAAGGGCGACTCAGAGGCCGTGTACTCTGTCGGGCTGAGCTATCAATTTGGAGAGGGGGTAGCCGAGGATTTGCATCAAGCTGTAGAATGGTATCGCCGTAGCGCATATATGGGGAATCCGAAGGGTCAGCTCACCCTGGGGTATCTGATACAGAATGGGATAGGTATGGAGCAGAACGACGCCTTCGCTTTCGAACTGTGCAGCGCAGTGGTGGAACGCGGCGATGACGCCGTGCGACGGCGCGATGCCGGCAAGCCGTCGCCCGAAACGGCCGATGAGGAGTTCGTCAGGTGGCACAGCATGGCTCAGTATAATGTTGCCAATGCTTACGAATTCGGCAAAGGTGTGGAACCGGATTATTATAAAGCTGCGGCCATGTTCGCCAAGTCGGCCGAACAGGGGTTTGCCCAGGCGACGAATATGTTGGGCTATTGTTATGAAAATGGTTTAGGTGTTGAGCCCGACTATGACAGGGCTTGGAAACTGTATAATGCGGCCGTCGAGCAGGGGTGCGTCGGTGCAAAAGTCAATGTCGGTGGGTGTTATTATAAAGGAATCGGTGTGAACCGGGATTTTGCCGAAGCATTGAAATGGCTGAAAGATGCCGCCCAACACGGACTTGTGCAGGCACAGTTCAACGTCGGACTATGTTATGCCAACGGCGAGGGAACCGCGCAGGATTTCACCGAGGCTCTGAAATGGTTCCAAAAAGCTGCTGAACAGGGGCTGGCGCAGGCTCAGTATGATGTCGGCCTGATTTATGAGCGCGGCTTAGGTGTGGAAGTTGATATTCCCGAGGCAATCAGATGGTATCGTATGGCTGCCGAGCAGAAACATGTCGAAGCCATGACTGCTTTGCTGCTTTTAGGAGCTTTTGGAGATGATGATTAGACGATTGATATACATATTCGCATTAATCCTGACGACAGTTTCGACGGCGGTGCAGGCTCAGGAATTCGAGGTGACGGTGTTTGAGCCGGCGCCGGACGGTGAGTCGGCAAAGTTTGCCGTGCGTGGCGATGTGCAGGGCAACCCGTGCGCCCTCATCCGCGTGGCCTGTGGCCTCGATGATGTCACCTTCACCGGCAGTGTCGTCGGCGATGTCGAAAAGCGTGGCGAGGAGTATCTCCTCTATGTGCCTCATGATGCTAAAATTGTGTGTATCAAGCATCCGAATCTCAAGCCGCTCTATTTCAGCTATCCCTGTAAGCTCGAATCGGGAGCGGTTTACCACGCGGAATTGTCGCTTCCCGAAAAGCTCTATCAGGCAATCACCGGAGAAACCGCCGGCACCCGCACTGATGTCGACTACGAAAAGATGCCTCTGCAGGAGATGCTGCATCTTGCCGATGACGGCGATCCGCGGGCAATGTACAGCCTCGGCCTGTGTTACAGCAAAGGAACGGGGGTGACGCGTGACGACGGGAAGGCTGTTTACTGGTACCGGAAAGGCGCAATATACGGCAACGTGAAAGCGCAGGCGGCGTTGGCACTGGCGCTCTACACCGGCACCGGCGTGGCGCGAAACCCGTATCTCGCCGTGGAATGGTTTCGTGCGGCGGCCGAGCAGGGTGATGCCGAGGCACAGTATTACATCGGCCTCTGCTACAAAAACGGCGAGGGCGTCACTGCCGTACCCGAAGAGGCTCGCTGGTGGTTCCGCACGGCGGCCGACCAGGGTTACGGGCGTGCTGCCGAGGAGCTAAGGTAACTGTGAGTGCAGACTTTGGGAATTTTCCGGAACTTTTTTGGGTAAAATGCTTGCGAGGGCTTGAATAAAAGCGGGAAATGTCGTAAATTTGCCTTAATTATGGAGTGTCGATTATGTAGGCCCGCGCCAAAGGCTTGTGACTACCAGGGATGCTCCTCTCATAAGTGCAAAAACGGTATCTAATGGCTTTTTTTGAAAAACTGCGCCGCGCTTTCGGCCTTGATGGCTCGGTGGACTATGACGACGAGATTGACGGTATCGACGCTACGGTAAAACCGCTGCGCCAGCGTCAGCAGCAGGACGACGCGCCTGTGGCTCGTATATCCGATAACCATGTTGATTCAGAACCGAAGTCGGCTGCGGTGAAGCCGGTCCACAGCGCCGACGCCGGCACTCCGCAGCGCGAACCGGCGCGTCAAGATGTCGATTCCACCCGGGAGAAAGCCGAGAAGCAGAAAAAACCGGTGCCCCGTGAGACGGTATTGCCCGAGCGCAACGGCCGGGAGGAGGTGGCTGTACCGGCCGAAATTTTCCGTACCGTTGTTGCTATCTTCAACCGTTCGCTGCCCGAATTTCTTGGCTCGTCAGTCGATACTGACCGTCAGGAACAGTACCTCTACAACGCCCTCGAAAAGGGGATGAAGAGTTACCTCGATTCGCTTGAAAACCAGTCGCGCCGCCGCTATATGGAGCTGCGCCAGAACGATATGCTCAAGGTGGAGCAGGAATTGCAGGAGCTGCGCTCGTCGCTCGCCCGCAAAGAGGATGAACTCAGCGAAGCCAAAAAACTGCAACTCAGCGCCGAACGCCAGAAACGCGCCCTTGCCGAACGCCTCCATGACCTGGAGAAGCAGGTCGGCACCCTCGAGGCCGAAACCGAACAGCTCGGCCTCGAGAACAAGTCTATGGTCAACAAGCTGCGCGTAATAGAGATGCAGGAGAAGGACAATCGCGAGTCGAAAGCCCAGGAAGCCGAACTGTCGGCCGATTTCGAGGCCCTGAAGGCTGAGAACAAGGCCCTTAACGAACAGATTGAACAGCTCAGGCTGAAAGATACCCTCGGCGAGACGATGGTGAATGACCTTCAGAGCAAAGCCTCGACCGCACTGAAAACAGTACAGGAGAAGGAGGAGGCCATGCAGGCCCTCACCGCCGATTTCCGCTCGCAGCAGAACGAATGGGAGACGGAATCGCGTCAGCTCAAGGAGGCCCTCGAGGCCGAGCGGCACAACTGCGCCACCACCATGCAGGCCCTCGACAAGGCCAACGAACAGCTCGTGGATTTGCGTGCCAAGGTCGATGAAATCGGCGCCGCCCGCGAGGAGGCCGACACCAAGGTGGAGACCCTCACCGCCCAGCTTGCCAAATCACGAGAGAAGCTTCAGATTGTCAGCGAGATACAGGTGCAGGTCGAGGAGCTCGAGGAGGCGCGTATAAAGTCAGACGCCGTGCTGCGCCGTCAGAAGGACGAAATCCTCGAGAAGGATGAACTTCTCCGCTCGAAGGATTCCGATCTTCGCGACAAAAATATGTCGCTTGCACAGAAGGAAGCCCTTATCAAGCGCCTCGAGGATCAGACCGATACGCTGCGTCGCCAGCTCGAGGATGCCGCCTACGAACGGTCGCAGTCGGAGAGCGCCCTGCGCATGGAGATCACGCGTCTGAAGAACCTGAAACCCGCCCCGGCCCCTGTCGCCGCCCCGGCTCCTGTCGCTCCCGGTCCCGCTACCGCCGACGGCGCGCCCTCACCGGCCGTCGCGGAGTCGGCCCCCGCTGCTGCCGATAAAACCGAGGCTAAGGCGCCGCGTGCCGCCCGTAAGGCTGCCGACGCCACAAAGGTACGCTCGCGGAAAGCGCCGACACACCAGAATGCTCTCGACCCGGATATTATTTCGGCCCCATCCACTTTAGTTGAGACGCCGAAACAGAATTCGTCGTTCGACGATCTTCTCGACGACCTGCCGATAATCGACAACGGCCAGGACAAGGGCGCCAAAAAATCCGCGAAAGATACACCCGCGAAAGCCGAAGACGTAAAGCCGACTTCCAAGCCCATCCCGGCTAAATCCGCCGAAGCAGCCAAGCCCATAACGGAGCCCGAGCCGAAGCCCGCTACAAACGCCCCAAAACCCTATAAGGAGGAAGATATAATCGAGGACCTCGACACCGACTGGCTTGTCGCGACCCCCGAACCCCGCAAGCGCAACCGTGCCGAAGAGTCGGATGACGACTTCGGATATCACGAACCGCCGCGGAACGCCACCCCCGACAATCCGGCCCAGATGTCGCTCTTCTGACGCCGGCAGAACTAAAAACTTGCAAAAAAGATGACGAGAATACAGATTGTGGGCGCTGCATTCGCCCTTAGCGCACTCCTGTGCGCGCCGTCGGTCGAGGCTACTTCGCCCAAACTCGACACCGCCGGTATCGCCAAATATGTTTACCCCATGAACCGCCCCGGCAGCGCGGCTGACCCCGTGTATATGCCCGACGGCGAGAGCTATTTAGTGATGTCGGCCGACAAGCGCCGCATACTCCGCTACAACACCGCCGACGGCAAGGAGCTCGACCCGGTATTCGATGCCGCCACGACCCGTGAATCCTCCATCAAGGGGGAAATCGAGGGGTTCATCCTGTCGCCCGACGGTTCCAAACTGCTGGTGTGGAACGATTCAGAGCCCGTATACCGCCGCTCGTCGAAGGCCCGCCACTATATATACGAAATCAAGCGCAACATACTGCGTCCGCTCTCGAAAGAGGACAACAAACAGCAGGCGCCCCTCTTTTCGCCCGACAGCCGCATGGTGGCCTTCGTGGTCGACAACAACATCCGTATCCGCAAATGGGACTACGACACCGAGGTGCCCGTAACCACAGACGGTGCCAAGAACAAGATTATTAACGGTATACCAGACTGGGTATACGAGGAAGAGTTCTCGGCCGTGTGCTCCATGGCATGGGCGCCCGACAACATGACCCTCTGCTTCCTGAAGTATAACGAAACCGATGTGCCGGAGTATTTCCTGACCATGTACCGGGGCGCCTGTGACCCGCGCGACGAGTACACTCTTTATCCCGGACAGTACCGATACAAATACCCCGTCGCCGGCGAGAAAAATTCGTATGTCACTCTCCACAGCTACGATGTTGACAACCGTAAAATCAAGGATGTCAAGCTCCCCGACAGCCGCATAGAGTACATACCGCGTATCGCCTTCGCCCCCGGCAACCCCGACTGCCTGCTCACCGTGACCCTCAACCGCGACCAGAACCGCCTCGAAATCTACTCGGTGAACCCGCGTTCGACAGTCAGCAAATCGCTGATTGTCGAGGAGGCCAAATCGGGTTGGCTCAACCCTATGGCATACGAGAATCTGACCCTCCGTGACGACTGCATCGTGCTCTTCTCGGAGCGTACCGGATGGAATCACCTCTACAAGTACTCTTACGCCGGTTCGCTCATCGGCCCGATAACCTCGGGCGACTACGACGTCACCGCCTATTACGGCTGCGACGCCCTCGGCAATGAATACTATCAGGCCGAACCCGCAACGGGCAACATCTCCGATGCCCTCAACCGTGTAGTCTACCGCCTCACTCCCAAGTCGGGAAAGAAGGAGGAACTCACCGCCGCCGAAGGGTGGGGGAGCGCATCGTTCACTCCGGCAATGAACTATTATACTGTCAACTACAGCAACGCCACAACCCCGCCGGTCTACACCCTCCATGCAACGCGCGGCAAGACGCGCCGCATCATCGAGGATAATTCGGATTACGCAGCGCGCTATGCCGGCGCTCCGCAGAAGGAGTTCTTTACCATGCAGTCTGACGGCGTCAGCCTGAACGGTTACATGATAAAACCCGCCGGATTCAACCAAAACGAGCGTTATCCCGTTATAATATGGCAGTACAGCGGTCCGGGTTCGCAGGAGGTGTTCAACCGCTGGCAGATGGACTGGGATGTCTACGCAGCCGGTCAGGGTTTCCTGGTTGTGTGCGTCGACGGACGCGGCACCGGCGGACGTGGCACAGCGTTCCGCAATGTGGTTTACCGTCAGTTGGGCAAATACGAGACAATCGACCAGCTCAATGTAGCCCGCTATGTGGCTTCGCTCCCCTACGCCGACAGCAGCCGAATCGGCATCGCCGGCTGGAGCTACGGCGGCTATGAGGCGCTGATGTGTGCCACCGCCAAATCGGCCCCGTATGCTGCCGCCGTGGCCATCGCGCCGGTTACATCGTGGCGTTTCTACGACTCGATTTATTCGGAGCGATTCCTGCTCACCCCGCAGCAGAACGCCTCGGGCTACGATGATTCGCCGCTCACCCGCGCCGCCGACCTTCAGTGCCCGCTGCTGATGATGTACGGCACCGCCGACGACAATGTCCATCCCGAGAATACCCTTGAGTTTGTGGCTCAACTGCAACAGAACGGACTTGCCTGCGATATGTTCGTTTTCCCCAACATGAACCACTCGATCAACGGCTGCGACGCCCGACGCGTCGTTTACGCCAAAATGATTGATTATTTTAAGAAATATCTCTAAAACAAAGCTCTAATAGTGTATAGATTGCATGAAAGAAGAAACGGCATGACCGCTGCAATTTTCGGATTGTGGATCAACTGGGTCGTGGCCGTGGGTGTCATCTGCCTGTTGGCATCCCTTATGCCTCTCCTTCCTCATGTATGGCTGCTTCCCGTCACGATTGCGGCTTATCTTTTACTTCAAGTCCTTAAATACAATCAGAGCAAACGGCGGGTGCCTTTATGTTCGCGTCCGCTTCATGAGGTGTCGCTGATTATCATTATCACGGCTATCATCTCCGCCCTTATCATAATGTTGCTCCCGGCCACCGGTTCGCGCGAGTTCAACGGAGAGCTGTTTACCCGCGATACCCCGCTGATAGGTATACTGATTTCCGCTCCGGTGTCATGTGTGGTGTGCCTCTGCTTCCTCTTCAACCGCTATGAGCCGCAGAACTGCCGCCGATGCAAGATGCGTTACGGCAACGTAATCGAATTCAGTTTCGTCGGTGGCCTCTACCGCAGCGAATGGCGTTTTCAGACTCGCCTGCTCCTGTTCCTGTCGCTCACGCTGAGCGTGGTCGACTGGGGTTACTACCTTATTCAGTACGTCAACATCAACCTCAACCGCGCCGACTACTTCTATTTCCTATATCTGCCCGAGATAATATATGTGCTGTCGGTAATCTACCTGGGAGGCCGTTATTACTCGATGTGGTACTACTACTGCCACAACGACGAGGGGAACTTCGTGAAACGCGCCGGCGCCACCACTCTCCGGTTCCTGTTCATCTGCAACGACTGCATCCTGGTGGATATGCGCCCCACGCCGGCCCACTTCGAGAACGGTGCGGTGATTAAGCGTTTCGATACCCCGGTGATAATCAAGACCGATTACCATGAGCACGAATCGCTGGCACAGGCCCAGATGCTTTTCGCGGAGCAAACCGGAATCCACGATGCTGAAATTCGCCTGATTTACAGCAGCCCCGACCCGGTGACCTACCAGAATATTTTCCACTACTTCGTTTTCGTCAAGGATAGGGAGGAGGTGGAGAAGGCCAACATCCCCGGCGAATGGCTCACCATCGGAGCTATCGTGCAGATGCTCAACCAGCGGCTCATGTCGCGCGAAATGCAGTCGGAACTCATGCGTATCTACGATGTGGCCATGACCTGGAAAACCTACGACGACGAGGGGCGGCGCCTCTACGGCATCAAGCACTACAAGCCCACATTCCGCGTGCGCGACATCCATAAATGGGATGTCAACTACGACGACGAGAAGTGGCTGCAGATATATCACCTGAATCAGGACAAACCCTTCTGGCGCATCCGCAAATTCTTCAGCGACCTTTCGCAAAAGATACCTCTTTTCAGAGCATGACCATCCCGGAAATCCCCAAAGACTTCATAGTGGCGATTACAGGTCCCACGGCTTCGGGCAAGACACGGCGCGCCGTCAGTCTGGCCCGGCGCATCGGTGCCGAAATCATCAGCGCCGACTCGCGTCAGGTCTACCGGGGCATGGACCTCGGCACCGGGAAGGATATGGAGGAGTACGGCGATGTACCGGTGCACCTTATAGATATATGTGATGCCGGTTCGCGCTACAACCTGCACCGGTTTCTCGGCGACGCCGCCAAGGCCGGCGCTGAAATCGCCGCACGCGGCCGCAATACCATAGTGTGCGGGGGTACAGGCCTCTATCTCGAATCGCTCCTCAAAGGGATGCGTCTGCCCGAAGTGCCTGAGAATAAACCCTTGCGCGCTCGGCTCGAGAAGCACTCGTACCCCGAACTGATGGAACAGCTGAGGACGCTGCGTCCCGGGCTGAAGGTCACCGACGTGGATACGGCCCAGCGCGCCGTCCGCGCCATCGAAATCGAATTATATTACCGAAGTCACCCCGATGCCGAGCGCCAGGCATACGAACCGCAGCCGCTACCCGGGGTGATTATCGGGGTGGAAATCGACCGCGACAGCCGTCGTCGCCGTATCACCGAGCGTCTCGACGCACGCCTTGACGCCGGTATGGTTGACGAGGTGCGGCGTCTGCTCGACTCGGGTATTCCCCCCGAAAACCTGATATATTACGGCCTCGAATACAAGTTTCTGACCCTCTATTGTATAGGGCAGCTCACCCACGATGAGATGCGTTCGGGCCTTGAGATTGCCATTCACCAGTTTGCCAAGCGGCAGATGACCTGGTTCCGCGGCATGGAGCAGCGCGGTTTGCACATCAACTGGCTGCCGTATGACCTTTCCGAGGATGAGTTCAACACTCGTGCCTTGGAAATAATAAATAGGAGTCTATGAGAGGGTTGCTTCTGTCAGCGGTGATTATTGCAGCGGTTTCGGGATGCGCTTTCGGCGTAACGGCCGCCGGCACCGATGCGCCCTTCCGTTTGGAGCCTGGCGATACCTGCCGCGTGGAGGCCGATACCCTGGCACGGGGTGTAACAGCAGAAGTCAGGGCTGCCGTTACCAGCAATCCCTCGCGTGGTGACGCCGCATGGGGTGTGACCCTTAATGACGCTGCAGGTGCGCCTATGTTGCGGGGTGAAATCACATGGGGCGGCAACGATTACGACGATACGTTCGGGCAGCGGAGTCTGCTCGTCACTCTCTACCGCCGCGATGGGCGCGGGTGGAGCGAGTGTGCCCGCGCAAGCCTCCCGGCGCACGTCGACCTGCACCGCGGCCCTAACTCGCTGTCGGTCGATGCCTCCGACGGCGTGGCACGCTTCTCAGTGGGGAGCGACCTGTTGCAGTACGCCGCTTCGGCGCCATATCCGCGTCGTGTGGCGTCTATCGATCTGACGGCCAACCGTCCCCTGAAGGTGAAATATTTCGTGAAGTCAGAGACACCCGACCCGGCTATAGGCCTGCAAACCATGTGGACACGCCCGGCTCTCGACGAATATTTCGCGTCGCCCGACACACCCGGTGCGCCCGTCGGCTACTGGACTTACCTCGACCGTGATATCAATCCGCAATGGGCCGTTCCGGGAGGATTCTACACTCTGGCCATTGTGCCGGCCGACGGCGGGTACGACCTGATTTACGTCGACGGAGCCAAGACTAACGACAACCTTTGGCATACGGGCATGATAAAAGGCCGTATGCGTCCTACGGCCTTCATGAATCATTATTCATTGCAATGGTACGATGCGTCGCTCACCGAGGCGGGTCCCGAATGCTCGGCCGACATTACCGACGGCGCCATCCTTACCCTCAATTTCCCGCTGCATCACGCCATCATGCGGTACGCCTTCGTGCGTCGGTGAATCCGTACGGCCCCCAAAGCTGTTGCAAAATTCGGAGTTACTGCGTGACTTCGGTTTTGCCTGTCTCGCTGTCGAAGATTACCGTGCAGTCGAGCAGCTCGATGCGGTACTTGCCGGTTACCAGGTCGCGCGACACGCTGTATACGCCGTTGAGCGCCGATGTGCTCTGGAGATACTCGTACAGTGCGGGTGGCAGACGGTCGAACAGGAATTGCGACGGAAGTACCTCGCCGTAGCCGTTGACCGAAATCCAGTTGTAATCCGAGGCATCGAACTGCAGGGCGGCCGAGTTCTTGAGACGCACGTACAGTATGCCGTTCTCTTCGTTGTAATCCGAGATGGTCTGTCCGGGGAAGTATTCGCTGACGAACCGGCGCACCGCAAGCGGGGTGCCGTCCCATTCGTTGTCGTTATCCGAGCAGGCCACGATGCCTATCGACAGGAACACAGCGGCTAAAAGTATGGCAAGAAATCTATTGAGCGAGCGATTATAAGGATTCATAGTGAAGGGGCGCGATGTTTATTTCGTTATCATATAAACATCACGCCCCTTTAAAAGGTTTTATCGCGGTTGAAGTCAGCGCCGTCGGTGCGTCATTCGAAGATGTAGGCGTAGCGGGCCATGGTCTCGGTGAGGGCGTTGCCCCGGCGGAGGGGGGCCACATTCACTCGGGCGGCGTCGTAGATGGTCCACTGATATTTGTCGGCGTAGCCGAGCTTCATGGCGTCGGAAGCGTAGGCCAGGGCCAGCGCGGATTCACCGGCCTGAGCCGCCAGGCATGCAGCGATATAGTTGCGGCGCCCGTCGGTGTCTTTTACCTTTACGAGCTCCTCGGCCCAGCGGAGAGCGCCCTCTTTGTCGTTGGTGAAAAGCTGTGCGAAGCCGCGGAGCGACTGCGGGTCGGTACTATTCTCCGCAGGTATGGCGTCGAGCATACGGCGGTAAACCTGCATTGCCTTGGCCGACTGGGCCATGCCGTCATTGAGCACCCAGGCCTGCATCATGTATGGAAGGGCCTTGTCGGGGGTATCCATAATCATCTCGCCGAAGAGAATCGAGGCCTCCTCATAGCGTTCGAGACCGAAAAGCGATATGCCCTTCTCTGTGAGTGCCTCCTCGTTGCGGGCGTCCTTGGTCAGCACCTTGTTTATGTTGGCGAGCGCCTCCTTTTTCAGCCCCTGGGCGCGCTGTATGCGTGCTAAGGTAAGGAAGAACGATGTGTTCTCGGCCGACATGGAGATGGCTCGGTTGACGCATTCGAGCGCCTTGTCGAAGTCGCACAAGGCGTAGTAGCACTGCGCCATCGAGTCGTAGATGCCGGCGTAGTTGTACATATTGTTGTCGATGATGTAGCGGAAGTCGGCCAGCGCGGCGGGGAAGTGGTAGTGGGCCTGCGCTATCATGGCGCGGATGTAGTAGAACATCCCTTGCTCGGGGGCCTGCGATATGGCGTTGCCCAGGGCGGTGTAGACCGCCGGGTAATCCTCGCCGGCGATGTCGACCAGTTCGCGGAACGCCTTGGAGCTGGAGTCAATCGAGATGGCCATAATCAGGTCGTCGACAGCGCCGGTGTTGTTGCCGAGCATACGGCGCACCGACGAGCGGCGCACGTATATGTCGGAGTCGGCCGGCATCATGGCTACGGCGTCGTCCATGTACTGCTGGGCGTTGCCGAGGTTGTTCTCCTTGACGGAGACGCGGGCCAAGCCGGTGAGTGCTTCGGCGCTGCGGGGGTCCATGGCGCGCAGGCGGCTGTAGTCGGCCTTGGCGGCTGCGTAGTCGCCGAGCTCATACTCGCAGTTGGCCTTCTGGTAGAGCGAGATGAACGATGTGGGGTCGAGCTGCGATGCCTTCGTGAAGTCGGCGAGCGCTTCGGCGGGTTTGTCGAGCATCTGGTATATCTCGCCGCGAAGCTGATGGGCGGCCGCGCAGAAATCTTTGTCCTTGGCCGGTGCGTTGCGGATAGCGCCGTCGGCGTCCTGCAGGGCGCGCAGATACTGGTTGAAGCGATAGTATTCGGTGGCCCTGCGGTAGAGCAC
Organism: uncultured Muribaculaceae bacterium; assembly: GCA_945931475.1. Taxonomy (GTDB): domain Bacteria; phylum Bacteroidota; class Bacteroidia; order Bacteroidales; family Muribaculaceae; genus UBA7173. The sequence goes on along the minus strand of CAMEPD010000013.1, from coordinate 3,246 downwards.
TTCGTAGTTGTTGGGGTTGTTGGCAAGTTCCTGGGCGTAGACATCCATCACCGCTTTGGTCATGGGATTGTCGAGTCCGTCCTGGGCGTAGGCGCCCAGTGAGGATGCGCCGATTATCAGGGTTGCAACTATATTTTTCAGTTTCATAATAAATAATGAGGTTATTTTTTAACAGCCTCTTACTTGATGGAGTTAACTGCCATTCGCAGCGTGGTGAGGTGTTCGAGCAGGGTGGGGAGCAGGTCGAGCCGCAGCATGTTTGCACCGTCGCTCTTGGCTTCAGCCGGCCGGGGATGTGTCTCGATGAATATGCCGTCGCAGCCTACGGCTATGCCGGCGCGGGCCACGGTCTCAATCATGTCGGGGCGTCCGCCGGTGACGCCTGCAGTCTGGTTGGGCTGCTGCAGCGAGTGGGTGACGTCGAGAATCACCGGGCAGCCGTTCTGCTGCATCTCGGGGATGCCGCGATAGTCGACAATCAGGTCCTGGTAGCCGAATGTGGTGCCGCGTTCGGTGATCGCCACCTGCTGGTTGCCGGCATCGCGCACCTTCTGCACGGCGTGACGCATTGCTCCCGGCGACAGGAACTGCCCCTTCTTGATGTTCACCATCTTGCCGGTGCGCGCGGCGGCCACGAGCAGGTCGGTCTGGCGGCACAGGAAGGCCGGTATCTGGAGCATATCCACGAATTCGGCGGCCATGGCGGCCTCTGGAGCAGAGTGGATGTCGGTTACCACAGGGATGCCATAGGTTTCGCTCACCTTTTTAAGTATATGGAGCGCTTCGAGATCGCCGATGCCGGTAAACGAATCGATGCGCGAGCGGTTGGCTTTGCGATACGAGCCTTTGAACACGTAGGGAATGCCGAGGCGGTCGGTAACTTCCTTGACTGTGCCGGCTATGTCAAGGGCCATTTGCTCCCCTTCGATGACACAGGGTCCGGCCAGCAGGAAAAAGTTGCCGCCAGGGGAGGAGGCGAGGTATTCGGGTAGATTGATTTTCACTTCGGTGTAGGATGTTTCTTATCTGACTTCTCAGGAATTAATCTGATTTATGACATGGAAAGTCTGGAGGGCGGCGAGGGCGGCTGATTCGGTGCGCAGGCGCGCGTCGCCGAGCGACACCGGTACGAATCCGGCGTCGAGCGCCATATCTATCTCCTCGGGCGAGAAGTCGCCCTCCGGGCCGATGAGCACTATGGTTTCCACTCCCGGACGGTATTCGCGGGCGAGCAGCCGTCGAGGTTTGTCGGCCTCGCAGTGCGCTATGAACCGCTGAGGCACAGAGCGTGTCTCCTCGATAAAGCGTTTCAGCGGCGTCATGCCGTCGATGCGCGGCAGGGTGGCTTTCAGGCTCTGTTTCATGGCCGATACGGCGATTTTCTCCAGCCGCTCGGGCTTAATCTCCTTGCGTTCCGACCAGCGGCAGAGCAGCGGCGTGAAGCGGTCGAAGCCCGATTCGGTGAGCTTCTCCACTAGCCATTCCATTCGGTCGAGGTGCTTTGTGGGCGCCACGGCTACGGTCAGCGGGGCCGGCCAGAATGGGGGCACCGACTCGCGCGAAGTTATCTCCACTCGGGTGCGTCCGGGGTGCGCCTCGGTGATGATGCAGGTGAGGCGCGTGCCGCGGCCGTCGATTACAGTTATAGTGTCCCCCTCGCGGTGTCGCAACACCTTGACGCAGTGCTGCGATTCCCCTTCGGGGAGCTGGCCTGTGGTCTCTATGTCGGGCGCAAAAAACTGAATCATCTGCTGACGGGTTTATGCATGGGCGTTTGACATTTATTTTTAAACAGCCTCTTATTTTTTTACAGCCTCTAAATCGGGGTATTGTCCTCGGCGCGCTTTAGCTCGCGGGCGGTTTCCCTCGTGGGTTTGTCCTTGAAAATAAAGAAGAAGAGCACGGCGATAACAAGGGCGTAGGCGGCGAAAATCATCCATGACTCACGCCAGCCGGGGAGCTGTTCTGCGGCCGAGGTGCCGGGCCCTTGCGGGACTAATTTGTTAACCACGAAGTTACCGGCAATCCAGGTGCCGAGCGAGGCGCCGATACCGTTGGTCATTATCATGAACAGGCCCTGAGCCGACGAACGCAGCTTCGGATCGGTCTCCTTGTCGATGAACAGGCCGCCCGACACATTGAAGAAGTCGAACGCTACGCCGTAGACGATGCACGACAGGATGAGCCATACGATGCCCGAACCGGTGTCGCCTATGCCGAAGAATCCGAAGCGGAGCACCCAGGCCATCATGGCCATGAGCATCACGCCCTTGATACCGAACTTACGCAGGAAGAAGGGGATAAGCAGAATGCAGAGCGCCTCGCTGCACTGTGATATAGCTATCAGAGCCGTAGCGTTCTGCGCGCCCCATGTGTTGGCGAAATCGGCGATGTCGCGGAAGGTGGAGATGAACGTGGTGCCGTAGGAGTTGGTAATCTGCAGCGACACGCCCAAAAGCATGCTGAAGATGAAGAATATAGCCATCTTCTTGCGTTTGAATAGCTTGAAGGCGCTCAGACCCAGCGATTCGGCCAGCGATGCGCCGCTGCCCGACCGGTTGACGGGGCACGGCGGCATGGTCACGGCGTACATGGCCATCACGAGCGACAGCACGCCCGAGGCCACGAACTGCATGTATGTGTTCTGATAATGTGTGAAGTTTACGAAGAGCGCTGCGCAGATGAAACCTACCGTACCGAGTGTACGGATGGGCGGGAAAGCCTTGATGGTGTCGCGCCCGGCCTCGGTGAGCGCCGAGAATGCTACCGAGTTCGAAAGGCCGATGGTAGGCATGAAGAAGGCAACCGAGATGGTGTAGTAGGTGAACAGAGGTCTGAATTCTATGGTGCCTCCGGTGTGGGAGAAGCAGTACCACCCGGCCATGCACATGAACAGGCCGGCGATTAAATGGCAGAGACTCAGCATCTTCTGGGCCGGAATCCATCGGTCGGCCACGATGCCGACCACGGCGGGCATGAAGAGCGATACGAGCCCTTGTACGGTGTAAAACCAGAAAATCTTCAGGGTGAGGCCGACCGAATAGAGTTTGAGGTAGATGCCCATCGAAACGAGGTATGCACCCCACACGGCAAATTCCAGGAAATTAAGGATCATCAGACGTACAGTCAGAGCCTTTCGTTGAGTTTGTGCTGCCATTTTTTAATGTTGGATTAAGAGGCTGTTTAAAAATAAATGTTAACGTTCCGGTGGCCGGTTTTTGAGATAAATCACATTAAATCAAAAGG